>JAFGHS010000147.1 GCA_016930075.1 Deltaproteobacteria bacterium
ATCGGGGCCCACAGCGATCATGAATTCCGTCGTGAAGCTTCCCGTGGCGCGGGTGTTCAACGGCGCCAACCTGAATATGCGTTTTCAGGGCAAGAAGATCAGCACGGAAGCTTTGACGGCCCTGATCAAGACCTATTTCAATTGCGGCGGGACCCAGGTGCAGTTCAACATGGTGGATTCGGCGATCCTCCGGGATGCGCAGACGCATCCGGAGAAACACCGCGACCTGTTCGTCCGGGTCAGCGGCTATTCAGCCGAATTCATCGGTTTGAGCGAGATCGCCCAGGACGAGATCATCAGCCGGACCGAGTTCGAAATGCGCCCATGAGGGAGCTGAATCAATTTCAAACCGGCTGATGCCTGAGAAATCGCAGTCATAATAAAGGGAGGATGGAAATGAGTCAATACTATAAGGACGCCGCGGATCTCTACAAGATATACGGATACTTTTTGGACAGAGTATTAAAGGACGATAAGATCGGCCTGAAAATGAGTAAGGCGGGCATCATCATAAAATTTATGTATACAGACCCTGATGCGGAGATCACCATCGACCTGAAAAATCCGCCGAGCAAACCGGGTTATTACGGCGCCTTTTATCTGGGACCCTGTAATCTCAAGGAGGATGTGTGGTCCAAGCAGCCTGCCGACCATTCACACCGGTTCTGGCACGGACTTGAGAATCCGATCGCCGGCATCACCAAGGGAATTATAAAGCAAGGCGGAAAGGTAACCGCCATGCTGAAACTTTTACCGGTAATCAAGCCTGCGTTTCAACTCTTTCCGGTAGCTTTGAAGGAAATGGGACTTGATCATTTGATTGTTGCAAAAAAATAAAACTACACATTGAGGTACGGCCATCGTGAGAAAGTTGGTATGTGGATCGATCTTCGGGATGGCATGCTGCTACTTTATTGACGAGGAGGGATACGGATATGAATGGGAATACCGGCCGTATCGCCGATATCAATCTCACCACTGAAACGGTGAAGATTCTTCAACTGCCCGAAGAAACCTACCGGCGCTTCATCGGCGGAAGCGGCCTGGCAGCTAAAGTCTTTTGGGACCAGGCTGATTTCTCTGCACCGGCCCTTTCTTCCGAGGCGCTCCTGATATTCATGAACGGACCCCTGACCGGCATCAAGCTGTCGGGCGCCAGCAGAATGAATGCTACAGCGCGTTCGCCCCTTACCGGAGGACTTGCCGAATCCTCCTGCGGTGGTTATTTCCCGCCTGCCCTCCGGTTGGCCGGATACGACGGCGTGATTATATCGGGTAGGGCCAAAGATCCCTCCTATCTGTTGATCGATAATGGAACGGTGACCATCAAGGCCGCTGGGCCGCTCTGGGGTAAGGGCATTCCGGAGTGTACTGCGGATCTGAAGAAAACATACGGGAAAAAGTCAACGTCTCTTGTGATCGGACCGGCCGGTGAAAACAGGGTTCCCTTCGCCTGTATCCTCAACGAATCCCATCATGCCTTTGGGCGATGCGGTATGGGCGCAGTCATGGGTTCGAAAAACCTCAAAGCCCTGGTGGTGAAATCAGGAACAGGCGAATTTTGTGCAGCTGATCCGGAACGGACAAAATCGCTTGTTAAAAAACTCACCCCGCGTATCAAAGAATACATCATTTCCCAGGTGCTCCATGACTATGGCACGTCCGGGAACCTTGAAGGACATATGTACGAGGGTGATGTACCGATTCGCAACTGGACATCCAATTTTGATGAGGAGATGGGAAGCGATCTTACGGGAAGCACATTATCGGAGAGGTTTCTGAAAAGAACCGCCACCTGCGCTTACTGTGCGGTCGCCTGTAAGAGGATCGTGCAAGTGGACGAAGGGCCGTTCGCTGTTGCCGAAGGTCCCGGACCGGAATATGAAACCGTTGCGTCCTTCGGCTGCCTCCTGGGCGCATCGGACCTGGCCGCCGTCTGCAAAGCGGCCAGGATCTGCAATGATCTCGGTATGGACACGATCAGCGCCGGCGCTACCATTGCCTGGGCCATGGAGGCTTACGAGAAAGGCCACCTCACCGATGAACAGACCGGTGGCGTCCCGCTGCGCTGGGGTGATATGGATACGGTTGTGCACAGAATCCTCCCGATGATGGCTTCACGGAGCGGCAAACTGGGAGCCCTTCTATCCATGGGGAGTGCTTCTGCGGCTCGCACCGTCGGGTGCGATTCCATAGAATATACCGCGCAGAGCAAAGGGCTGGAAGCGCCCATGCACGATCCGCGCGGCGGTCACGGGCATGCATTGGCCTATGCGGTAAGCCCCAGAGGCGCCTGTCATGTGCAGACGGCGATGCACTTCATGGAAACCGGGGCGTGCAATTATCCGGAAATCGGCTTTGAATTCGATCTTGAGGCGCTTACCCATGACAAGAAGGCGGATACCATGCTTCTGGCGACAGCAATCGGCAGCATAGAAAATAGTGCCTGCCTGTGCCAGTTTGCCGACAGGTCGTTAACCCTGCCGGAGATCGTTGAATTAATCAATGCCGCCGCAGGGTATGGGTATGATATTGGTTCGATGATGGAAGCTGGATGGCGTATCTTTCATCTGAAGCGCTGCATTAACTATCGTTTCGGCTTCAGTGCATCCGATGATGATCTGACGACGCGGTTGAAAGAACCCGCGCGAGATGGGGATACTGCCGGCATCGAGATTGATTTTGATGAGATGAAAACCGGATTTTACGAACTGATGGAATTCGATCCGGCACGGGGCGTTTCGTCTCGTGAAAAGCTGGAGGCGCTGGGCTTGAAAGAAGAAGCGGAATTGATATGGCCGCAGACATAAACAAAATAAAAAACCTGATGTAAACTTTAAAAAAGGAGAGAAAGGCATGAACTCTGACAAGAAGATTTTCTACGGGTGGTGGATTGTCGTCGGGTCTTTTTTTCTCAACTTTGCCGGTATCGGCATTATCATGAACACCATGGGCGTCTTCATCAAGCCGGTTGTCGAGTCCATGGGGTTCACCAGGGGCGGCTTTTCCTTGTACTTTACCGTTGCGGCACTGGCCATGATGGTCACGGCCCCGGTCATGGGCAAACTTTTAGAGCGCTACGACATCCGCATCATCATGACGATCTGCACGACCATCATGGCGTTGAGTTTTGCCCTCTTTTCCCAATGCAAAACACTCACGCAATTTTATATTCTTGCTGTATTTCTCGGCATCGGAAGCGCCGGTTCCCATATCATTCCCGTCTCTATGATGATCACAAACTGGTTTGTTGACAAGCGGGGGTTGGCTATGGGGATTGTCTTTGCCGCCACGGGTGTCGGCGGTTTTATCTTTAATCCCCTGGCGAACTGGATCATCATGAATTACAGCTGGCAGGCCGCCTATTTGGTCTTTGGCCTCATCATCGCCGTCTTTTCCATCCCGACGGCCATCTTTATTGTCCGCGCCAAGCCGGCCGACAAGGGCCTGCTTCCTTTGGGTGGTGAAGAGGCCGCAGGCGCTGCCTCCGCGGCAGCACAGACAGGGGTTACGGCAACGGAGGCCCTTCGGACGAAGGCCTTCTGGCTTTTGGCCCTCATCATCCTGTTTATCGCCATCGCCAACATGGGCGTCCTGCACCACATTGTGCCCTATCTGACCGACATGGGCTTCTCCTCCACGACGGCGGCGACCCTCATGTCCCTGCACATGGCCATGCTCATTATCGGCAAGATCCTCGCGGGCAGTCTGGCCGATCGCATCGGGCTTCTGAAGAGCTATCTGCTTCTCACGACCGGACTCATGGTCTCCATCGCCCTCCTGTATGGGGCGCAATGGTTGTGGGTTGCCGTTATTTTCAATATCTTGTTCGGCTTTTCCATTGCCGTTCGGACGGTTCTGCCGCCTCTCATGACAGCCGAGGTCCTGGGCCAGAAGCACTTCGCCGTCATTTACGGTTTTCTGAACATTTTCACCACCCTCGGCACAGCCGTGGGCGTGCCGCTTTCGGGTTTCATTTATGATGCAACAAAGAGCTACTATCTGGCGTTTGCCCTTTACATCGGGCTTTGCGCCATCACAGCGGCGGCGGGCTTTGCCGTCCTGAGCCGAAAAGGTAAAAAATAAGCGGCATTCGGCATTGTCGTCACGCGGACGCCAAATGGTCGGCAGTTTATCTACTATGAGACCTTTGAATTTGTCATTATGAGGAGTCCCGCAACAGCGGGACGACGAGAAATCTTGACGAGTTCAGACCAATAAGATTTCTCCCTACGGTCGAAATGACAGAACATCGGTATTATTCAAAGGTTTCACCATAGCAATATGACGCAAGACTTATGAAATGAAAGATTTTGATAAAGGAGGATACACCATGGATTTTCAATTAAGCGATGAGCAGAAGATATTTAAACAGTCGGTGCATAATTTTGCCGATCAACGCCTGGCCCCGCTGGTTCAGGAATGGGATGAAAAAGGCGAGGGCCTGGATTCCAGGATGTTGTCTCAATACGCGGATATGGGGCTTTTAGGAATCACGCTCCCGGAAAAATATGGCGGCGGCAGTCTGGCCGCCTTTGATGCCGTTCTGGCCATCGAGGAACTGGCACGGGTCAGCCCCATTGCCGCCTTACCCGTCTTTGAGACCAGTGTCGGACCGGTGCGCGTAATTGATCTATTCGGTACGGAAGAACAGAAAAAACGGTTCATCCCACCTGCCTGCACGGGCGAAAAGCTGATGTCCGTGGCGATGACGGAACCCGAAGCCGGTTCGGCGTTAACGGACCTGACCACGCGCGCCGTCCTTAACGGGGATCATTATGTGGTGAACGGTCAGAAACGCTTTATTTCCGGGGGCGGCCATTCGGATTCATACATGGTGTATGTCCGCCTCAGCGAACAAAAGGGCGCCAAAGGAATCGGAGGCATCGTTATTGAGAAGGATTCGCCCGGTTTCACCTTCGGCAAGCAGGAAGTTTTCATGGGCCTTCACGGTATGCCGAGCTGTGATCTTATTTTTGAAAACTGCATCGTTCCCAAAGAAAACCTGATCATCCCCGAAGGCGGATTTGCCTTTTTGATGCAGGCCTTTGACGTGGAACGCTGCGGCAATGCCACCATGTCCCTCGGCATTGCGTGGGGGGCGCTGGAGGCAGCCAAGAAGTATTCACAGGAACGCAAGGCCTTTGGGAAACCCATTTGCGAATTTCAGGGTGTCCAGTTCCTCCTGGCCGATATGGCCATGAAGGTGGAGGCCGCGCGGCTCCTTATCTATCGGGCTGCTGTGAACGCTGGACTGGGAATTCCCTCCATCTTCGAGTCCTCCGTCGCCAAATGCTTTGCCAATGAAATCGGCAAGGAAGTGACGGATATGGCCCTCCAGGTCTTCGGCGGATACGGCTACTCGAAGGAATATCCTGTTGAGCGGATGCTGCGCGACAGCCGGGGGTGGCCTGTTGCGGGCGGCACGGTGCAGATCCAGCGGGTTAACATCGCCGGGGCGATGCTGGGACGGCGGTTCAGTCAGCGCTGAGAGAACGGGAATTTTGGAAACCAATCACAGGCATTTACCCACGGGGAGGACGATGATGGAATCGAAATATAGATTTGGAGAGAAAAAAGTGGGTTCGGCGACGATCAACGTCTATGCCGATCGGCCACAGACTGTTTTTGAGATGTTTCATAAAACGGTGGAGACCTGTCCTGCTCGTGACGCCGTCAAGTATGGCGATATCCGTCTCACCTATGCCGACCTGGATCGCCGGGTCGATGAATTGGCCTCTTTCCTAAAAAATGACGGTCGCGTAGAAAAAGGGGATCGGGTGGCTGTTTTCCTCCGTAATGACGATAGCTTTCCGACGGCGTTCCTCGCTATATCAAAGATCGGCGCCATATCCGTCGTTCTCAACACCCGTCTGACCAAACCCGAACTGGCCTATCAACTGGAACTCACCCAGCCTGTGGCCGCCATCGTCGATGGTGAAACGTGGAACAAAGACCTGGACGGGTTCATAAAATTCAAATGTGAAAGTGGATCACTGGCTGGGCTCTGGGGCAAGGGAGGCGTCTGCACACCTGCCGCAGCAGGCGAAGAGGATGTACATACGATTCTTTTCACCTCCGGAACGACGGGAAAACCCAAAGGGGTACGAATCGTCCATCGCAATTTCATTCACAGCGCCATCCGGCTTGAACATTACATGGAGATGCTGGGAGTCGGCGACCCGGCGGTGGGGCGAAAAACCCTGATCGTTGCTCCCCTCTTTCACGTCATGGCCCTTCAAGAGCAATTCCTGCCCTGTATGAGGATGGGAAACACGGTCGCCATGTTAAGCGCACTCAATATCCAGGCCTTTCTGGAACTTGTGGAGAAGGAAAAAATTGACTATCTCGTAGGATCACCCTCCATCTACAGGATATTACTGGGGACGGAAGAGGCGAAAAAATATGATTTAAGTTCCATAAAAGTCGCCGGCTTTGGCGCCGCGCCCATGTCGCCCGATCTGATGGGAGAAATGAAGAAGTCCTTCGTCAACGCCAAATTCTTCAACGGATTCGGTCTTACGGAAGCCTCCATATCGCTTGCCAATATGGATCGGGAATGTACGGAACAGCCGACATCGATCGGTCGTCCCAGCCTTGGCTGTGAGGCGAGGATCGTCGACGAAAACATGAATGAAGTCACACGAGGCAGTGTTGGCGAAATCGCCGTCAAGGGACCCAATGTTGCAGATGGCTATTACGACAATCCGGAGGAAACAAAGAAAGTTTTCCGGGATGGCTGGTTTCTAACGGGTGATTTGGGGCGGATAGACGAAAACGGCTTCTTTTACGTAGCCAGTCGGAAAAAGGACATGATCAATCGCGGCGGAGAGAATGTCTATCCCGTTGAAGTGGAAAATGCTATCTATCTGCACCCAAAGGTGCTGGAAGTGGCCGTCTACGGCGTGCCGGACGCTGTGATGGGGGAAAAGGTGGCGGCTGCCGTCGTCGCCGTTCCCGGTGCAACTCCCACAGCGGATGAAATCAAGGTATTTTGCGGGGATAAACTGGCCAAATACAAAATTCCTGAATACGTGATCTTTACGGCTTCGTTGCCAAAAAACGCCGGGGGCAAGGTGATTAAAGGACAGCTTCCGAAAGATTTTTGAAGCTGGTTCATGATATTTCAAAAAGTTAAAAGGGTGCTTCAGACTCCGGCCCATTTTTTCTATCTTCGCGCCTGAGCAGTTCTGGTTGAAAGCTACTATACAAGGGCATTTTCCCCAGACATTGACTCCAAATTATTCTTTCCGAAGGATTCAAGGAAAATCCCCTTCCCAAGATCGAAGTATTCCGGCCCGAGGTGCACTCTGACCCGCTCTATACTATCAGCCGGCAGATTCTTTTTAAATTTCTTTACTTCCGCCAACCATCCAACAATCTTTTCAGAAAATCCACATCTTCAAATACTGCGGAGCCGTATGGTTGATCAGTTCAGATCGCTGAATTCGGAATGAAATGAGGCATCATTAGAAGCTGTTTTTCGCAACGGCCGGGGTATTTCTGTCTTCCTGTAAGGGAGCATGTGGTAGTTTTTACGGATGTACATCATTTCAAATGGAATGTGTGATGATGATAAGTCCATGACCATGATATATGAACGCCGCATATCATTATATTACATGCGAAATGCGAACGGCCTGTGTAAAATCTTTAATAATTATTTGTTTATTTTCTCAAAACGATGTATTTTTTCTCTGAAATTTTCGGAAAAGAAGCAATTCATATAATAATAGTTAAATTTCGAAAACGGACTTGACAAAAAATAGGCATTTCCGCATAACATGTAACACATTAGTGACAGGAGGTGCACCATGAATACAGCGATATCAGTACGGCTTCCCAAGAATCTTGCCAGCCAACTAGATAGCATAGCCAAAGAGACCGAACGACCCCGCTCTTTCATCATTCAGAAAGCCTTGGAGTCCTATATCGAGGATTTTGCGGATCTCCAGATCGCCCTGGACCGACTCCACGACAAGGGTGATGAGGTTATTTCAGCCAAAGAGATGAGGAAATCTCTTGGCCTATAACATTATCTACAAGAAGTCGGTCCACCGCGACCTCAAGAAGCTCTCAAAGCCCGAGACGAAACGAATCCTCGATCTCATTGAGAAGGAACTGATCAATCAGCCTAAATCCAATCCTGTACTCAAGGGTCAGTTTGCCGGCCTTCGCAAGTGCCGAGTCGGTGACTACAGGGTGATCTATGCCCTGTTGGGCCTTGATATCCTTATCCTCAGAATCGGCAATCGTAAGGATGTTTACAAAGGCGAAATTTAACCAATCGTTTAACGGGAGCGGCGATACATCCGCCGCCCCGCGAATTTTCTGTTATGTAGGTATCAACTATGTCATTTATATTGAAAATCGATAGAAAAATAAGACAAATCTTAAGCTGGCCACTATTTATATGTTGTGTGTATTGTATAATAAAGGAAATCGCTTTCAACGGAGAAAGAACTCTATTATCTTTATTGTTTTTTATAGGACTCGGACTATGCATATTATTACGGCCAGACATTGCAAATAAAAAACTAAATGATGAATTCATGGCCAAATATAAATGGTTTGTTTATTTATTCACAATTTTACTTTTATGCTTCTCCATTGGATTTTTAGTGTTTGTTTTATTCAATCTCGACCAACCAAATTTATCTGACTATTCAAATTACGCGCTTATTGGCTACTTTATAGCTGCTGCAGTCTTTTTTTTCCATTTGAATTATGGCTATTTAAAAATTACTGGTTTACATAACAAAATCAATACAGCCGATCCCTACGCTCCGGCTGATCTTTTCGTTTTAGCATTTGACAATGAGGAGCGATTTTCTTAGTATTCCTGCATTCCGGCTTTCGAGACCGTTTCACTATAGAAAAATTGTCATTCCGGTGAACCAAAGCCCTGAGCAAAGCGAATGGGGCATGTGAGGAATCTGAAGTTGCATATTGGGAGAAAGATCCCGCACTACATTTCGGGACAAAGATTTCTCCCTGCGGTCGAAATAACAAAAACGGTAATTGTGACGCTGTCTCTTCGCCGGAATGACGATTCGGAAGCGTTATCAACTTTTTTCTATGGCATCATCAAAATGGTGAACGTTCATGACCATACCCATTGTATCCATCTCCGGCAAGTCCAACACGGGGAAAACGACCCTCATTGAAAAAATGATTCCGGAGCTGAATCGGCGGGGCTACCGCGTCGCCACGATCAAACACACCACCCACGGGTTCGACATCGACCGGGAAGGGAAGGACAGTTGGCGCCATAAGAAGGCGGGGGCGCAGATCACGGTTGTCGCGTCGCCCAAAAGGGCTACGGTTATCGAGGACATGGACCGGGACCTGGAGATTGCCGAGCTGCGGGACCGCTACATATCCGGCGTCGATATTATTCTTTCCGAAGGATTCAAGGGAAACCCCCTTCCCAAGATCGAAGTATTCCGGCCCGAGGTACACCCCGACCCGCTCTATACGAAGGAAGACAACCTGATCGCCGTCGTCGGAGAAGCCGGACAGGATCGCGGCGTTCCCTGGTTTGCCCCTGAAGATGTCAAAGGGATTGTGGATCTTGTCGAAAATCTTTATCTTAAAGAAATCAATATTTCGTAAGGGAGATATTTTTCATTTGAATCTGATCGATCATATCATTACCCAGAAGGCGAAGCAGGAATTTGCCCGATCCATGAAGTTCGACGAT
Organism: Deltaproteobacteria bacterium; assembly: GCA_016930075.1. Taxonomy (GTDB): domain Bacteria; phylum Desulfobacterota; class Syntrophia; order Syntrophales; family JAFGHS01; genus JAFGHS01. Next base: position 9,704 of record JAFGHS010000147.1, read on the forward strand.
GAGACGGAGCCGCACATTCCGCCGGGCGACGTGCAGCAGCCTCGGCTCCTCTATCTGCACATCCCCTTTTGCGAAAAACTCTGCCCTTACTGCTCTTTTAATCGAGTCGTCTTTCAGGAATCCGTTTGCCGTGATTACTTCAAGGCCCTCCGGAAGGAATTGCAGCTTTATAAAACGCTGGGCTACGATTTCAGCGGCATTTACGCCGGCGGAGGCACGCCGACGGTGCTCATCGACGAACTGGAAGAGACCCTCGCCCTGGCTTGCCGGTGCTTCAATATCGGCGAGATATCGGTGGAGACCAACCCGAATCACCTGACGGATAAAAATCTCGATATTTTGAAACGGGCGGGAGTCAAACGTCTTTCCGTCGGCATCCAGAGCTTCGATGACGGCCTGCTTAAGGATATGGAACGCTACGAGAAATACGGGAGCGGCCGGGACATTGCCGGGCGCCTCAAAGAAATATTGGGCGTCTTTAATACCTTAAATGCCGACATGATCTTCAATTTTCCCTCCCAGACCGATGAGATTCTCGATCAGGACCTGGAGATGCTGCTGGCAACGGGGGTGGATCAGATTACGTATTATCCTCTCATGGTCTCCGATTCCACGCGCCAACTCGTGAGCCGGAAACTGGGGCAGGTGGAATACGGCAAAGAGAAGCGATTTTATCATCGCATCTGTGAGCGCCTTATCCCCCAATACGGTTTTTCCTCGGCCTGGTGTTTTTCGAAGCAAACAGGCACGGCCATCGACGAATATATCGTTCAGTACGATGAATACGCCGGTCTGGGAAGCGGCTCTATCGGTTTTTTAAACGGGTCCTGCTATGCGAACACCTTCCATATCCCCGAATACATTGCTCAGTTGAACCGGGGAGAACTGCCGCTCCAGGCGTCGCGCACTTTCGGCATTCGCGATCAAATGCGTTATGATTTTATGATGCATCTTTTCGGGATGAAGCTGGATGTCGCCGCTATGCGAAGGAAATACAACGGCGTTTTTTACCGGCATTTGTGGCCCGATGTCCTTGCCTTTTGTCTGGCCGGCGGATTGCGGTACGAGGCCCCGTATTTCCACCTGACGAAACGGGGCCGTTATGACTGGATTATCCTGATGCGGGAATTTTTCACCGCCGTCAACAACTTCCGCGACTATTGCCGGGCGCGGATTGCCCCATAGCACGTTTGAGAAGAGACCGTTATGCCGTTTATCCAATATCTTAACAAACAAATCCCCTACGACATCGAGCGGGGGAACCGGAAAAAGACCGTGGCGCTCCATGTGACCGCCGATTGCGTAACTCTAAAGGTTCCGAAGCGTCTCAGCGATGAGGCCATCTCGAAATTCATGACCCGGAAGGCCCGGTGGATTCATGACCGGCAGGCTGTGATTCGGCATGATCCATTGAACCGCATCGGCAAACATTATGTGACCGGAGAGACATTTCCATATCTGGGAAACACCTGCCGTCTGCTGGTCGTCAGGGAAGCCCATCTTGAGGCGCCTGTTTGCGAACTCCGGCAGGATTGTCTGCGCGTCCAAGTTCCGTCTGACCTGACGGGGGAGCAAGGCGGATCGGCCGTCAAAGAGGCTATGATCGACTGGTATCAGGGACAGGCCGTAAAAAAAATAACCGAGCGTCTGCCCGCCCTGGCGCAAAAGCTCGGCGTTCAACCGAAAACGGTTGCGGTAAAAAATCAAAAGTCTCAGTGGGGAAGCTGTTCCCGCTCCGGGGCGATCCGTTTCAACTGGAAAATTATCATGGCGCCCGTGGCGATTCTCGATTATATTATCGTCCATGAGCTGTGTCATCTGATTCACAGCAATCATCAGCCTCAATTCTGGGAAAAAGTTGAGTCTGTGATTCCCGATTGCAAGGCAAGGAAGAGCTGGCTTAGGGAACACAGTATATTGATAAACGCATTAACATAAGAGTTCCCTCGCCCCTGGAGACGGTGTCGTCATAGGGGAAATGGTCATTTTGAATCCCGCTGTAGCGGGATGAGGAATCTTCAGTTGTTCATATCCTGAGGCATCAAGATTTCTTCCCCGCAAAATGCAGGGTCGAAATGACAAAAAGGGCGATGGTGACACCGTCTCTTGACGGGAGAGGCGCAGGTGAAGGGAGGTTGCCATGAAATACATCCTTGCCCTCGATCAGGGCACGACGAGTTCCCGGGCCATTGTCTTCGATCATGCCGGGGCCGTCATCGCATCGGCTCAGCGGGAGTTTGCGCAGCACTATCCGAAACCGGGATGGGTGGAACATGATCCCGGGGAAATCTGGACGAGTCAGGCTGTCTGCGCCTCGGAGGCCATCACGAAAGCCGGTCTCAGGAGCGCTGATGTGGCCGCCATCGGCATCACCAATCAGCGGGAAACGACGATCCTGTGGGACCGCCGCACCGGAGAACCCGTTTATAACGCCATCGTCTGGCAGGACCGCCGGACGGCCGCCATCTGCGACAACTTGCGGCAAAAAGGTCTGGAGGACCTTATTCGCCAAAAAACGGGGCTCGTCATCGACGCCTACTTCTCCGGCACGAAGATCAAGTGGATTCTGGATAACGTGGAAGGCGCCCGGCAAAAGGCCCAGGCGGGCGATCTGGCCTTCGGCACGGTGGATGCCTGGCTGGTCTGGAATCTCACGGGCCGCAAAAGGCATGTCACGGATGTGTCCAACGCGTCCCGGACGCTGATCTTCAATATTAAGACGGGCGACTGGGACGACGAACTGCTCAAAATACTCGATATTCCCCGGTCCGTCCTGCCCGATGTCTGCGCTTCCAGCGACGTCTATGGCGAAACCGTCGAGTCCCTCCTTTTCGGCGGCATTCCCATCGGCGGCATGGCCGGGGACCAGCAGGCCGCCCTGTTCGGACAGATGTGCACACAGCCGGGCATGGTAAAAAACACCTACGGCACAGGCTGCTTCATGCTCATGAACACGGGAGACGAACCGGTTTTTTCCCGGAACAGCCTCCTGACGACGGTGGCCTGGAAGATCGGCGGCAAGACGGCGTATGCCCTGGAGGGAAGCGTCTTCATCGCGGGCGCCGTGGTCCAGTGGCTCCGGGACAGTTTGGGAATCATCAGGTCTTCCGCCGATGTGGAGGCACTGGCCGGCCAAGTTCCCGACAATGCAGGCGTCTTTTTTGTGCCGGCCTTTGTCGGCCTCGGCGCGCCCCACTGGGACGCCTATGCCCGCGGAACTTTGCTTGGACTGACCCGCGGTTCCGGGGCGGCGCATATTGCACGGGCGGCGCTGGAAAGCATTGCCTATCAGTCCCGGGATGTCCTGGCCGCCATGACGAGCGATTCGGGGATTGCCATCCAGGAATTGCGGGTAGACGGCGGCGCTACGGCAAACAACCTGCTGATGCAGTTCCAGGCCGATATTCTCGGCGTTCCCGTTGTCCGGCCCCATATCGCCGAGACGACGGCCCTGGGCGCGGCCTATCTCGCCGGTCTGGCGGTGGGTTACTGGAAGGGCCTGGACGACATTGCCGAGAAGCTTCAGATCGACAGGAGATTTACGCCCGCCATGGATGCGGCGCAGGTTGCGGAACTGACGCGCGGCTGGCGCCGGGCCCTGGAACGTTCACGAAACTGGATCGAAAAATAAAGAACGGCTGGGGCTCATAACCCCTCATAAAACTAACGGGACAAAGGGAGACGACTGATGAAATCATACATGGATCGACAGGACATGATGGATGCCCTTGCCAATGAAAAGGACCTTTGGGATGTGGCGGTTATCGGCGGCGGCGCAACGGGCTTGGGGGTTGCCATCGACGCCGTTTCCCGGGGATACAAGACCATCCTTGTGGAGCAGGATGATTTTTCCAAGGGGACATCGAGCCGGAGCACAAAGCTTGTACACGGCGGAGTTCGCTACCTGAAGCAGGGGAACCTCTCCCTCGTTCTGGAGGCGCTTCATGAAAGGGGCATTATGATGCAGAATGCGCCCCATCTGGTATCGAACCAGGCCTTCATCGTGCCGAACTACGATTGGTGGGAAGGGCCGTTCTACGGCATCGGCATGAAAGTCTATGACATGCTTGCCGGCAAACTGGGTTTAAGGCCGTCGCGGAATCTCTCGGTGCGGGAGGTGTTGCAGCGCATCCCGACCCTGGAGCCTAAAGGCCTCAAGGGAGGGGTGATATACTATGACGGCCAGTTCGACGACTCGCGTCTGGCGGTCAATATGGCCCAGACGATCGCCGAACACGGCGGGATTTGCATCAATTATATGGAAGCTGTCGGCCTGATGAAAACAAAACGGGTCGTAGGCGGCGTCATGGCGAAAGACGTGGAAACGGGGACTGTCTATGAAATCCCCGCCAGGGTCGTGGTGAACGCGACGGGCGCTTTTGTGGACGGCATCTTAAAGATGGACGATCCGCAGGCGAAAAACATCGTCAGCCCCAGCCAGGGGGTCCATCTGATTGTGGACAAGAAATTCCTGCCGGGCCGGTCCGCCGTCATGGTGCCCCATACGGACGACGGCCGCGTCCTGTTTGCCGTGCCGTGGCACAACAAGGTGGTTCTCGGCACGACGGACACGAAGATTGATGAGGTCTCCCTCGAACCGCGGGCTCAGGAGGAAGAGATTGATTTCATCCTGAAACATGCCTGCCGCTACCTGTCGCAGGACCCGACCAGAAGCGACGTCCAGAGCGTTTTTGCAGGCATCCGGCCCCTTATTAAAATGGGCGACGGCAAGAACACCGCCGAACTCTCACGGGACCATAACCTCTTTATTTCCCCGTCAGGGCTGGTGACGATTACCGGCGGCAAATGGACGACCTATCGGAAGATGGGCGAAGATACGGTCAATCAGGCGGCTGTCGTCGCCGGTCTGGAAAGACGTCCCTGCGTCACGGAAAACATGCGCATCCACGGCTGGCTCAAGAATATCAATCCTGCCGATCCCCTTGGCCACTACGGCTCCGACATCCTGCGCATCCGCAGGCTTATTGCCGAAGAGCCCGCCCTGGGCGAGAGGCTCCACAAGGAATTGCCCTATCTCAAGGCCGAAGTGGTCTGGGGCGTCCGTTACGAAATGGCCCGGACCGTGGAAGATGTCCTTTCCCGCCGCACCCGGGCTCTCCTCCTCAATGCCAGGGCGTCCATGGAAATGGCCCCCGTCGTGGCGGAGATGATGGCCGATGAAATGAATAAAAATAAGGCGTGGCAGAAAAAACAGGTAACGGCGTACCGGAAACTGGCCGCGGGGTACCTGCCGAAGATGGAAAAGGCGTAAAAGATACCTCCCCCCGCCCCCTCCGGAGGGGGACAGCGGGGTGCTTGCCGAAGATAGGAAAGGCTTAACCGACACATTCCCCTGTTCCCTGAGACTGTGTCGTAATAGAGGAAATTGTCATTCCGAATCCCGCAGCGGCGGGATGAGGAATCTTAAGTTGTTCATATCATTAAATATCAAGATTTCTCCCCCGCAAAATGCGGGGTCGAAATGACAAAAAAGTGAATTGTGACACAGTCTCCCTCCGGAGGAGGATAGCGGGTTGCCTGCCGAATTTCATGACAGGTATTCATATTAAACAAGAAAGAAATGTATATGCCCTTTCACTGCGACGAACTTCCGCCGTCAAAGGCAGCGCCCGAAGATTCCGGCGGCGCCATGGCGAAGATACTCGACATTGCCCTCGACCGGCGCACGAGCGGGATCGGGCAGCATAAGTTGGCTAACTGGCCGACAAAATATTAAAAAAATGGATACCGTTCGCTCTTTAGCCGTCGAAATATTAAACCGCATCGAGGTGAAAGGCGCCTTCGCAGAGCCCCTCCTTGACGAGGTTCTTTCCGGCAACCGATTGAATAATATCCTCGACCGTAAGTTGCTGACGCAGATCGTCTATGGAACGCTGCGCCTCCGGGGCCGCATCGACTGGATTATTGCCCTGTTTTACCGGGGCCGGCTGGACGATCTCGACACGGATGTTAAAAATGTTCTCCGGATGAGTGTTTATCAGCTTTTCTTCACGCAGAGGCTCCCGCATTTCGCCGTTTGCGACGAGGCGGTAAAAATTGCAAAACGGCTGAATCCAAAAACATCCGGCCTGGTTAATGCCGTCCTGAGAAACGCGATCCGCAGGACAGGCGAGATCGCATATCCGGACGGCAAAGAATCGCCTGCCTTGTTTATTTCTGTTTTCCATTCCCACCCGCTGTGGCTCGTGGAAAAGTGGATCAGGTTGTTTGGCTTTGAGCATACGGCAATGCTCTGTCATGCGAACAATGAGGTGCCGCCTGCCGCCGTCAGAGTCAACAGGATAAAGATCACGCGGGAAGCAGTGGTCAGGGAGCTGGGTGAAGAGAAAATCGAGGCCGTGCCGGCGTCCTATTCCCCTGACGGTCTGATACTGACCACGCCGTCCAAGCCCATCCGTGAAACGCGGAGTTATCAAAACGGCCATGTGCAAATGCAGGACGAAGCGTCCCAGATGATCGCCCGCCTTGCCGATCCCCGGCGGGGCGACAGGATTCTCGATCTGTGCGCGGGAACGGGCGGCAAAACGACCCATCTGGCGGCCATCATGGGAAACGAGGGGCATATCACGGCGATCGATGTGAGCAGGCAAAAGCTGGCCGCCCTGAAAAAAAATGCCGAAAGATTGGGCGTTTCCATCATTCATACCCTGCCGGGAGACGCCGCAGGTTCATTGAAAATAGATACTCAGCAGAAGTTCGACAAAATTCTGATCGATGCGCCCTGTTCCGGTCTGGGCAGCTTGCGGAGAAATCCGGAGATTAAATGGCGTCTTACGCCGCAGGACATCGACAAATCCGCCGCCCTCCAAAGGTGTCTGATTAGAAATGCTGTTCATTATATCAAAGACGGGGGGAGATTAATTTACAGCACCTGCACAAATCTGCCGGAGGAAAATGAAGACATTATTGAGGATTTTCTGGAAACCCACGGGGGTTTCCATCGTCTGCCCCTTCCCGAAACGATACCGGGGAATTTCAGGGACGAACGGGGCCATTTCAAGACAAAAACGCATCTTTGCGGTCTGGACGGATTCTTCGGAGCGATTTTAGGTTGTTGACTTTAGCGAAAGAATAATGATATTTACGGCCTCGACTTTTCGACTTGCGGCTTGGTCACAGGCAAAGGGTTTCGGGGAAAGGATCAAAGAGCACATGTTTATCGAACAAATGCAGGTGGGCAATATGGCGGTGCTGGCCTATATCGTCAGCGATAAGGAAAACAAGGTCGGCCTGGTTATCGACCCGGCGGCGGAGGTGGACGCCATTCTCCGGGCGGCGGAGCAAAACGGGATTCAAATCAAATATATCGTCAATACCCACGGCCATGTGGATCATATCTCCGGCAACGCGGAGATGCAGAAAAAAACCGGCGCCAAGATCATCATTCATGAGGATGACGCCCCCATGCTGGCGAATACGCCGTCTATGATGCTCAAGATGTTCGGGGGCAAGCCGTCGCCGCCGGCGGACATTATGGTGAAAGATGGTGATGCGATCACGGTGGGAGACGTATCCCTTAAAGTGATCCATGTCCCGGGGCATTCGCCGGGCGGAATAGCCCTCTACACGGAAGGCTATGTTTTCACCGGAGATACGCTTTTTGTGGAAGCCGTAGGCCGAAGCGATCTGCCCGGCGGTTCCTGGCCGATTATGCTTCGTTCCATCGAAGAGAGACTCCTGACGCTTCCGGAAGAAACGGTTGTCCTTCCCGGCCATAACTACGGCAGGACATCAACGTCCACCATCGGCCACGAAAAGAAACATAATCCCTTTTTATAATGAAATTAAAGAGAAAATTGCCATGCAGAATTCAGGTTTAATTAAAACGGATTTCCCTCGGCTTAAACTGTTTAACCGGGGAAAAGTGCGCGATGTTTATGATCTGGAGGAATTTCTGCTGATTGTCGCGACGGACAGAATCTCGGCGTTTGATGTCATCATGCCCGATCCTGTTCCGGGCAAGGGTGAGATTCTGACCCGCATGTCCGCCTTCTGGTTCAAACAGATGGCAGACATCGTCGGAAACCATGTCATATCGACAAATCCCGATGAATACCCTGCCGTCTGTGCGCCTTACCGGGCAGACCTTGCGGGAAGGAGCATGCTGGTCAAAAAAGCAAAGCCCCTTCCCGTTGAATGCGTTGTCCGCGGGTATCTGAGCGGTTCCGCCTGGAAGGATTACGGCGTCAACAAAACGGTGAGCGGCATCCGGCTGCCCGATGGTTTAAAAGAATCGGCCAAACTGCCGGAAGCGATCTTTACGCCGTCGACCAAGGCGCCGGAAGGTCAGCATGACGAGCCGATTACGAGAGACGATATGGAAAAACTGATCGGCCGAGAATTGACGGCGCAGGTCATCAAAGCGACACTGTCTATTTATCAGCGGGCCGTCGCCATTGCCGATAAGGCGGGGATCATCATTGCGGATACAAAAATGGAATTCGGCATGATGGGCACGGATGTGATCATTATCGACGAACTCCTCACCCCCGATTCATCACGGTTTTGGCCGAAAGACGACTATGCGGAGGGGAGGTCGCAGAAGAGCTTCGACAAGCAATTCCTGCGGGATTATCTCCTTTCGCTGAATTGGAATAAAAAGCCGCCTGCCCCGCAACTGCCTGATGATATTATAAAAAATACGAGGGAAAAGTATGCGGAAGCCCTGAGTCGTCTGATTTCATAGCAACCGGTCCGTCTTGACAAAATGGTAATGATGACTATTGGTATGAGAAGTCAGAATACAGAACACAGAAGAAAAACAACACCGTGGTTATTCCGGCTGCCGGCTTCTGTATTCTCGTGCTTTGTCGTGCCCGCGACGGGCATAAGTGTTAAGGGATAGGATTTTATCAATTACGCTATTGTGAGAAAAAGTGAAACTACCCGATTACAAAGAAAAACAACGCATCCTGTATGTCGCTAAAAAACCTGCAAAAGATCTCATCGCCCAAGGAGACCGTTACCTGGCAGCGAACCGTGTCTCCGATGCCCTCGAATTTTACCAGAAAGTCCAGCACGCCCCCGGTCTTGAAAAAATAAAAAGCATTGCACAGGGCGAGGGCGACGTCATGACATATCAGCAGGCAATGAAAAGCTTGAATCGAGAGCCTTCCCAGGGCGACTGGAATGATATCGGCAAAACGGCTCTGGATAAAAAGAAATATAATTTTGCCCTTGCAGCCTTTGAAAAAAGTGCCAATACCGCCATGCTCGATCAGATCAATGAAATTCTTAAATCAAGGGATGTATGATAACAGACATGAAAAATGATTATTATCAGGTTCTTGGTGTTGAGAAAAACGCCTCGCCGGAAGACATAAAAAAATGCTATCGGAAGCTTGCCATGCAGTACCATCCCGACAGGAACCCCGGCAATAAGGAGGCTGAAGAGAGATTCAAAGAAGCCGCCGAGGCTTACGAAGTCCTGAGCGACGACTCGAAAAGGCAGATCTATGACCGGTACGGCCATGAAGGCCTCAACGGTACGGGCTTCAGAGGCTTTTCCGGCGTTGATGATATTTTTTCCAGTTTCAGCGATATCTTCGGCGACATCTTCGGATTTGGCGGCGGCCGGTCAAGGTCAAGGACGGCGGCTCGCCCCGGAGCGGATCTTCGCTATGACATGGCGATATCCTTTATGGAGGCGGCCTTTGGGACGTTAAAAGAGATTGAAGTCGTCAAATATGAAACGTGCCAGGACTGCAAAGGATTAGGCGCCGCGCCGGGAACAACCCCGGAACCCTGCACCCGGTGCAAGGGGAGGGGGCAGATCACCCAGACAAACGGTTTCTTCAGCGTCAGCACCACCTGTCCGCAGTGCCGGGGCGAGGGGCAGATTATCAGCGATCCATGCCACACCTGCCGGGGTTCAGGCCGTTCAAAAACGAAGAAAAACGTATCCGTAAAAATTCCCGCCGGCGTTGAAGCGGGATCGCGACTGCGGCTCCGGGGGGAAGGGGAGCAGGGAGATCATGGCGGTCCGTACGGAGACCTTTACGTCTTCATCGATGTCCATCCTCATGAATTTTTTCAGAGAACCGGAGACGATGTCATCTGCCGGATTTCCATCTCTTTTATTCAGGCCGCTCTGGGGGCCACCGTCGAGGTGCCTACATTGGACGGGAAGGAAAAACTGAAGATTCCGAGGGGTACGCAGCCGGGCAAGATATTCCGTCTGAAGGGGAGGGGCGTTGCTCACCTGCGCGGTTATGGAAGAGGGGATCAAATTATCGAAACGGTCGTGGTGATACCGTCGGATATGAACAGGAAGCAGGAAGCATTGCTCAAGGAGTACGCCAAGCTAAGCGGCGATGCGGTTGATTGAGAATTGCTCAAGAAAGGAGATCTTATGATAAAGAAAAACCTTTGGGTGTTGTTTATGATGATGGGCATCATTTCCCTGGCAGGATGTCCCGCCATTATTGTGGGTGGTGCCGCCGTCGGCGCCGCTTCAGGCACCTATTTTTATATCGACGGCGAGTTGAAGACGGACTACTACGCCTCCTTCGACAAGACATGGAGCGCTGTGGAAAAAACAATCGCCGATATGCGCGGTATTGAGGTGGAGCCTGTCAAGGAAATCGGCAAGGGCGACATCAGGGCAACGATCAATGATGAAAAAGTCAAGTTCGACATCCGGTATAAAACAAAAGACTTGACCACCGTTGCCGTCCGCGTCGGGAATATCGGCAATAAGTTGTCTTCCCAACTCATTCACGACAAGATTGCCGACAATATCGCTAAAAATTAAAAAAAGGGGTCAGGTCTACACTCTTGACTCCGCCTCAGGCGGAGTCAAGAGTGTAGACCTGACCCCTCTGTTTCAAGTATCTTTTTTTGCCGCTAGTCCGTAGCTTTTTATTTTTCTGTGGAGGTTGCTTCTTTCCAGACCGATGGATTCTGCCGTTTTTGATATGTTTCCGTCATTTTCCTGAAGTTTTTTCATAATATAAATCTTTTCAAAATCCATCTTGGCTTCCCGCAGAGAATCGGCTGCCTCACTGTCGATCAAGTGCACAGAAGAATTATCCGTCTGATCATCCTTTCCCAGAGGCGGAATGTCGTGTCCCGTAATCACGTCAGACGGTGTCATAATAACCAGACGTTCAATGATGTTCTTCAGTTCTCTCACATTTCCGGGCCAGTTGTGCTCCTTCAGAATAAGGATGGCGTCGTCGGTGATGTTTTTTTCCTCTTCCCCTTCCTTCAGCGCAAAATCCTTCAGAAACCGTTTGGCAAGCAAAGGAATATCTTCTTTCCGGTCGCGCAGGGGGGGGACCGTCAGCGGAATGACGTTAAGGCGGTAATATAAATCCTGGCGGAATCTCCCTTCTTCCATTTCCTTTTCCAGGTTTTTGTTTGTTGCGGCAACAACACGCACATCGGTGGAGATCAGCCGGTTGCCGCCGACCCGCTCAAACTTTTTTTCCTGCAGAATCCGCAAGACCTTTGCCTGGGCCTTCAGACTCATATCGGCAACTTCGTCAAGAAAAATGGTGCCCTCATTGGCCAGATCGAATTTACCGCGCTTCTTTTCCGTTGCGCCCGTGAATGCGCCCTTCTCGTGGCCGAAAAGCTCGCTTTCAATAAGTTCTTCCGGTATGGCGGCGCAATTCACTTCAATAAATGCCCGATGCGCCCTTTTGCTCTGCCGGTGGATTGATCGGGCAACCAGTTCCTTGCCCGTTCCGTTTTCACCCATGATGAGAATCCAGGCGTTTGTGGGGGAAACGATGCTGATCATTTCCTTGAGTTCGACAATCACCTCGCTTGCCCCTGTGAGTTCATACCCCTGAACCAGCTTTTGTTTCAGCAGCCGGTTTTCTTCCTCCAGCTTCGTCATATCGAGGGCGTGGTTGATGACGAGGATCACCTTCTCCAGGGAAAGGGGCTTTTCGATAAAATCAAAAGCCCCGAGTTTGGTTGCCTTGACGGCCGTTTCGATGGTGCCGTGACCGGACATCATCACAACGCGCAGATCGGGATAGGTTTCTTTGATTCGTTCAAGGGTTTTAATGCCGTCCATGCCGGGAAGCCAGATATCAAGCAGGACAAGATCAGGCGTTTCCGTCTCCAGCAGCTTCATCGCTTCTTCACCGCTGGGCGCTGTTATGACCTCATACCCTTCATCCGTCAAAATACCCGTCAGGGATTGGCGGATGCTCGCTTCGTCGTCGACAATCAATAGTGTTTTCTGCATAAGACCTTAAATGGTAGTTATCATGATGCCTGATTTTCAGGAACCGGGAAGTCGAATGAAACAACCGTCCCGCAGGGGTCGTTATCCCTTACGCTTACATTGCCGTGGTGGTCCGATATAATGGAACTGACGATAGCCAGCCCCAGTCCTGACCCTGTTTTTTTCGTCGAAAAATAGGGTTCAAACACTTTCATTTTGTACTTGGACGGGACGCCGCATCCGTTGTCCGCCACTTCAACACAGACCCTGCGGGCGGTCTCGTCATACGATGTTCTCACGTCGATGACGCTGCCTTCCGTATTCATGGCGGCAACGGCATTATCCAGCAGGTTGACCATGACGCGCTTGATTTTTTCCGCATCAATATTCAGTTTCGGCATATCAGCCCCCTGGGAAAAATTAAACGTAATATCCTTATGCGCGTCCTGAAACAGCAATACGGAATCGGTAATCACATGATTCAGATCATTGAGCGTCATATTCGTAACGGGCATTCTGGCATATTTTGAGAATTCGTTCACGAGGTTTTTCAATACCTCAACCTGATCAATAATCGTTTTGGTGCATTCCTGAAATACGGCGCCGTCCTCACCGAGCTTGTCGCCGTATTTTTTCTGCAACCTTTGGGCCGACAGCTGGACCGGCGTCAGGGGATTTTTTATCTCATGGGCCATCCGTCTGGCCACCTCCCGCCAGGCAGCGGCCCTCTCGATCATCTGAAGCTGCGTGAGATCTTCAAAAACGACCACCATGCCCATGTCATTCCCCTCCTCGTTCTCGATCAGGGTGGTCGTCATGAGGACCGTAATCGATTTTTCCGGAAGAGTGACTTCAACCTGTCTTTCGATAAACCCGTCGCTGCTTTCTTTTATTTCCGTCAGGAGTTGCCGGACAATGGTCAGATGTTCAGCGCCTAAGACTTCTTCGTAATGTCTGTTGAGGATCGCATCGGTGTTAATGCCGAACAGTTTCTCGGCGGCCCGGTTAATGGTCGTGATAAGGCCGTCCTTATCAATGGATATGACGCCGGCCGAAACATTGCGAAGAACGGTTTCCATGTACTTCCGGCGATTTTCAAGATCGACATTGGCCGTTTCAAGATTTTCGCTGCTCTTTTTCAAATCGACGGTCATCTGGTTGAACGAATCGACCAGGACGCCGATTTCATCATCGGCAACCACATTGATCTGGTGATCGAGATTCCCGGCGGCGATCCTGCGGGTTGCCTCGGCCAGGTCCTGGATGGGGTCGGTAATGCCCTTGGCAAGAAATACTCCAAACCAGATCGAAGAAAAAATAATGAGGAGGGTCACCAGGGCAAGGGTGATGATATAACTTTGCTTGATGGGATTTTTCAAGAGGGTCAGTTGCGAGTATTCTTCCGATGCATTGGAAATGACGGCCATCTTAGCCCCCAAATCCCGTGACAAATAATTGCTGACGACAACGACGCCGATCACCTCGCGGGTGCCCGCTACGGAATAAATGGGTGCAAGCCCCCTGACGACATCTCCTGAGTCGGATTGATTTACAGAGAAAACCTCCTTCCCCGTATAAACTTCTTCCCGAACCTGCGGCGACAGGATGGTCGGCTTGATTTCTTTAATATCCGATGCGCCGACCATGATATTTCCCGGACGATTATCAAAGTAAATTTCGATGGAGCCGATATTGTAACTCTTTAGCCGCTGTTCAAGCAGGGTCCTGAGGTAGTTTTCCCGTTCCTGTTCGTAGAGCCGGTTTGCCTTGATATCCGAACTGATCTGTCTGGCATAAAATTTGGCATGATCCGCCGCCTGCTGATAATACGTCTGGGCGACCTCGACGGTGTTTTTCAGGGCGTTGCCGATCTTTAAGTTGAACCAATGGTCGATGCTGTAGGATAGAAAATTTATCGACACGAGAAACAGGAGAACCGTCGGGATGAGTGACAGGCCGACAAAGGCGGCGACAAGCTTTGTCCGCAGTTTTGATCCGATGATGCCCTGCCGGAGTTCAAAAACCAGTTTGACGACATTCCGGGTGATTAAAAAAACCAGCAGCAGGATGAGGACAATATTGACATTAATTAATCCAAAGATCAGGATGTTATTGCCGACAGGGGGAAATGCGCTTTGGCGGGAGATATGATTTTCGAGAAAAGAAAGAATGACGATCAAAAGGAGCGTAACAACGATCAGAATTCGTTCCCGCCGACGTTTTCTTCTTTCCTTCGGATCAACCTCGACATTTCTTTTGGGATATTTTGTCATGACTAATAGATGAATCTGTGCTTCAGCGACCAGCCCGTTTCAAAATCGCCGGGTGATGTGAAAAAGAAGATATATCGCAAAACAGACGGGGGCCGATATTTTTCCAGTTTCGCTTTCATTCTGATGTAATAACTGCTCCCTTTTGTCAGATCTCCGATAGGCACAACGGCAATGCCGCTCAGCTCGGACATTGCCCTTTTTGCAGCGTCAAAATCACTGAAAACGGCTTCTTGACCATTGTCCGCCGACGTTACGGAGAATGTCTGCTTCACGTTGTCGTATTTCATGGTGTGTTTGATGGTGACATGGGACATTTTCTTATCAGGCCACCAGGATTTTTCCTGATACGTCTTTAAGGTGAAGGTAAACGTGGTCGGAACGCCCGCCATAATGGCCGACTCCATCTCTTTTGAAAAGCCGTCGGTCAATACGGCATAAACCACCACGTCTTTTTCGTTATTCAGGATGCGAATATCATGGATCGAGACGGACCCGTTCACAATGCCGGGGGGAAATACCAGAAGGAGGCAAATAATCATAAAGACCGTCAACGTGGAGATATATTTCATCATATCGACCTGCCGCTATTGTTTTCTTGCCGGGCAACCTGCAAACGGCAATCACGCCATTCCGGTTAATCAAACAACAACCTTATATTTTCCATTCTTTTTAAGAATTTAGGGGGCTATACTAAAAAAATGAGACATAAAAAGCAAGCGCTATTTGGGGGATTTTTGGAGGATATGCGAGGATGGTGATGGAAGCTTTGAGGCTGTCAGTTCGTATAACGCCGCACGATTTCCCAGTTATCCCGATGGGAAAGCAGCTCCTTAAGGAGGGAGCTGTGCAGTGTGTGGCCCGATTTATAGGCAACCAAATGGCCGATGATGGGCATACCGATTAAAGATAAATCGCCGATGGCGTCGAGAATTTTATGCTTTACAAACTCGTCGGGACACCGGAGGCCTTCTTTATTGATGATTCGGTCCTCATTTAGAATAATGGCGTTTTTCAGCGAACCGCCCAATGCAAGCCCTTTTGCCTGGAGGAATTCCACCTCTTTTAAAAAACCGAAGGTTCTGGCGGCACAGATATGTTTTTCGTAAATATCCTTTGAAAAAACGATATGATATGACTGTTCTCCGATGAGGGGGTGTTCGAAATCGATGGTATAGGTGATCTGGAAAACCGGCGACGGCAAAATAGAGACGGTTGCCGTACCCTGGGAAACGGAAACGGGCTTTTTTACGATAAACCATTTCCGGAGCTTTCCCTGGGCTTTCGTACCCGCCTCGTTCAACAGTTTGACGAAGGGAAGGGCGCTGCCGTCCATAATGGGGACTTCGGCGGCATCGAGTTCCACCACGGCGTTGTCTATGCCGACGCCCCGAAAGGCCGACATGAGATGTTCAATCGTCGAGACCGTTGTGCCGTTATTGCCGATGGTGGTTGCCAATGTCGTATCACGGACATTGGTAATGTCTGCTTTGATTCTGCTGCCGCCGTTTCCGTTCTTGCAGACAAAAACAATGCCTTCATCGGCAGGGGCTGGCTTGATGGTCATGTTGATTTTCTTGCCGGAGTGCAAGCCGATATTTCTGCATTCTATCTCGCTTCTTATAGTGCGCTGTAACGACATGAAAACTCTTTGGCCCCTTAATGCTTTATATGAAATAAACAGACTGATCCGCTTTTACCTGTGGTTAGCTTGAGCGTTTACGTTTAAAAGCAACATCCATACCTGTTAGCGGTATTTCCGGCATTCCCTGCCATAATTATATAATGTTACGATAACAAACGATTTCTGAAGGATGATCCTTGCCCTGACGGGAATTGCAGGCGAGTTTAACATTTATTATTCACGTCATTATGTATCAGAAATAACACACAGGTATGGAAATAACGCCTCCATTGTCCATTGCCCGGTCGGCGTTCATGCCATAAACTTTTTTCTTCCGACAGAATTTTCTCATCCGACAGCTCCATAGGCGCCGTTCAATATAAAACTTGAACATTCATCGGCGCTGGGGTAAAAAAAGGAAAAAGATAACCTGGAGGCTCACTTTGTTCAAATCAGGCTTCATCGGCATCATCGGCAGACCGAATGTGGGAAAGTCCACTCTCTTAAACGCCGTCATGGGCGAAAAAATCGCCATCACAACCCACAAACCCCAGACAACGCGGAACCGGATCATGGGGATTAAGAATCTTCCCGACGTACAGATGATCTTTCTCGATACGCCGGGGATCCACAAGGCCTCCACGCCCCTGAACCGCTCCATGGTCAAGGCCGCCACGGACACCTTCGGCAATGCGGACATTCTGTTGCTCCTGGTTGAGGCCACTGCCGGCGTTCACCGTGAAGACCTGTTCATTATCAAGAGTTTCGAGAATGCAAAGTTGCCCGTTGTTCTGATCATCAATAAAATAGACGTCATTGAAAAGAAACTGCTTCTTCCCATGATTGATCAATTCCGGCAGCTTTATCATTTTGTCGACATCATTCCCATATCCGCCCTTGCGGGTGATGGAATTTCCATCGTACTGGACGCCGTCCGGGACCTGCTTCCCGAAGGTCCGCCCCTTTTCCCCGATGACATGATCACGGACCGCTCGGAGCGCTTCATCGCCGCCGAGATGATTCGCGAGAAAATCACCATGCTGATGCACCAGGAAATCCCCTATGTCACGGCGGTTATGGTGGAGTCTTTCAAGGAAGACGAGGCAAAAAATCTGATCCGCATCCAGGCGACCATCAACGTGGAGAAAGATTCGCAAAAAGGGATCATCATCGGCAAGAAAGGGGCCATGCTGAAGCAGATCGGGACGGAAGCAAGACTGGATATGGAAAAGTTTTTTGCTGCCAGAATCTTCCTTGAACTGTTTGTCCGGGTTCAGAAGGATTGGACCCATAATAAAAAGATGCTCGAGGAATTCGGGTATGCAGGAAAATCCTAAGCGGAAGGACTTTTCATGACGGATAAGAATATTCGCATCTCTTCAGTCTCTTCCCAATCGGCAACATGATCTGACGCCATGGAAACAAATCAACATATCCTATTTTATTCTGATGCTTTGGCGTCTTTTAATTACGGCTCCAATCATCCGTTTAAGCCGGCGCGGGCAAAGGTCTTCTATGAACTTCTGAATCGCTATTCCCTCATTTTTGAGGAGAACCAGCGAATCATGGTCCCTCAAAAACTCGACGAGACGCTGCTGCGCTTATTCCATACGGCCGAGTACATCCGGTTGCTGAAACTCTGCAACGCCGGCGAGTTCACCATCAACATGCTTGATTTCGGCATCGGAAGCGGCGACAACCCCGTTGTCGCCGGCATGCTAGATTTTGCCCTTGATGCGGCGGGCGCCACGTATGAAGGAGCCATGATGCTTGCCGGGGGGCGGGCGGCGGTTGTCTTTAATCCCCACGGGGGGTTCCATCACGCCAGGAGCGATTTTGCCGAAGGCTTCTGCTACGTCAACGACATTGCCATCGCCATCACGGCCCTGATCCATCAGGGGAAACGGGTCGCCTACTGCGATATTGACGCCCACCACGGAAACGGCGTACAGGAGGCCTTTTACGAGGACCGCCGGGTGTTGACGATTTCCCTGCACGAAAGCGGCGAATCCCTCTATCCGTGGGGGGGCTTTGTAGATGAAACGGGAAGCGGCGACGGCAAAGGATTCAATGTGAACATCCCTTTTCATGCGGGAACGGACGATGCGATTTATCTTGCCGCTTTTGATGCCGTCGTGCCTCCCCTGATCAGCGCTTTCCGGCCGGATATTCTGTTTATCGAATGCGGCGGTGATGCCCATAAAGACGATCCCCTGGCCCATCTGAACCTTACCAGCCGCAGCTATGAAACAGTCCTGAAAGCGTTGAAAAGCCTCTGCCCCCGCATCATGGCTACGGGCGGCGGCGGGTACGATGTCCATAAAACGGCGGCCGTCTGGGCATTGACGTGGGCTGCCCTCTGCGGAATAAAAATGACGGACGCCTTTGCCGGCCTCGTGGGCGGCATGATGTACGGCCCGGAAGCCCGCATCAGCAGCCTGGAGGACGCCCCTTTCCGCATCTCGGGACCGGAAGAAAAACAGTGCCGGAAAGAGGCCGACAGGGTTGTGGACTATATCAAAAAAGAAATTTTCCCCATCCACGGTCTGGGGACAGATTTGAAATCCGTCCCCGAATAAGATCCTGGCGGGGGCAGATTTCAAATCTGTCCCCGGTTAACGGTTACCCGGAGGATAGAATCATGTCATTAACAGATCCATCATATCTCGAAGATCTCAGGCAAAAATACCGGAACAAGTTCGCTCCCGAAGACGAAATATTTTCCCATATTCATCGGGGCGACCGGATTTTCATCAGTACGGCCTGCGGCGAACCGCAGCACACCCTGAGGGCCCTGATGAAATATGTCGAAAGCCACCCCAAGGCCTTTGCCGAAGCGGAGGTGATGCACATCTGGACCCTCGGCGTCGCCCCGTACGCCGACGAAAAATATACCTACAACTTCCGCCATAACTCCTTTTTTGTCGGCGACAACACGCGGGATTCCGTCAACCAGGGCATTGCCGATTATACGCCCGTTTTTTTGTCCCAGATTCCCGGGCTCATCAACAAGAAGAGGATTCCCATCGATGTCGCCCTTATTCAGACGTCGCTTCCGGACAGGAACGGCTTTGTGAGTCTGGGGATCAGCGTGGATATCTGCCGCGCCGCCATCGACAACGCCAAAATCATCATCGCCCAGACCAACGCCATGATGCCCCGCGTCCACGGCGACACCTTTGTCCACCTGGAAGACATCGACTTCATCATCCGCCATGACGAACCCCTCCTTGAATACAACCCGAAGATCCCGAACGAAATTGCCCTGCAGATCGGCAAATACGTGTCCAAGATCATCAACGACGGCGATACCATACAGTTGGGTTACGGCAGTACGCCCAACGCTATTCTGAACAACATCACGGAAAAGAAAAATCTGGGCATTCACTCGGAGCTCTTGACGGATTCCATGGTGGAGCTGATCCAGCGGGGCGTCATCAACAACTCCCGGAAAAACGTCAACAAAGGAAAGACCATTGCATCCTTCTGCATGGGAACGGAAAAGACCTACCGGTTTATCGACGACAACCCTACGATCGAATTTCGCGCCATCGATTATACGAACGATCCCCGGATTATCAGCCAGATAGAAAACATGACGGCCATCAACGCGGCCCTTCAGATCGACCTGACGGGGCAGGCTACGGCGGAATCCATCGGCAGACAGTTTTACAGCGGCATCGGCGGGAGCGCCGATTTTATGCGGGGCACCGTGTTTGCCCCCGGCGGCAAAACCATCCTCGTCATTCAGTCTACAGCGAGAAACGGCGAGGTTTCCCGCATTGTCCCCTTTCTCGACAGCGGCGCCGGCGTGACCCTGAACCGGGGGGACGTCCATTACGTCGTCACGGAATACGGCATTGCCCATATCCACGGCAAGAACATCCGGGAGCGGGCCATGAGCCTCATCGCCATTGCCCATCCCAGGTTCCGGACCCCGTTGATCGAAGAGGCGAAAAAGCTCAATCTCATCTACAAAGACCAGGCCTTTATCCCCGGCAAGAAGGGGGAATACCCGGAATACCTGGAAGCGGTCCGGACAACGAAAAAAGGTCTGGTTGTCCATTTCCGGTCCGTGAAGATCGACGACGAGCCCCTGATCAAAGATCTGTTTTACGACATGTCGGATAAAAGCCTCCAGCGACGGTTCATGTCGCTGCGCAGAGACATCCCTCACGAAATGCGCCAGGAATTCGTCGTTATCGACTACACCCAGGAAATGGTCATTCTGGCCACGATCGAGGAAAACGGCAAGGAAGTGGCTGTGGGAATGGGACAAGCCATCAAAGACGCCAACACCCAGACCGCGGAGGTTGCTTTCTCCGTCCGGGACAGTTACCAGGATCAGGGCATCGGATCGGAGCTGTTGTCCTATCTGACCCAGCAGGCCCAGAAGGACGGCCTCCAGGGGTTTACCGCCGACGTCCTGGTGGAAAACAAACCGATGCTTCATCTCTTCGAGAAAATGGGCTTCGATATGCATAAAAAGGTCGAAGCCGGGGCTTATGAACTCAAGATGCGTTTTTCGTAAGCGCTTTATCTGAGGTTTCGGCCGCTATGGTGAAAAGACCTTCTATACGACATCTCTTTGAACCGCAGTCCGTCGCCGTCATCGGCGCCTCCGGGGATCCGAAGAAACTCGGCTACAGCATCGTCCGCAATATCCGCGAAGGCGGCTACAAAGGCGACGTCTATCCCGTTAATCCCAGAGGTGAAGATATCCTGGGGCTGAAAACCTGCCGTCGCGTCGAGGACCTTCCCGGTGCGGTCGATCTGGCCACAATAGTTATTCCGGCCCGGGATGTGGTTGCCGCTGTTCGGAGCTGCGCCGCCATAGGGGTTAAACACGCACAGATCATTACGTCCGGTTTTTCCGAGACGGGCAACGCGGAAGCGGAGCGGGAGATGGTCCGCATCGCCCGCGCGTCGGGAATGCGCATCCTGGGGCCTAACATCTTCGGCCTTTATTCGTCCACCGCTTCCCTTAACGCCACCTTTTCAGCGACGGGCGTCAACGCCGGTCCCGTGGCCATCCTGACGCAGAGCGGCGCATTGGGCATTGCCATGATCGGTCGGGCCGCCGTGGACAATATGGGACTCTCCAGCATCGTCTCGCTGGGGAACAAATGCGACATCGACGAGGCCGACCTCCTGGAGTATCTCATCGGCCACAAACCGACGAAGGTTATTCTCCTGTATATTGAAGGCGTGAAAAAGGGCGAGCGCCTCCTCAGGGTCTTGCGCCGGGCTACGGCCAGAAAACCGGTTCTCGCCATCAAATCGGGGCGCTCACGCAGGGGCGCCCTGGCGGCGGCCTCGCATACAGGCTCTCTGGCCGGCTCCGACGCAGTCTTTGACGCCGTCATGAAGCAGTGCGGCGTCCAGCGCGCCGAAAGCCTCGACGAAGCCTTCAACTGGTGCAAGTTCCTCGCTGAAAACCCCCTGCCGAAGGGCAACAGGAGCGTCATCATCACCAATGGCGGCGGCATCGGCGTTATGGCCACGGATGCCTGCGAGAAGTTCGGCATCGACCTATACGACGATCAGGAAATTTTGAAACGGGTATTTGCCCCTGTCACGCCCCCTTTCGGTTCCATCAAGAACCCCATCGATCTGACCGGCGGGGCCAATTCGCAGGATTATAAAACGGCCCTGGCGGCGCCTGCCGAAAGCCGGTCTATGGATGCCACGATGGCCCTGTATTGTGAGACGGCGGCCTTCGATTCAGCAAATCTGGCATCCATGATCGAAGAAACATACAGAAGTCACAAAAGAAAGGGAAAGCCCATCACCTATGCCGCTGTCGGCGGCGCCCATGTGGAACAGGCGGTGCAGAGCCTCAAAAATCGCAATATTCCCCTGTTTTCCGATGTGTATGACGCCGTTTCCTGCATGGGAATCGCCTTCCGTTACGTGAACTACCTGCGCGAGCGGAGCGTCGAGGCGGAAGAAGCGCCCATCAATGAATCAGCCATCAACCGCATCATCGACGGGGCCCTGAAAGACAACAGGACTTTTCTGCTGGCCAATGAAGGCATCGCCGTTCTGGATGCCGCGGGGATTGCCGTTCCCGGGAGCCGCATCGCCCGCAACATTACTCAGGCCGTGGCCTTTGCCGAAGAAATCGGCTACCCTGTCGCGATGAAGATCGTCTCCCGCCACATCCTCCATAAAAGCGATGCCGGCGGTGTTGCCCTGGACCTTCTGTCCCGCGAGGAGGTCATTGACGCCTTCGAAGCGATCCTGCAAAACGTCAAGGCCTATAATCCGCAGGCCGCCATCGACGGCATCGAGGTCACGAAGATGGTCCAGGCCGGGACGGAGATCATCATCGGCGCCCGCCTCGATCCCTCCTTCGGCCCCATTGTCATGTGCGGCCTGGGCGGCATCTATGTGGAAGTCATGAAGGATGTCGTCTTCCGGGCTCTGCCCCTGAATCGGAAGGACGTGACGGCCATGCTCAAGGAGATCCGGTCGTTTCCGCTGCTGCTTGGCGTCCGGGGCGAAAAACGAAAGGACATCGAGGCCTTGATCTCAACGATCATCAAGGTCGGCACAATCATCAACCGGTGCCGGAGGATCATGGATATGGAGATCAATCCGGTTGTTGTTTACGAGCAAGGCAGGGGTCTTACGGCCGTAGATGTCAGGATTCTGATAAGAACAAAAGAGGAGGAACCGGAATGAACACCTATCTGATCGCATCAATGCGTGAAAACGCCGGGAAAACCAGCTTCATCATCGGTCTGGCGGCGGCACAGCGGAAAAAATACGGGTATCTGAAACCCTTTGGCGACCGTCTGATCTACCAGCGGAAGAAAAACTGGGACTATGACGCAAACCTCATCATTAAGTTATGGGGCCTGGACGAGGAGCCGGAAAGCGTCACAATGGGCTTCAATCACGCGAAACTCCGCTATGTCCATGACGAGGAAGGCGTCCGTCGCGTGATCGGCGGCATGGTCGAAAAAGCCTCCGCAGTCAGGGAAGGCATGATCATTGAAGGCGGCAGGGACATCTGTTACGGTGCTTCTGTGTTCCTCGACTCCCTGACGATCGCCTGCTGCATCGGGGCGGAGGTTATCATCGTCGTCTCGGGCGAGCCCGATGCCATGCTCGACGATGTCCATTTCATCCGTAAATATTTCAATCTGTCCGGGTGTGGCCTGAAGGGCGTCGTCTTCAACAAGGTCCGGGACCCGGAAGATTTTAAAGAGACCCACATGAAAAGTATTGCCGCCCTGGACATCCCCGTCCTCGGCGTGATTCCTTATGAAGAAAAACTGACGCATTTTTCGATGCATTACCTGGCTGACGCCCTCTTTGCCAAGGTCCTGGGCGGTGAAAAAGGACTGGATAATATCGTAAAGCATTTCTTTGTGGGAGCCACTTCCACGGAGGCTTGCATGAGAAACCCCGTATTCGGCAGGGAAGGCAAGCTCATCATCACCAGCGGGGACCGGGACGACATGATCCTGGCTGCCCTCGAGAGCGAAAGCGCCGGGATCGTCCTGACCAATAACATCATCCCACCGTCGAAAATTATCGCCCAGGCGGCAGAACAGGGCGTTCCCCTGCTGCTCGTCGCCCACGATACCTTTCAGGCGGCCAAGCAGATCGAGCGGCTGGAGGCCCTGATCACGGCGGCGGACACGGGAAAAATCGCCATCCTTGCCGATCTTATTGGGAAAAATGTTTCCATAAAAAACTTTTAGCAAATCAGGCCGGTTGAATCCGCAGTTTTGCTTTGCGCCTGATTTTAAAAAAACATTGCCGCCAAACGCGTCAAAATTAAATTGAATGAATTTCTGCCGTTTTAGACGGCAAATCCATTCTGAAGGGGCATGAAAAGGTTTTGACCGAACTCATATAACCTATCATTATTTTGTTTGTCATTAATTGAATAAAGTGATAGAAAAGATATGTTGGAGTTCGATAAAATTTAATAATACGTTTGTGCAATGAAAGCGGGTCTTGATTGCAACAGACATCCTATGATTCATTTTTAGATGATGGAACTATCTCTTTTCAAGCGTTTTTTATAATGCCGTCATGGAATAAGAGGGGTGACCCCCATATTTCGAATAATCATGAATAGTCTCAATTTGCATATCAAACCGCAACATCATTCAAACATTTTTTATATTTTTTAACATCGCGTTTTTCTTTATCTCGGTAAGATGTTTTTCGGGATAAAGATCCCGCTCGTTAAAAAAAAGAAGGGAGAAGGTTAAAGATATGTGGGTTTCCATCCAAAATTTGGTCATCTACGCTTTTGTTTTAGGGGCCATCTATCTCCTCGTTTCGCTGGGGTTTTCCATCATCTGCGGCGTCTTGAGGATCTTTCATTTAGGCTATGCCTACATCTTTCCGGTTACGATCTATGCAACCTGGATGTTTATGAAGGCGTTTGGCTGGGGTTTGGTGCCGTCTATTTTCGGCATGGTGGCCGTTCAATTCGTCATCGCTTACCTTATCTATATTGGCGTCATCAAGCGATTTCTGGAGAGTGAATTGGAGATGCTCATCTCACTGCTGGTCATCACGATGATCATTGAGCAGCTCATCAACTATGTTTATCCTCTTCAGGAGGGCGTTTACCTGCAGACAACCATTCTCGAAGGCACTTATACCATAGGGGATGTTGTCGTACCCAAGCAGCTCATGATCGGGGCCTTCATTGCCCTGATCATGACGGGGCTCTTTGTACTGTTCTTCCTAAAGACGCGCATCGGCATTGCCATCCGGGCTATTTCCCAGAACATCTACAGCTCCCAGATTGTCGGCATCAACGTGGAAACACTCTACGTTTTTACCATGATGTTAGTCCTTATCCCCGTCATCATCGGCACGCTCATCATCGCTCCGATATGGACGGTCGGCTATGACATGGGCCAGCTCTACATGGGTACCGCCATTCTGGCTTCCGTTCTCGGCGGGTTGGGCAATATGAAAGGTACCATCATGGCCAGCTTTTTAATCGGCATGGTCCATGCCCTGGTGTGCTTCGTCATGGGAGAACCGAAATTCATGACCCTTTCCGCCTTACTTTTGGTTATCGTCTTCCTGATCGTAAGGCCTCAAGGTTTAACAAGGAGTGAGTCGCTATGGTAAGCTATGAAATAAAGAGAGATCGCATCACGATCCGGACCAAGAACAAGAAATGGGAATGGGTCATCGAACCCCGCTATTGGCGAAATTCCCTCATATGGGTAGGCCTGCTGTTTATATTCCCGGCAGTCGCGTATTTTGTAAGCCCTGGTCTTATCAATACGATGATATCAGCCAACCTTCTCGCCGCCATCGCCTTGCCCATGTCACTCATGACATTAGGGACGGGACGGGTTAATTTTGGCCCCAACTTTTTTGTCGGTATCGGTGGCTATGTTGCCGCCCTGCTAAGCATTCATTTGGGCATGGGGCCCCTGTTTACACTGCCTTTTGCCGTAGCTGTTTCCCTTTTTGCGGCGCTGATTTACAGTCCTCTAGTCATCGTTGCCCGAGGCTTGTATTATGTGTTGATTTCCCTATTGCTTCCGGGCGTCTTTTTTGAAATCACCGTCATTTACACGAACATCTTCAAGGGAGACACGGGGCTTTTCGGCATCAAACCCCTCGTCGATACCGGCAATGCCAAAATCAATTTCATTCTCATCGCATACCTTTCACTAGTCATTATGGTGGCCTTTCTCTGGGGGATCAATAAGACCGTTAAGTCGCGTTATGGTCTCATCATGGCGGCCATCAACGATGATGAAGAAGTTGCCCACGGCATCGGCGTCAACATCAACAAGGTGAAGGTCATTACATTTATTGCAGCCTCGGGCATGATCGGCCTCATCGGCTGGTTTTACGCCCATTACTTTTCGTCTTTCGCCGGGCAGACCTATTTGACCTTCACATTCATGCTCAAGATCTTTCTTGCCATGATGATCGGTGGCAGGGCGACGATGTTCGGAAGCGTTGTCGGCGCTTATTTCGTCACCTTCCTCGAAATGCTCATGATCCGTTACATAGGGGCCATACAGCCGGTGCTTTTCCCTGTCATCCTCTTGATTCTGTTGTTTGCGCTGCCGGAAGGTATTTTCGGACTCTATCGAAAGCGCCGCTACAGAGAATATTTCCCAACTATCCACGTGCGGAGGTAATACAGTATGGCTGAAATCATGAAGATAAGAAACATATCGAAGAACTTCGGCGGCATTGCCGCGGTCAAAGACCTGTCTTTCGATATTTATGAAGGGGAAACCCTTGGATTTATAGGTCCGAACGGCGCCGGCAAATCAACGGTTGTCAACCTGCTTTCCGGTTATCTGGACACCGACGCCGGATCGATCGAAATGAACGGGATGGATATCACAAAAATGAAGCCCTATCAAAGGGCGCACTTGGGTCTGAGCCGCACCTACCAGATTCCGCGGCCCTTCCCCGAGTTGACGGCGCTCACCAGTGTGGCGACCAGCGCCATTTGCGGGAAGAAACGTTATAATCAAAGCTTTGAAGACTCATTGGTCGAGGCGACGCATTATCTTGAATTTGTCGGTCTTTTCAGCAAGCGTTCCATCTTGGCCCGGGATTTGACGTTTTATGAGCTGAGAATGCTGGAACTGGCGCGCGCCTTGGCAACCACGCCGCGCCTGCTGTTCATTGATGAGGTTATGGCGGGCCTTAACCCGGGTGAAGCCAAAGACGCCATCCGCATGATCGAGCGGGCCAAAAATGACTTCGGCATCACCATCTTCTGGATTGAACATGTTATGGCGGTGCTGATGGAAGCAGCCGACCGGATTGTCGCCATCAACCATGGTGAAAAACTCGCGGAGGGCACGCCGGAAGAAGTCGTGAATAATGAGGCTGTCATCGAAGCTTACCTTGGAAGGGGGTGGAAGACGTATGCTTGAGGTCGATAATTTAAATGTATCTTATGGTGTTATTCCGGTGCTTCACGATGTGAGTTTCCGGGTCAAGGAAGGTGAAATCGTCACGATCCTCGGATCGAACGGATCAGGAAAGAGCACTATCCTCAATACGATTCAGGGGTTCATGAGGTGCCCGTCGGGAAGGGTTTTGTTCCAGGACACACCGATTCAGAACAGTACGCCCAGCAGGACGGTGGCTATGGGCATTGTTCAGGTGCCGGAAGGCGCAAAATCGTTTCCCTACATGACCGTCAAGGAGAATCTGCTCCTGGGCGCCTACCGGAAGACTTCATGGAAAAAGCGGAAACAAACGATGGAGTACGTCTACAGCCTTTATCCGATTTTGAAAGAGCGATCCAATCAGACGGCAAGACTTCTCAGCGGCGGCGAGCAGCAGATGCTCAAAATCGGCCGCGGGCTGATGAGCAATCCCAAGTTACTGATGGTGGACGAGCCGTCCATCGGTCTCGCTCCGCTGATCGTCGATGCCGTCTACGAAACCTTAGGCAAGCTCCGAGAGTCGGGATTGACCATTCTTTTGACGGAACAAAATGCCCTGCGCGCCCTGCAATTAGCCAATCGTGGATACATTCTGCAGGATGGGCACATTGTCATCGAAGACAAGGCGCAAAATTTGATGAAGAACGATTTGGTCAGAAAGGCCTATTTGGGGAGATAAGTACATGGAAGATTATTTTTCATACACACAGAAACTATTCAATCCCGTGGATGCGGCTTCCAAACCGGAAGCATTCAAGGGTATCCGCGTACTGGATTTCAGTCACGTTATTTTCGGGCCCGTCGCCGCGAGGCTTCTGGGCGATTACGGCGCCGAGGTCATCAAACTGGAGCTGCCTTTTTCCGGAGACCTCTGGCGGCCCGCAACCTACTGGGGGAAATACTGGAAGCATTCCAACCCCATATGGCACAACATCACGAAAAACAAATATTTCATTTCCGTTAATCTCAAATTACAGGAATCCAAGGAATTAATCTACAAGATGGCGGAAACAGCGGACGTCGTGGTGGAGAATTTTGCCCCCGGAACGGCGGAAGCCTGGAAAATAGGCTACAGTCAGATCAGCAAAATCAATCCGAAAATTATTTTCCTGAGCTGTTCAACCTATGGACAATACGGACCCATGCGGTATTTCCCCGGATGGGACTTGCTCGCCCAGGGCGCCAGCGGCGTGCTCACGCTGAACGGTTATGAAGACCGCTTCTTCAAGCTGCCCGACTACCTCGGTGACTTCACACCGGCCAATTTCGGCGCTCTGGCCCTCATGATGGCGCTGTACTATCGGAAGAAAACCGGAAAAGGGCAGTACATCGATCAGGCCCAAACGGAAGCCCTCATGCGGATGCTGCCGAACTTCACATACAACAGCGTGACGGGTAAGGCCATCGGCCGCACAGGTAATGTCGATCCCACCATGGTTCCCGCTGCCATTATGAAGTCAAAAGATGAGAAATTCGTTGCTCTCGCCTGTACCACGGAATCCCAGTTCGCAGCCCTTGCCGAGGCGATGAATCGAAAAGATTTATTAACGGATGAACGGTTCAAAACCAACCTGTCCAGGCTGCAGCCGGAAAACGCAAAAGTCTTGAACAAGATTGTTGAAGACTGGGTGAAGACGCAAAAAGGGCAGGATATTATTGACATCGCCGTCGCCAATGCCTTTGCCGCCGCAGAGGTTGAGGATGACTGGATGATCACAAATGACGAATGGCGGCTAAAGCGCGGCAGCGTCATCCTTTTCAAGGACGACATGTACGGCGAGCTGGCCATTGCGGGGCCGTCTGCACATTTGAGCCGAACGCCATCAAGAGTGAAATGGCTCGCCCGGCCGCTGGGATATCATAATCGCCTGGTTCTCAAGAAATTCCTGAATCTTTCGGAAGAAGAAATTGCCGACCTCGAAAAGAAGAAGGTCATTGGGACATATGACGACAAGCCGGGTTTGAAACCACCCGTTTATTACAACCTGGCTGAAGATCCCATATATAATTACGGAAAAGAGGTAAGTAAATGAGTCCGCAACCACAAAAAGAAAAGATTTATACAAGGCATGCTTCGGCAAAACCTTCTGATCTGACCAAAAACTTGGCATCGATCATGGACCCTGACGGCAAAGCGGAAGTCTTGGACGATGTTCTTGTCCTGGATTTAAGTTCCGCCAATTTCGCCGGTATCTGCGCTGCGAGCATATTTGCAGAATACGGCGCCGAGGTCGTCAAAATCGAACCGACGACGGGAGACCCTGCGCGCTTTCTCACGCCTTTCGGCGCCAACGTCAAGGGCGTCGGCATTCCTTTCATGTTTGAAGGACGCAACAAACGCTACATGACGCTGGATGTTGCGGGCAGTGAAAGCGAACGCGAAACCTTCAAAAAGCTCGCTAAAAAAGCCGCTGTTGTTATCGAAACTTTCCCGGCGGGCGATATGGACGCCTGGGGCATCGGCTATCGCCAACTCAAGGAAATCAACCCGGGTCTCATTTACATTGCCATTACTGCCTACGGCCAATTTACCGACAAGGCAAAACAGTACGCCAAGATGCCTGACGTAGATATTACCTCGCAGGCCGGCTCCGGACTTCCCGCGCAGATGGGCGACATCCCGGAAGCGGGAGAACCTTTCAACTGGCCGACCAGAGCCGGCTTGTGGGCTGCATGGTATAACACCGGATTAAGCGCCGCCCTCGGGGGCACCGTCGCCCTTATCCATAGGCAAAATACCGGAGAGGGTCAGATGGTGGATGTCGCGGGCATGGATTCCTATTCATCCATGGTCGGTATGCCCGCTTCCATAGGTTATACCTGGCGAAAAGCCCGACCGCGAATCGGTGTTCTGGATTTTATTCTCTATCCATACGGACACTGGAAGTGCAAAGACGGGTACGTGGGCATTGCCGCCCCGCGAGATCATGACTTCAGGGCATTGCTCAAGATTCTGGGCATGTGGGAAATGGAGGATGACTGGCGGTATTCGTCGGACCGCATTCCTGACATCCTGGAGCAGGCCTTGCACCTGCATAAATTGATAGAAGCGGAAACACAGAAATACACGGCCGACGAGCTCGTGGGAAAGGCGCTCAATTATAGCAGCAAATCCGCGCGGTCAAAATGGCGCGGCGGCGGTGTTCCCATCGTCATGAAGCTGATGACGCCGGAAACAGCCATGGATAATCCGCAATGGCACATACGAAAGACCTTCCAGCAGTTTGAGGATAAAGAACTTGGGAAATACACAATCAGCGGGAACTTCACGAAGATGTCCGAGTCGCCTCCCCGCGTAAAGTGGGTCTCCTGCGGGATAGGACAGGATAATGACTACATAAAAGACAAGTACCTCAAGGATTAGAAACATCGATAAAAGAAAAGGCCCGTTCCGTTAAGGCGGGAATATTAGATTTGATATTTTTAAAAAGGAGGGAAAGAGATGAGAAAAAACGTTAAGGTTAAAACATTTTTAACGGCGGTCTTGGTATGCGTATCGGCCTTGCTGTTATGTCTGCCGTCCCTGTTGTTTGCCGCCGTACCTACGGGTGAGCCGATTGTTATCGGCTATGTCGGGACCGTCGCATCTCCCGGAACCAAGCCTTGCATGGACATTCAGAACATGGCTGCCCGGGAAATCAACGAAGCCGGTGGTATTTTAGGCAGACCGGTCGTTTACAAGGTGATGGACAACAAAGGGGACACCTCCCTGTCCGTCGAAGCCTTTCGGAAACTGATCATCGAAGACAAGGCGGTCATTGTGTCCGTTGAGGGACGCTCCGAGATCTGTCTGGCCATCCAGGAAGCGTCGGGTGTTCTGTATAAAGAATATCCTCACATCCTGGTCTTCAACGGCCCTATGGCATCGGAGCTGACGGCGCGCATCATTGATGAAGCGCCGAAATACAACCATTGCTTCCGGGACTGGGATCCTGAGCCGGCCCATTACGCACAGCAGAAGTACATCGCCGATAAGATCTGGAAGAAGCAGCTGGGTGTCAAGAAGATGGCCATTCTTTGGGAAGACCTGGCTTGGACAAATGAATGGAGAAACGGCATTCCTGCGTTGAAGCTGCCGACCTGGGAAAAAATGTACAATGACATCGGCATCGAAGTCGTGTACAGCAAGGCCGTAAAACCCCGCGGGACCATGTATCTGCCCATCCTGCAGGAAATCGCTGCGAAAAAAGCGGACCTGATCCTGTTTGTCAGCTCCTGGTTTACGGACACGGATGCCTTTGCCAAACAGTGGGCAGATTCAGCGGCCAAGGACATCTGGGTCAGCCTGTACGGTGGTGTCGCTCAAACCTACAAGTATTGGGACATGACGGGCAGCAAGGCCCTCGGCGTGCAGTCATCCTTTACCGATCTGGATACGGTACCCGTGACGCCCAAGACCATCCCGTTGATGAAGAAGGCGCAGAGGAACAATATTCCCATGCAGATCCACGTCCATATCGCCTATGCCGATATGTATCATTTCAAGGCCGCCATTGAAAAGGCGGGAACAACAAAAGACTTCATTAAGCTGATCAAAGGTATGGAAGATGCCGAAACGGTTTATTCACTTGGCAAGATGAAATACGAAACCCAGAAAATCAAACCGTTCTATCACTCCCGCGTCCGCGTTGATCCGAATAACCCCTGGAAAACAATCCCCGGCATGTATTACCAGCTCTTGGTCCAATTTCAGCAAAACGGAACCATTGCCTTCCTGAACGAATCCTGTGAAGAAAACGAAAAGGCCATGGCCCAATTCATCAATCCTAAACTGGTCAGAACGCCGGCACAATTGAAGTTAATTGCAGAGGGCAAGCTGCCTCCGGCGACAGCGGCAAAACCTGCCGCAAAACCTGCCAAAAAGCCTGCTAAAAGGTGATATAAGAATCCTTTAGAATGAAATCAAGAAGGACAGGCTTATCGCCTGTCCTTCTTTTTATGTAAACAGCGGTTCCCATATTTTATCTTGCAGCCGTGTCCTAATCGTGATAAGCAGTAAAAAAAAGTTTTAAAAATGTTCAGCATCATCAATTGTTTAATCTGTTTTTATCCTGTAATTAATTCTTACCGTCCTCCGGAAGGCAACGCGGTCTGTTCCCGAAGATGTGCATCTTTAGACAAGAAGCCCCCTTCCATCAGGGCGGAATCCATAGCGTCACATTTAGAAAGGAGAATACAATGAAAAAAGAAGCTAAGTGTAAAAATTTAATCGCAGCCGTTGTTCTGGCGGTTTTTGCGATCCTGATGACCGTGCCGTCTCCGCTGTTTGCTGCGGCACCAAAAGGAGAGCCGATCGTCATCGGGTACGTCGGCACCGTTGCCTCACCCGGAACGAAGCCGTGCATGGATATTCAAAACATGGCTGTCCGGGAAATCAACGAAGCCGGCGGCATTTTAGGCCGCCCCGTTGTTTACAAGGTGATGGACAACAAGGGCGATACATCGCTGTCCGTCGATGCCTTCCGAAAGCTGGTAATCGAAGACAAGGCGACGATTATTTCGGTGGAAGGCCGGTCAGAGATTTGTCTTGCCATTCAGGAAGCTTCAGGGGTTCTTTATAAGGAATACCCCCATATCCTGGTTTTCAACGGCCCCATGGCCTCTGACTTGACGGCGCGGATCATTGATGAGGCGCCGAAATACAACCATTGCTTTAGGGATTGGGACCCCGAGCCGGCCCAGTTCACCCAGATGAAGTATTTCGCCGAGAATTTGTATAAAAAGCGTATGGGCGTCAAAAAGATGGCCATTCTTTGGGAAGACCTGGACTGGACAAAAGAGTTTAGAACAGGCGTCCCTTCATTGAACCTGCCTTCATGGGAAAAGATGTTCTCCGATTTGGGCATTGAAGTGGTTTACAGCAAAGGGATCAAACCCCGCGGCACCATGTACCTGCCCATTTTCCAGGAGATTGTCTCGAAGCAGGCCGACTTTATCCTGATCGTCAGCTCCTGGTTCACCGATACGGACGCCTTTGCCAAGCAATGGGCCAATTCAGCGGCTAAGGACATTCCGGTTTCCACTTTCGGCGGCGTTGCTCAGACCTATAAGTACTGGGATATGACCGGAGGCAAAGCGTTGGGTGTTTTAACGTCTTTTACCGATCTCGATACGATACCCGTAACGCCGAAAACCATTCCGTTGATGCTGAAAGCGCAGCGACTGAATATCCCCATGCAGAATCATGTGCATATCGCCTATGCCGACATCTATCATTTTAAAGCGGCCATCGAGAAGGCTGGTACGAACAGCGACTTCAACAAGCTGATCAAGGGCATGGAGGATGTCACGACGGAATATTCTCTGGGAAAGATGAAATACGAAACCCAGAAGATCAAACCGTATTATCACTCACGGGTAAGAGTCGATCCGAAAAATCCGTGGAAAACGTACCCCGGTTACTATTATCAGCTTATCGTGCAATTCCAGGAACGCGGGAAAATTGCCGTGTTGAGCGAGTCCTGTGAGGAAAATGAGAAGGCCATGGGCAAATACGTCCATCCGGAAATGTACAGGACACCTGCGCAGTTGCGGGATATCGTTGCCGGCAAGCTGCCGCCTGCAATGCCGGTCCAAAAGCCTGCCAAGGCCCCGGTAGCGAAACCGGCAAAGAAATAGACTTTTCCAAAGCCGGCAATAGACATGGCAGCCGATTCGGTTATGAAGAAAGGACAGATTTTTTCTGTCCTTTCTTTTTTAAAAGGTTATTCTTCTTCAAAACACTGTCAAATAGATGAAAGCGCATTTGAATATCCTGCAAACCGCTACGCTGAAAGGAGTTTCTGAATAAGCCTTCTGCAGCCGTTGCAGAGAGCATTTTCGAAGGAAATGTTCATGTTTTCGGCGATGACGCTTCTTAGTTTGTCATTATGTCTTGCCGCATACAAGGCGCAGTTGAAGCAGTCTATTCCGCATGGGGCGGTCATTTTTCGATAATCCATCCTATGCTCCTTTCCATTCAATGACATGATCTTTGACCAGGAACCTCCATGGTTTTGACAGCCAGGGCTCCGGCGTTTTATTCAAACCCATGCGCGGCCCTTTTGTCACAAGCGAATTCGGAACGTTGACGCCCGCTTCGATCCATAAGCCGCCGGTTGTGGCCGTCAAATCGATGCCGTTGTCCATTTTGGCGATCCCCAGAGCCTGACAGAGTTTCCCGGGACCAAACGTATCACGCCCCCGGCGTCTTTGCGAGATGATTTTGATTCCTTCAACAGGCTGCATGGCCCGAATGAGGACAGCCGCCGGGAATCCTCCGCCCTCGGTCACCACATTCAACATCCAGTGATTGCCGTACGTGAAATAAACATACGCATGGCCCGGCCTGCCGTACATGACGGCCGTACGCGGCGTCAGCCCCGCTCTGGCGTGACAGGCCAAATCCCTTTCGCCGATATACGCTTCTGTTTCGGTAATGAGGCCGGCCAACCGTATGCCGTCCAAAATCCGTACAAGCCGACAGCCGATTAAGTCCCGCGCTACCTGCAAGGTTGGTCTGTCATAAAAACGTCTGGAATAGATCATCAAAAACCTTTGCCTGCAGGCCTGAGGGCAAATAATTGGCCCCGGATCGTCGCCACATAGACAACCCCGTCCAGGCCGACCGTTGTTCCGACGGTGAATAAAGTATCTCCGGGGAGGGGCACTCTGTCAAGCACTTCGCCGTTCAGGGTATCGACAACGATAAGATCATTCCCTGCCCCGCCTCGCGATACGGCCGCATAGGCGACGCCGCCGGCCGCTTGCGTCGGTATACTGCGATTGCGGATTTCATCTTTGCGCCAAAGCAGTTCGGCGTGATCCCCTTTGTCAATAATCGCCATGAGCGGGCCGCCGCCGGTCGGCATAATAATTCCTTCGGGCGAAGTGGAAGGACTGCCGCCGGAAGCCCAGCCTATGGGATAGCGCCAAAGGGTTTTGCCCGTCGCCGTGTCGATGGCATGAATGCTGTCCACATTGTCATTGACATACAGGCGGGCGCCGTCCGCCGAGATGTCCGGGCTCGATCCGCTGCCTCCGGGGAGAGAATCGTTTGTCCAGATGGACGTTATGGAAGGCGTCGGATATTCACGGTATTGCATGGCCCGTATCCCGGCCTGCGGCGCTCCCGGCGCAAAGAATGTGAAGAAGAATCTGCCCGTCCGGGGATCAACGGCAATCGTGTTGGCGCTGGGGCAGTTTGCCGTACCTCGCATGCAATCCAATACGGGCTGATCGGCGCTGTCAGGATCATATGTCGCACCGGGTATCAATTCTATGGGCGGCAGCACATGCTCGCCGGTGTCCCGTCTAAGGACATATATGCGCCCGATGTGCGTGATGAAAATGACATGGCCGGAAGGTGTAAACTGCGCAGAAAGGGTAAAGCCGGCAATGGAGGTCTCCCAAAGGACGTTTCCATGGATGTCGAATGCGCGCATGGCCTTATTATCCGCCAGAAACACATGGCTGTTTCGATCAAGCAGCGCCGCAGAGGCGACGGCGGAGCGGTTTACCTGGTCTGAACACCAGAGAGTCTCGCCGGTTGCCTGACGCAGGGCATAGAAATGGCAGCCGGGCGCTGTCGTTGTAACAAACACGCGGCCGGCGTCGTCGCTGGTTGCTCCGAGATATATCGCGCCGCCGGCAAATTCCCGACTCCAGGCCAGTTCCAAATCCCTGGCGCCCGGAACGGGGGAATAATCGCTGTTTGAACCGTCCGCATGGACGGCGGACCAGCCCTGTCCATAGACGGACAAATCGTTTGCCGTATGACGGGAGCATGCATTCGACAACGCAAAGATGATGCAAACCGCCGCAGCACATTGAAAACAGTCTTTAAAACGTCTCATAGTCCTGTAAATCCTCCCAATTATTTTAAACATGGGATCAGGTCTACACTCTTGACACACCGCCCCCGGTGGTGTGTCAAGAGTGTAGACCTGACCCCTGTCGGATTGCATCAAGGATGGCGCGGGAACAGGCATACGTTGCTTCGAGCCCTGTCAATCCCATGCGGCGGCTGAGCAGGCTCGCCCTCAGATTATAAGGGGTATCCGATGTATAGTGGAGGATGCCGACGGGAAACGCAGGTGCAATAGCGATGACGGCAGATTTTCGAGCGGTCGCGCCGGAAAGATGCTCATCGAGAGCGGATAGATAGGGGCCTGCCTCCATTTCGATGCCGGTGAAATCTGCGCCGCGAAAATCCCTGACCGTATACCGTGAATGGAGAAACGTTCCCCGGACCGTAAGCGTCCGCTGTTCATCAAAAACCGCCGTCTCGGCAAGATACGGAACGATGGTGCCTGCCGAAAAAACATTGCGGAAACGGTATAGGTTGCCGGAATGGGCGTCGCGCACCTCTTCGGGAATCATAATATCGCCCAGCCGCCCGATCATGGCGGCCGATTTTCCCAGGATGAAAACGCCTCTCACCCGCTTCATTCGCGTCAGGATCATCTTCATCACATAGTAAGCGGAAAAACCCAGGGGGTAGTCGATATTGAAAACGACGGCCCCATCTTTTTGCCGCCCGTCATGTCGTAGCGCTTCCCCCTGCCTGTGACGTCCCCGGCGGGAGGGAATGCCGCCTGCAGCCGATGCCGTCGGCCATATTCCCAAACAGGGATCGAGCCGGCGCGGATCGATCTTGTGAAGTTCGATGATCTGCGCTTCGAGATGCAGGAGGTGATCGGGAGTGAAACGGCGAAGTCCCACGGATTCTTCCTGCGCGATCTTTTCCGGTATACGGTCGGGGTGTCTTTTGAGAAAAGCGCGAAGGGCATAATAAAGAAAGTCCCTGCGGAGCGATTCGTCTTCGTATTTCAGACGGCGCCAATAACCGCGGAGATAATCGTCATCGTCATCAATCACCTCATCGAGGGCGTCGGCAATGATCTCATCGGCATGTTCAAAGGCATAGCCGGAGATAAGATTGGCCATGCTGTGGGTATTGCTCGAAACAATGTATGCCGGCCGCGTTTCGCCGTCGATGTCGGGAAAATGGTTCATGACGGCGTCGATCCATTCGGCAGCCGACCGTTCAAAATCGCCGCGGCGCAGGGGCAGGCGTTCGACGATCATCTTTTTCGGCGCATCCGCTATGGCCTTCAAATGCATATCCCATTCATCCGGCCAGAGACGCAAAAAAAGTCCCCAATCTCCGGTGTTTGCGCCGAACAGTCGGCGTATCTCTTCCGCCGTTTCCGATGCCCGCATCCTGCCTGCCGCGACGGCCTGCCCCAGCGCGGAGGCGTGCAGTCGGCGGTGCATCGCGTTCCATTCGATCTGATAGGCGCAGAGGGACGGCACAAGATCGTCGAAATCGGAGATGCTGTTCGCGAAGATGGCCAGGATGTCCCTGCCGTCGAAGTGGGCGCGTCTCCGCCTTCTGTGGGCGCCGTCCCTTTCCCAATCAAGGACATGCCCATACCCGCATTCGACGAAGACCTTTTCCGTCGGAGCGATGATAATCCGTTTAACCAGGGGCAGGCAGGGGGGGAGACGCTCGGCGGCATAGACAAAGGCGGAAAGATTGACGCCCTTCGATCCCGACGACCGATGGAGGCTTGAATCGATGCGGCGATGCGCCGTTTCCAGTTCATCGAGGACGATTTTTCCCGGGCTTTCAAGAAGCTTATGGTAGAGGGCGACATACGCATCCACCCATTGATGTTCCGATAGGGGCGGGGATTCGATATGTCCGTTTTTTGTAAGCGGCATGGGCGTGCATCTCCATGGTGCCTGCGGCTCTCCGTGCGGTGTTGCTCACCGCGCAGCGCCGGTTAATGTCTGAATGTTTCCATATTGATGAGCAGGAAAACCGCCATAAGATCGAGTACGATCATGATCCACGATACCTGCCTGAACCTGCCGCATGCCAGTTTGATGACTGTCCAGCTCAATACCCCCCAGATGACCCCCTGCGTGATGGATTGCGTAAGGGGCATGATGATCATGGCGATGAAAAAAGGGATCGCCTCGTCGAAGCGCTCCCAGCGTACGTAAATCAAAGGCTTGAGCATGAACACGCCTGCCATGATGAGGATCGGCGCGGTGGCGATGGAGGGTATGAGGGAGATGAGGGGGGAGACAAAGAGAAAAGGGATAAACAGGATGCCCGCCACAACGGCGGTCAGGCCCGTCCTCCCTCCGGCGCGAACGCCTGTGGACGATTCGATATAAGCCGCCGCGGAACTTGTGCCGACGAGTCCTGAAAGCGCTACGGCGGCGGCATTGCATGCGAGACTCTCCCTCACGGCGACGGGTTCCCCGTGTTCATCGACAAGATCACCCGCTTCGCCGACGCCGACGCAGGTGGAGTAGCCGTCGAAAAAAGAACTGAAAACAAGGACGGTGATGACGGGCAGGTGGATCAAACTCAAAGGGCCGACAAGATCGAGTTGAAGCAACAGGCTGAAATCCGGCGCCGCCCAGAAGCCCTGCCAGGCGACGACGGGCGCATCGCCCCACCATCTGCCCAGCGGCAGCGCCATGAGCGTCGAGACGAGGACGCCCCAGATAAACGCTCCCCTTGCCTTGCGTATGACGAATCCCGCCGTTACGATAAAACAGGCGATGAAGGTGAGAACCGCCGGGTTGAGCTCCCCAAGGGCCATGCCGCCCTCTGGCCGTCCCACAATGAACCCCGCTGATTTCATGCCGATAAATGCGATGAACAGACCGATGCCGCCCGCCAATCCGTAGCGAAGCATCCGGGGGATTCCCTGGATGAGCCTCCTGCGGCGGTCGAAGATGATCAGGATGAGAAAGATGACGCCCGAATAAAAGACGCAGCCCAGAGCGGTTTCGTATCCGATTCCCTCGGCGCGGGCGATGATCGTTACAAACATGTGATTGAGGCTCATCCCCGGTGCGACCACAAGTGGGGTGTTCGCATAGACCCCCATGAGGATGGAGCTTATAGCCGACACAAGAACCGTCGCCGTGAGGGACGCCGCAGGCGGGATTCCCGCCCCGGCGAGGATTGCCGGATTCACGACGATGATATACATTGCCGACAAAAAGGTGGTGATTCCCGCAATAACTTCGGTCCGGGCGTCCGTTCCGCTGTTCCTCATGTCGAAATAGTCGGTCATGCGTATCTGCTCTGTGGGGAATTGCTGCACGTCATATCGCATATCCGGTGTGTCCGTCCGGTGCGGCAAAGGTTCGATTCCGCTGCCTGCGATATGCCTGTGCTTTTCATGGGGGCGGAGTATAGCAAGGGCGCCGCTCGATGTCTATGAAAACATCTTATTGCCGACGAAAGTCATGTTTCTGCAACCGCAGCGCGGCAGGCCGGCTGCTGGGCGCCCGGCAGGGTCATGACAATCTGCCAGACCTGAATGCTGCGGGCGCGAAACGCACCGGCGCAGGACAGCAGATAGTATTCCCACATCCTTTTGAAATGCTCTCCGTATGTATCGGCAAGCTTGGGCCAGGCCTTCTGGAAACGTTCGTTCCAGGCCAGCAGGGTTTTATGGTAATGGGGAGCCAGGTTGTGGATGTCCTCGATGACAAACAGGCTTTCTGCTGCCTTTGCAATCTGCGCCATGCTGGGCAGCATGCCGTTGGGGAAAATGTACCGGTTCATCCAGGCATCGCAATCCACTTTGGATATGTTGCCGCCGATGGTATGTAGAAGGAAAATGCCGTCTTCTTTGAGATGCCTGTGACATACCTCCATAAATGTTCGGTAGTTTTTCTGTCCCACATGTTCGAACATGCCGACAGAGACGATTTTGTCAAACAGCCCTTCAATCTGCCGGTAGTCCTGACGGATAAAGGTCACGGGTAAATTTTTACAGAAGTCCCGGGCGTAGGCCATTTGTTCATCGGAGATATTGACGGCTGTCACATGGCAGCCGTAATGCTCCGCCGCATAGCGGGCAAGTCCGCCCCATCCGCTGCCGATGTCGAGCACTTCATCTCCCGGTTTTATCCGGAGCTTGCGGCAGATGAGGTCCAGCTTGTTGCGCTGCGCCTGCGCCAGGTCGTCGGTATCTTCAAAGTAGGCGCAACTGTATTGCATGTAGGGGTCCAGAAAGGCGGAGAAAAGATCGTTGCCGAGATTGTAATGCCGGCGAGCGATAATGCCCGCTCTGGCCGGCGACTGGAGATTGAAGATGCAGGCCGCCAGATACCGGCACAGGGACTTCGCGTTGCGCTTTATTTTTTCGGGAAGCCTTGCTTTGAGAATGAGACAGATGAATTCATCCAGGCGCGCACAGTCCCACCATCGGTCCATATAGGTTTCTCCGAGGCCCAGATTGCCATCCCTCAATGCCCGCGCATAAAACCGGTCGTCCTGTACCCGGATATCCCAGGGCGCCGCGCCGTTAATCGTAACATGACTTTCCGACATCAACTGCTCAACGGTGTCTTTGTAGAGAGACATGGTTCACCTCCGACAAAAAAATGACAAGAAAGGCTATATTAAACGGTATTTCATTTCTTCTTCGATCTGTTTGCCGCCCATCGAAGAAAACAGGGAGCGCTGTCTTTGCCGCTCGCCTTATGCAGCCTCCTCCGCTTCAATATTCAGTGTCATTCAAGGGTCCGTCTATGTCTTGACCGGCAAGT
The DNA here is from genome assembly GCA_016930075.1 of Deltaproteobacteria bacterium. Classification (GTDB taxonomy): domain Bacteria; phylum Desulfobacterota; class Syntrophia; order Syntrophales; family JAFGHS01; genus JAFGHS01. The sequence goes on from JAFGHS010000147.1 coordinate 50,288, forward strand.
CAGGGATTGGAACGCAGCGCAGCTTGTATAGTAAGTGCTTGTAAGCTATCGGGAATGTGCATTTTAAACACCTTTGCACTTCCGTTGTCAATCATTTATTTTATTCATAATGCCCGATCGGATCGTTTATCTGAATAAATCCGGGGCAATTTCCAACAGTTGACTTATGACCTTAATGTGGATATACAGACGGGCGGTAAGGTTTCCGTGAAAAGTTGGTCGGCATGTTTCTCATTGAGGCGCTGCTCATGACTATTTCAAATGAAACGGCATTACCGTACGATCAGGGATTTCACATCGAAGAAACAGCGACGATCATCATGATCGCACTGCTTTTGGCCCTGATCATCCTTTTTGCCCACCCGGTCGAGTTCGTTGATTTGCTTGTGTTGAACCTCTGCTGCATTGCCCTGATTATCTTTGTTCGCGCTGTCGCTCTGCGTGTAAAAAGAGATTTTTTTACCGTTTTCCGTGACTGGTTCGCGCTCCTTTTTCTCATCATCATCTATATGGAGCATAGCACCCTGATTCCCCGGATCAATCCGCACGACGTCGACGATCTGCTCATCGGCGCCGATCGATTCCTCTTTGCGGGCCATGATCCCACCGTCCTGATGGAAAGGTTCACCCATCCCGTTCTGACGGAATTTCTCCAAATCGTTTATACCAGTTATTATTTCCTGCCTGCCGTTCTGTGCTTTTGGCTGTATGCCAAGGGGGACAAAAGCGCGTTTCATATTTCCGCCTCGGCGCTCCTGATCGGATTCTACATCAGTTACATCGGATATTACGCGTCGCCCGCCATCGGTCCGAGATTTACCCTCGACCACCTCCAGATCATGCCTCTTGACGGCGTGTTGACGTTTCATTTCCTGCGCAATGCACTGGACCAGATGGAAGGCATAACGAGGGACTGTTATCCGAGCGGACACGCAATGATTTCCTTTATCACCGTTTTGCTGGCAAGGCGGTACCTGAAATCTTACGCTGTCGCAGCGCTTGTCTGGACGCTCCTGCTGCTCATCTCTGCCATTTACCTGAGATACCACTATGTCGTCGATGTGATCGTCGGAATAGCCCTGTCTTTTGTCGTTTACGGGTTTGTGCCTCTTATCGAGAAATATGTGACGCGGGGCCGAAGCGGTCGAGTTGCGCAGGCTGCGGCCCTGCCGGGCGGCGCAGCCCTGCCGTAAAAGGCCGGCTGTCGTCTTATGGGGCATCGATCTTCTTTTCGTATATCCGGTAATTCTTGTAGCGTTCGGCGTTCAAATGTTTTAAGGCGCCGATCATCTTATGGTTGGTTTCCACGACGAGGGAACAGTCGGACGCGTTGTATCCCATAGCCAGACCGGTTTCGATGGTTTTAAGATAGAACACTTCGTCAATTTTCCGCCCGCGGTATTCGGGCAGGACGCCCATGATGATGGTTCTGATCTTCTTTGCCTCTTTTACGGCTTTGAGAGCCCGGGGCAATCTCCAGGGATAAAGCCTGCCGTTCAGAATCCTGAGGGCCTGGTTTGCATCGGCAATGGAGATGCAGAATCCCACGGTCGTTCCCTTGTCTTCGGCAAAGATGGCAAGTTCGGGAATGGCGACCATTTTCAGTTCATCGTAAAGGGTGTCGAGCTGTCTCTGCGTCAGCGGCAGGTGCCCCCAGTTCCCATCCCAGGCAATATTGAATATCTTGTGGATCTCGCGGACCCGTTTTTTCATGTCTCTTTTCTGAAGGGTTTTATACTCAATGTCCTGCCCTTTCATATATTCCTGTTTTACCTGTTCGAGATAGGGCTTGTAATCTTCCATGTCCCGAACCAGATAGCAGGACCAGTCGATGCATTTTGTAAAGCCGTAAGCCTCCGCCAGGTCCTTGTAGTAAGGCGCAAAGTGAAGCAGACCGACAATGGGCGTTATATCGCATCCCTCCGTTTCAAAGCCGACGGAGTCGTAAACGGAAAAGCTCTGCGGTCCCTGGATGACCGTTTTCCCGCGTTTTCGAAGCCACGCCGCCGCCGTATCGAAGAGGGCGTTGGCCACGTCCTGTGAATTGATCGATTCGTAAAATCCGAAGAATCCCGTATCCCCATCGTATTTATCCTCATAGAGGCGGTTGATATGGGCCGTTATCCTGCCGACCGCCCGGCCGTTCCGGTAAGCCAGGAAAAAATCGCCTTCGCCGATCTCGAAGAAATAACTTTTCTTCCGGTTGAACAGCTTTTTCAACTCGCCGATCATCGGTGGTATCCAGGCCGGATCGTTTTCATATATCCCGGACGTCCAGGGATATAAAATGAACTCATTCATGAGTTTCCGGCCTTCCACCTTCTTCACGTCAATATCGTTCATCGCAGCCTCCCATAATCTTCTATTTGAAATGATGCGTTTTTTAGCCGGGCCGTCGTTGTGACTTCCTGCCGGCGGGAACATCCCCGATGCGGCGCCTTTGGCTCCGGCTGTTCATATTGATCGTTGTCTGTGTTGATAAAAAAAGTGAACCGGCGATTCGATGTATTGCCGCAGTGTAAAGTTTCTTGCAGAGACCGTGCGTATGGCGTTGCCCTTAAAAAACGAGTCTGTTGGACATCTTTTCTACTTTTCACCCATCTCGCGAACAAGATCGGTGATGATGTCGACAATTTGCGCATCCAGATGACCGTTCATGACGGCGGTGTGAAGCATATTGAGCGCTTCTTCATGGGACAGGGCCTTGCGGTATGGACGGTCGGTTATCAGGGCGTCGAAAAAATCAACCACGGCGACGATCCGCGCGCCAAGGGGGATCGCCTCCCCTTTCAGTTTATCGGGATAACCGGAGCCGTCAATGTGTTCGTGATGGTGGCGGATGATCGGCAATGCGTTGGCAAGGGTGCGCAGGGGTTTGCAGATCTGTTCGCCCTTTTCGGGGTGATTGCTCATCACATCGATTTCTTCAGCAGTCAGGGGGCCGGTCTTGAACAGGATGCTCTCCGGTATGCCGATTTTGCCGATGTCATGAAGAATGCCGCCCCGGTGCAGAGCCTGCAGCTCTTCGTCCGAAAGGTGAAGCTGCTTTCCGATTTCGACGGAGATCTTGGCGAGCCGCTGGCAGTGGCCATGGATATAAGGATCTTTCGCGTCGACGGCAAGGGCCAGGGAAAAGATGACTTCTTCGGCGTTTATCAGTTCATCCGTGAACTGCTTCAGTTTCAGAAGCGAGCCGAGACGTGCGGTCAATTCGGCAAGCTGAAAGGGCTTCGAGATAAAATCATCCGCTCCGGCTTCGATTCCCCGGACCCGGTCGTCGCTGCTGCCCAGGCCGGTTATCAGAACAAGGGGTATCAGACGGGTATGCGGGTTGCCCTTGATGATCCTGCACAGCGTGATGCCGTCCATTTTGGGCATCAGCACATCGCTGATCACCAGATCGGGAAGCTTTTGTTCAAGAGCTTCAAGGGCTTCGATGCCATTTTCTGCCAGGATGGGTTGATATTCAAGTTTTTCAAGCATCTCCCCCATGAGTTGCAGGGTGGTGCGTTCGTCCTCCACAACGAGGATAATCGGTTTTTCATGCAGCATGCCGTAACCCGCTGTATTTCCTGTCTTTTGACAAAATATCGTTTTTCATGCCGTTGAGTATATGAAGAGGGGATTTGTGTGTCAAGGGGATTTTGACGGGTGTCCAGCCAATTTAGAAATGTCCTATTCTTACCAAAATAGAAGTGTCCTATTAAAACAAAAGACGGAGTTATCCATAGCCTTCTC
>JAFGHS010000148.1 GCA_016930075.1 Deltaproteobacteria bacterium
ACCTCCGGGGCTACGGCAGCCATCAACGGCGGCAGCACAATGGGGACTGACGATGCCCGCATCGTCTTGACGGCGGCCAATCTTACGGGCACGGCCGTCCTCAACGACAATAAAGCAACGGCCAGCGCTACCGCCAATTGGGCAACCAACATCCTGACCGCCGAGGCCGGCACAGAGATGCTCAATCTGGGCAACTCGACGACAATAACCACAAACATCGGCCTTGCTGCAAATACGGCAGGATTTGCCCTCCAGAACATCCAGATGGGTACCGCAGACATATACTCATCGGTTACGAACCTCGACATTGAAACAGGTCTGACCAGCCTTGACGGGATCGCCAGCGTGGACAATAACACGGTGCTCTCACAGTCCCGTGGTCAGGTAGCACAAAGCTCTCTTGTCCTCAATGCCGGCACCACGCTGAACTGCTCGGCCTCCCTGGCCAATGCTCAGATCAACGAGGGCGCCATCAGCTCCGCCATCAATCCGGCGTCTACGGCAGGTAACATTGGCCTGACCGTTTCCAACATCAATGGTGCCGTTTCGGTCGACAACAATAAAGTGCAGGCAAGCAGCACCGCCAATCTCGCCATGAACAGCATGAATATCGCCGGTGCCTTGGCGGCATCCGACGGCGGCAGCGCGGGTACGCTGGGACAGTTGACGGCTACAGCCGATTATGTCGCACTTAACGCCCAGAGAAACCAGGCAAGTGTAAGCAGCGTCGTTAGGAACTACAACATCGCTCTGAATAGCGCTGCTTCGACGCTCGGCACCGCAAGCGTCAGCGGCAATACCATCCTGGCCGACGCCACGGGCAACAGTGCTACAAACACCTTCACCATCACACCCAAGGTGGGTTTCAATACGGCCGACTTTGCCTTCACTGGCTATCAGTTCAACACAGGAAACACTATCAGCAGCAGTATCAGCAATGCTTCCATCGGCCTGACGAGCGGCGGCGGCACCGGAACCTTCAGTGCCACCGGCAACCGGATAGGCGCAACCGCTGTCGGCAACGTATCGGTCAGCACGATCCGATCCGGGAAGTAGAAGTGGAAAACGTTAAATTAAGAGTGAATTGGCATTTGGGGACAGAATTAATTCTGTCCTCAAATTCCCCTTTTTTGGAATTTGACATAAGCGGCATGTTGGTTTAAGGTCAATTCGTTTTATATCTATTGACCTTAAGGAGGAAATATCATGATCAAACGCTCACTATTTTTTGTTGTCCTGATTCTCATGACTTTTGTCCTGTCTTTTGCCGTGCCGAAAGTCGGCAGCGGTGCGGACACAGACGGCAAGTATGCCGTGCGCGGCGTCGGAGCCGCCAAATGCAGTCAGATGGTGGCCGCCATAGACGCCAAGGACCAGAACATGCGTAAGGATGCGGTCCTGCTGTACACGAGCTGGCTCAACGGCTACCTGAGCTATGTCAACCGAGTCGAGAAGGGAACCTTCGATATCATCCCCCTGACCGACGGCTCTCATCTGCTGGCTGTCATCGTCGGCCAGTGCCGAAAAAATCCCGATGCCCTGGTGGAGACCATCGCTTACCAGGTCACCGGCATCCTGTCCAAGGCCAAAGTGAGCACGGAATCCCCCCTGGTTACTCTGCCGGTCGGCAATCAAAAGGGAATCTTCCGCAAGGCCACCCTGGTTGCGGTACAGAACAAATTGATCGCCCTGGGCCATTTCAAGGGCAAGGCCGACGGCGAGTTTGGAGCAGGCAGCCAGCAGGCCCTGCGTGCCTTCCAGAAAGCGGAAAAGCTGAATGAAACAGGATTTCCTGATACGGACACGCTGATGCGGATACTTTTGAAGTAACCATATACCAGCGAAGTTCACGAACCTTTGCCTTTCTATGTAACTTCCCCCGAACGGAAGAGAGAAGGGTCTTGGCCTTTCTCTCTTCCAGCCCGTCATGTTTTTACCATTTGGAGCGGGGGACAGTGACGCAAAATGTGTTCGATACGTAAACAGCGTCTTTACGGTTCGCCTGTCCGTTTGTAAAGGATGCATGGCATCATGAAAGATAAAAAGCCCCCGATTCTCGTTGTGGATGATGAGCCCGAGATGTGCTGGATACTGGAGAATATCAGCCGTAAAGCGGGCTTTACCTGTATGAAGGCCTTAAACGCCAAAGAAGCCCTGGCCCTGACGAAGGATCATCGATTCATAATGGCCTTCCTGGACGCCAAACTTCCGGACACCGACGGTCTCGATCTGGCCCGGAAGCTCCGCAAGACCTATGCAAATCTTTTCATCGTCATCATTTCCGGTTACTTTTACAAAGATGAATTGGTCATTGATGAAGGCATGAAGGAGGGAATCATCAACGCCTTTATCGCCAAACCCTTCGATCATGAAGAGATTGTGCGCATCATTCAAAAGGCCCATGTGAGGAAGGCGCCCGTCAAAAAACAAGGGAAAAGCCCGCCCCGGCCTCAGCGAGCCGTCAACACCACATAGCTTAAACGGCCAACGGCAACTGCCTTAATGAATCTCTTTTCCTGCTAACCCTCATGCCCGTCACGGGCAGAGCAAAAAATGATACTCCGTTTTTCCACCTCCTCCATCACCACCTCCCCCTTCACCCCCTCCAGAGGGGGACAAAACAAACTGCACCCCCTGCAAGCGAGGGGCAAAACACCCAGCGCCACCGCAGCCTGAAAACAAATCACCCAACACCACTGCTGGTTTCTAAATCCCCTTGTCAAAATCGGCGTTAATTGTTATAAACCTTGTCAAAAGCTCCTCTGCGGGCTTGCGAAAGGAAGACAATCATCATGGGTGAAGGCATTGCGGATTACACAAAATTTACGGTAGACTTGCGCCGTCACATGTGGATGGCGGGGGTGGAGAAGGACTTGAGGCGCCTCATCTGGCAGATAGCAACGACGGGGAAATATATATCGGCAAAAATTCACGAATCGAACCGCAAGATGGTCGGTGTGAAGAACATCTACGGCGATGATCAATTGGCCCTCGACAAGATTTCCGATCAGATTTTGCAGAACAAGCTGGCAAATTCGGGCTTTGTGCTGGAGTATGCATCGGAGGAACAGGATTCGGTCATCAAGGTGGGCAAGGGGGATGAGAAGTATTTCATTACCGCCGACCCGCTGGACGGCTCATCCCTGGTGGACACCAATCTTGCCATCGGCACCATTATCGGAATCCACAGGGAATCCATTTTTTCAACGGGCCGCCACTCCATGGTCGCAGCCATGTATATTACTTACGGGCCCCTCATCACTATGATTTACTCCGCCGGCAAGGGATCTCACGAGTTCGTCCTGGACCGGGAAGGGGAATACGTTCTTTCCGAGGAGGACATCAAGCTCAAAGACAAAGGATCGATATACAGCCTGGGCGGGCTGCGGCGCGACTGGACGGAAGGTCATCTGAAGTATGTTCAATACCTTGATGCGGAAGGCTACAAACTGCGTTACAGCGGCGGCTTCGTCCCCGACATCAACCAGATATTGCTCAAACGGGGCGGCATCTTCACTTATCCGGGACTAAAGGATTCTCCCAAGGGCAAATTACGGCTTCTGTTCGAGCTGCAGCCCATGGCGTTTATCTGCGAACAGGCCGGGGGCCTGGCGACGGACGGCGTGCATGATATTTTATCACTACAGGTCGAAAAGCTCGATCAGCGTTGCCCCGTTTATATCGGAAGCCGTTTTGAAGTGGAAAAGGCAAAAGAATACCTGTCAGGAAATTAGGAGGTCAAACCATGCAATATGAATCTGTGGATCAGCTAAACAAGGCAATCGAAGGGATATTGGAAATCAAGGGAAATTCCGTTGCTGTATTGGATGAAGCCAAGCTCAAAGGCGCGCTCATCGATCAGATCATCTATACCGGCGTCTTTGCTTCGGATCAGGCCGCAAGAGATATGTCCCGCTGGGTCATCCGCCGGGCCGGCGCGTCTCTGGGCGTCCTCTCAGCCTCCATCCAGACGTTGTACGAGGCCATGGGCCGCAAGGAGGTATCGGGCTTCACCGTGCCTGCCATCAACATCCGGTCCCTGACCTATGATTGCGCCCAGGCCGTTCTTCGGGCCGCCATGAAAGGCAAGGTCGGACCGGTGATCTTTGAGATCGCCCGGTCGGAAATTGATTACACGGACCAGCGTCCCGCCGAGTATATCGCCTGCGTCACCGCGGCGGCCATTAAGGTGGGGTACAAAGGCCCCCTGTTCATCCAGGGCGACCATTTCCAGATCAACGCAAAGAAATACGCCGCCGACGCAGCCAAGGAATTGAAGGCCGTCAAGGACCTCATCTGGGAGGCCCTGGAGGCCGGCTTTTACAACATCGACATCGACACCTCCACCCTCGTGGACCTCTCCAAGCCCACCGTCAAGGAGCAGCAGTTTCTTAACTACAGCCTGGCAGCAGAAATGACGGCCATGATCCGGGATCTGGAACCGGAAGGCGTCACCGTCTCCGTCGGCGGCGAGATCGGCGAGGTCGGCGGCAAGAACAGCACCCCCGAAGAGCTGCAGGCCTACATGGAAGGTTATCTTGAAGAACTCGGCAAGGCCGGGAAGAACCTGAAAGGCATCAGCAAAATCAGCATCCAGACCGGCACGACCCACGGCGGCGTCCCCATGCCCGACGGCACCATTGCCAAGGTGAAGCTTGATTTTGCCACCCTGGAGAAGCTCTCCGAGGAAGCACGGGTCAAATACGGCCTGGCCGGGGCGGTCCAGCACGGCGCCTCCACCCTTCCCGACGAGGCCTTCGATCATTTTCCTGCGACAAAAACCGCGGAGGTCCATCTGGCAACGGGCTTCCAGAATATCATCTATGACAGCAAGGCCTTCCCCGCCGACCTGAGGGAAAAGATGTACGGCTATATCAAAACGGATCTGGCTGCGGACCGGGGCAAATCGGATACGGAGGAGCAGTTCATTTACAAAACCCGCAAGAAGGCCCTGGGCCCCTTCAAGAAAGACCTCTGGGACCTGTCGAAACCGGTTTTGCAGGCCCTGGGCGCTGAACTGGAAAAGCAATTTGCCTTCCTCTTCGGTAAACTCAACGTCAATAACACGCAGGACGTCCTGAGCAAGACGGTTAAGGCGGTGGATGTGGCGATGAAGAAACCATAAAGGATATATGTCGTAATGTAAAAAAGATCATTGCTGATTGAAAATGACAAAGCGGCAGGCGAGTGAAAAATATCACCCGTCAGCCGCTTTTCTTTGTGCGCCGTTCACTCATGTCATGGAACAGGCTACCGCACCTTTGCCCCTTTTTCCGGCGTCCGGTCGAAGCCGATTAAGGTGAGGCCGGCGCCGTCGGTGTCGGTAGCGAGGAGCATGCCGTTTGATTCCACGCCCATGAGTTTTGTGGGCTTGAGATTGCACAGGACGACGACCTTTTTCCCGACGAGGTCTTCAGGCTTGTAATGTTCGGCGATGCCGGCGACGATTTGTCTTTCTTGCCCCATGTCAATCTTCAGTTTGACCAGCTTTTTCGACTTCGGAACGTATTGCGCCTCCAGGATTTCCGCGACACGAAGATCGATCTTGTCAAAGTCCTCATAGCTGATTTCCGGCTTGACCGGCGTCATCTTCTTCTCCGGAACCGAAGTTTTTTCTTCCTTCTTAAACTCCACTCTGGGGAAAAGGGCCTCGCCCCGCTTCAATACGTTCCCCTCGTGCAGCCCGCCCCAGCGGCGGGCGCTTTCCAGATTCTGCCCGCTCACGTCGGCGATGCCGAGTTGCGCCATGATCTTTTCCGAAGTGCCGGGCATAAACGGTGAAATCAGGATTGCAATAATCCGCAGCGACTCCAGGAGGTTATAGATCACCGTGTCCAGCCGCGCTTTGTTTTCCGGCGCTTTTGCCAGATTCCACGGTTCTTCTTCGACAATGTACTTGTTTGTCCGGTTGATCAGCTCCCAGATGGCGATGAGGGCCTTATGGAATGCCAGTTCCTGAAAGCCATTTGCCACTTCGGAAACGGCGCCCGTTGCCGCTTCTTCGAGGCAGCGATCCTTCTCCACGGCGGCGTCTCCGCAGACAACCGTTCCTCCCGAATTTTTCACGGCCATGGTCATGGTGCGGCTCACAAGATTTCCCAGATCGTTTGCCAGGTCTGAATTGACCCGCTGGACAAATGCCTCTTCGCTGAAGCTCGAATCGAGTCCAAAAACCATATCCCGAAGCAGGAAATAGCGAAAGGCGTCCAGGCCGTACTTGTCTTTCAGATCGAGGGGTTTGATCACGTTTCCCAGGCTCTTGGACATCTTGCTCTGATCCACCGTCCAGTACCCGTGGACATTGAGATGGCGATAAGGTTCGATCCCCGCAGCCTTCAGCATGGTCGGCCAGTAAATGCCGTGCGGCTTCAGAATGTCCTTGGCAATAAGGTGCTGGGCGAAAGGCCAGAAAGCGCGGAAATTTTCCCCGTCCGGGTATCCGAGAACGGTAATATAGTTGATCAGGGCGTCAAACCAGACGTACGTCACATAATTTTCATCGAAAGGAAGCGTAACGCCCCACGTCAACCGGGTCTTTGGCCTGGAAATGCAAAGGTCTTCCAGTGGTTCCCGAAGAAATGCGAGGACTTCATTTTTATAGCGTTCCGGCCGGATGAAATCGGGGTGGTCTTTGATGTATCCGATGAGCCAGTCCTGATATTTGCTCATGCGGAAGAAGTAGTTGCTCTCCTTGCGATATTCGGGCTTTGTCTGATGGTCGGGACAGCAGCCGTCCACAAGCTCCTTTTCCATATAGAACCGCTCGCAGCCCACGCAATAAAAGCCCTCATATTGACCGAAATAAATGTCGCCGGCGTCGTGGACTTTGCGCAATATGCCGGTAACCGTTTCGACATGGTTTTCGTCCGTCGTCCGGATGAAGATATCGTTGGTAATGGCCAGTTTCGGCCAGAGGTCACGGAATTGCACGCTGATGCGATCTGCATAGTCCTGGGGCGTGACATTGCCTTTTTGCGCCGCCTCGGCGATTTTGTCGCCGTGCTCGTCCGTCCCGGTGCTGAAGAACGTCCGACAGCCCGCAAGACGATGATACCTCGCCATGACATCGGCGATGATGGTTGTATACGCATGGCCGATGTGGGGGGAGGCGTTGACGTAGTAGATGGGCGTCGTCACGTAAAACGCATTGTCCATGATTCATCCTTTCCATATATAAAGATACAAGCGCCCGACGACGGTTCGCGTCTTTATTCCCTTGCGTCCCTGGGGGTTGCGGGCGATGTATGGTCATTGTTTCGTGATTTTTCACTTCCCCTAACTTCGCTGCCGTCCGGTTTCCTGTCAGCGCCTGTCTGCTGAGGACAGTCTTCGCATTTCTTTTTATTTTTGGCGCTGTTTTTCGCGTCCTGATACATGTCGTATTCATAGGCCAGACAGCACATGAGCCGCCCGCAAAGACCGGAAATCTTCTCCGGATTGAGGGACATGCTCTGTTCCTTGGCCATTTTGACGGACACCCGGTCCAGATTGTTCAACAGGTTCACGCAGCATATCTCCCGGCCGCAGATGCCCATGCCCTTGATGATTCTCGCCTCGTGCCTGGCGCCGATCTGCCTCAGTTCGATGCGGGTTTTATATCTCTGCACCAGGTCTTTCACCAGTTCCCGGAAGTCAACACGGTTTTCCGCGGTAAAATAAAAAACCAGCTTGCTTCTGTCGAACAGGCTTTCCACGTCAATCAATTTCATGGGCAGGTTCCTGTCCCTGATTCTTTGTCTGCAGAACTGGCGGGCCTGCTGCTCCAGATCGATATTGTTTTTCCGCGTCGATAGGTCTTCTTCCGTCGTTTTCCTGATCACGCATTTCAGGTTGGGCGGCAGTTTTTCCGGTTCTACCGTCATGACGGACGTAATAACGGTTCCCATGGCAGGGCCGTCTTCCGTCTGGACAATAACCTGATCATTCTTTACAAGGGAAATGCCGGCAACGTCAAAATGATAGATATTACCTTCCTTTTTGAATTTGACGCCGATTATGTTTTTCACTGCTTCCGGTCTCCTGTATGTCATTTTACGGCGAGTCTAAACATCATCGCCTCCAAAGTCAATTGTTTGTTGGCATTTTGCTCAAGCGCTCTCAGAGCGTCATCAACAGCCTTGATGTTGTTCAGCATATCCCGGCCCGACAGGCCGGCCCCGATCTTTTTAATCGCATCCAGCCGGTCATGGTTGATTAAGCGGTTTTGCTCGCCTGTCTCCCGGTAAACCAGAACATCCCGGAAGCAGCCCTTCATTAAATGCAATTTTTCTGTAAGGCTTTTCGGCTGGGCGGCCATATCGCCGGTAAAAAAAAGCAGCCGGAGCAAATTCGTTTTATTTGTTTCCAAAAGCACATTTAAAATGTCGTCGCGATTTTGGATATACGCTTCTTCATGCATCAGGACGGCCCTGCCGATGCTCCCCCCTGACGATGCAGCGAGGTCTTTTGCGGTTTTGTCGTCGATCGCAAGCTTGTCCCGCAGATAAGCGCTCACGATGGCTGCGGTCAGGGGATTGAATCTTAAAAGCTGACAACGGGATATGATCGTCAGGGGAAGCTGGTGAAACCTCGCCGTGATCAAAATCAAAACATTTCCGTCCGACGGTTCCTCCAGGGTTTTGAGCAGGGCATTTGCGGACGTGATGTTCATTTTATCGGCATCGCAAATGATGACGACGCGCTTTTCCCCTTCCAGGGGCTTAAACTGCATTTGATTCTGGATATTCCTGACGTCCTCAATTTTGATATTCTTCCCTTCGACATCGATGACGATAATATCCGGGTGATTACAGCGTTCGATCTTGCGGCAGGATAGACAGGCGTCACAGGCATCATATCCTTTCGGCTCCCTGCACGTCAGGGCTTTTGCAAAGGCCAGCGCCGTCGACTTCTTGCCTGTGCCTGCGGTGCCGTAGAAAAGATAAGCATGGGCAACGCGCGATTTCGCCATGGCCCGTTTCAGGGAGTCGATTTGATTTTCATGGCCGTAAATTGCACGAAATGACATAAATCACCTTATGTGACGAGGGGCAAAAGGCAGGAACGCACCTGATCGAATACGGCATGGACATCGGGCGCAGCGTCGATAATGACGAATCTGTCCGGGTCATCCTTTGCGATGCGCAGGTAGCCTTCCCTCACCCTTTCATGAAAGGCGACCGTCTCCCGCTCGAAGCGGTCTTCCTTCGGCGTAAAGTCTTTCAGTTGCGAGATCCGCCTCATGGCCCGGCTGAGGCCGATCTCCGGCGGCAGATCGAAAAGAAAGGTCTTCAGGGGCTTTAAAGATGCTGCGGCAAAGGCGTTCATTGCCTCAAGGGCATCCGTATTAAGCCCCCTTCCGAAACCCTGGTACGCCATGGTGGCATCGGAAAAGCGATCGCAAAGAACGATTTTATTTTGGATCAACGCCGGCTTGATCAGCTCTCTTACATGCTGGGCGCGGGCCGATAAAAAGAGCAGCAGTTCGGCCTCCGCGCTGATGTCATACGACGACCGATTCAACACGATGTCTCTGATTTTCCTGCCGAAAGCCGTCCCTCCCGGTTCTTCCGTCAACACCACGGGAATGCCGGTCCCGGACAAATAGTCGCCCGCCATTTTGATCTGCGTCGTCTTGCCGCAACCTTCAATGCCCTCAAAGGTAATAAATTTATCCATGACCGCCCCGCTTCATGCAAACAGGTTAACCCATACGGACGATGATTTCATCAAAGACAACTCAGGGGAAAGCACATGCCGCAACCGGCAGCGGTTTCCCCTTTTCATCATAACCGTTGATTTACCAATTATGTTTCATCACCCGGTTTGATGGCTTCAACGGGACAGGTGTCCGCACATGTTCCGCAGTCCGTGCACAGTGTCGCATCTATGACATATCTGTCTTCACCCTCGCTGATCGCTTCCGCTTCACACTCGCCCTCGCAAGCACCACAGGCGATGCACTCATCCGTTATTACATAAGCCATACAATATTCTCCTTCCCATCGATTACTGAACTGATACAACCGACTTTACGCCGGGGATTATTTTTTGAAGATGCTTCTCTATACCCATCTTCAACGTCATCTGAGACATGGGACAGCCGTGGCAGGCGCCCAGCAGTTTAACCTTCACGATCCCGTCATCCGTCACATCCACCAACTCCACATCGCCACCGTCGGCCTGAAGACCGGGCCTGATGTCTTGTATTGCCTTTAAAACGTCTTCCCTCATTTTCCACCTCCCTGTTTCAGGATATCATATCCAAAAAAATTGCTTCATCCGAGACCTTTGAATTTCTCTGTTTTTTGTCATTGCGAGGCACGCAGTGCCGTGGCAATCTCTTCAATTATTGAATACTTATGAGATTGCTTCGCTTCGCTCGCAACGACAAAAGAGGCGTTTTTCAAAGGTCTTTCATCCGTCTATATTCCACCCTGCCGCCCCCGCGTCGGACAAAGGGTATTTTCCATACGCCTGCTTAGCGGGGCATGTGGCGGATCATGTCGTTAATCACCTTTTTTGCAATCCCGTCCAGGCCCGGCTTGTAAACAAAGGAGTACTCCTTTGCGATATGATGGCCTGCCTTCCAGACGATTTTGCCGTTTTCGGCATTCACCATTTTCAGGGCAAAGCCGACCTTCGCCACCTTTTCGCCGTTTTCGATCGTGTAATTCCAGTGGTCCAGGCCGAGAATGAGAAACGCATCAATGCCGGCGATTTCACCGATTCGCCTGCTCATATCGGGGTCGGAGAAATTGACGGTCTTGAGTTTCAGCATATAGTCCAGCACAAGCCTGCGGAGTTCTTCGTTTGTGCCGAGCATGTTTTTGAATGTATCGGCCGCCACGACATCGGCAAACCATTTTTTGTCGATCAAGACGCCGGCAACAATCTGGTCGACCGTTCCTCTGGCCTCTTCATAGCTCCCGACGTCAACAGGAAATACACCGATCCGTTGGGGATGGAAGTTGGCCGCATCGGGCTCAACCTGGGAATAGCGAAGCCCCCCACACCCGGCCACTGCAACGGCTAAAATGAAAAAAATGGCGATGCAACATGTTTTTTTTATCATCATAAACCTCCTGCTTCCCGTTAATTGCCCCACTGAGCAGCCAAACGCCATGCCAGCGTGCTCAACCCGGCAACGATATAGATGGTTTCAAGAATACCCTCCATGACAATCCCCGAAAACCCGGCCTTTCTATCACAAAGGTAAAAACAAATCCATATATAAAATATGC
>JAFGHS010000149.1 GCA_016930075.1 Deltaproteobacteria bacterium
GGGGAGAAATCCTGAAATCATTAAAGATTTCTCGTCGTCCCGCTTCAGCGGGACTCCTCGAAATGACAGGATTCGACTTTTTACGAGATCATCATTATTATTGCGTAATATTAAAAAAAAGTTGGCCTCTCGACCAACTTTCATCTCATCGAATATTGTTGCCGCTAAAGGGACAACCGGATGCCGGCCGTCAAAATTCTTCAGTTGCCGCTTCGATACTTCTTATCCGCCTCTTCGATGTCCTGATCCTTGATGGTCAAATCTCTCGTATAATCGGGACAATGGACAGACCCCGTCGCATCGGTGGTAACGCTGAATCTTTTCTGACAGGTAGCGCGCCAGGCGCATATAGAGCAGTATTGCTTTGTGGATGCCATTTTCAAAGTCCTCCTGAAATCCAAGACTAAAAAGAAATTTTGCAGCACTTTATATGCATAACGGAATTGAAGTCAAGAAATTTCATGACGCAGGATATGCCGGACCCTTTCACCCTGATCACTCCGTCTTCTTCCCCGATGAACGTTCTTTCCCTGCTTCGAGAAGGCTGATTTTCTGGGCAAGATTTTTCACCTGGTTGCTCAACCGGGATATTTTAATCGCAAAGTGGAGAGAAATAAAAACCAGAAAGATGATGCTGAAGATAAACAGCGTGGTCGTCGGCGCCACGGCGCCGATCAGTGCCGTCAATGCAACGAGCAGATCATACCAGACGACCAGCACAAAAACGACAAGGCCCGTCAGAAGCCACAGCCAGGCATATTCCGCCCTCAGCTTCCGGTTTCGCACAAGGGCAATGATGACCACAAAGATGGCAAGGCTGACCGAGATGGCAAAGATCTTCTGATGAGGCGTCATGATCGCAGTTCTCCTATAATCCGGATTTTTTTCTCAAGAGCGTCACAAGGATGGAAAGAAAAACGCTGAAGATATAGTGACTGATCTTGAATATGCCCCGATGCATGCTTCTTCCCTCCGGATTGGGCGCCATCATGACGGGCAACTCCGCAATCTTGAATCCCATCCGGTGCAAGTCGATGATGATATTGGCGTCGGGGTAATCCCAGGGGTAGCCGTCCGCCGTAAAGTACTGAAATACCTTTCGATTCATGCACCGGTAGCCGGACGTCGGATCCGTGATGGACTCTCCCGTAATGATCCTGATGATCGTTCGGAATAACCTGAAGCCTGCGGATTTTAACGCACCCGTCTGATACCCGTTGTGATTGAGAAAGCGGGAGCCGATGGCCAGGTCGCACTGCCCGTTTTCAACCATGGAGAACATATCCGGGATATGGGCGGGATGATGCTGCCCGTCGCCGTCCATCTGCAGGAGGCAGTCATAGTGATTTTCGGATGCGTATTTGTACCCCGTCTGGATGGCCACGCCGGCCCCCATATTGAAAGGATGCCGGATCACAAACGCTCCCGCCCTCCCGGCGCGCTCAACCGTCCGGTCTTCGGAGCCGTCGTCGATTACAATGATATCGGCGTCGCTTACCTGCCTTGCGCCATCAACGACCGACGCAATCTGTTTTTCTTCGTTGAAAGCGGGAATGATGATGCATCGGTTTATGTTCAATGGACTGCTCCGGTTTTCATGACCATGATCCGTTTTATGACGCGCCAATATATATCCATGATATGATTTACAAAACGCAGCGGCAGGCTGCCCACTTCGTCATACCAGATCCGGCCGCCGAACAGGCCCACAATATCCCGATCTTTCACCCGGCGCAAGGCCTGCGATTTACGCCGGGCTCTGAGAATATATCGCCGGTTTTTGCCGCTTAGAAAATACCGGTATACGTAAAGCTTGTCCCTGAGCCAGCCTTTCTGCCAGGCAAACAGCAGCAAGCCGAACTCCATGACGACAAAAGCCGGGAAGATCAACAGCAGCGTGACGGCCTGGTAGTTCTTCATCATGGCGAGTATGCGGTTTCTGTCCAGCCAGTAGTATTTCCGGGTATTTCGGGAAAAATCATACTTGTGATAAACAACGGCCTGCAGGGCCGACACGCACCGCCCGCCGGCAAGCCATATCCGCCAGCCCAGGTCCTGATCCTCATTATACATCCAGAATTCTTCATCAAAAAGGCCAATGCCCTCCAGCACTTCTTTCTTGTACAGCGCTGCGGCGCCGGAAGCATAAGCAATATTCCGCACAAAAGGAGATGCCTGCCCGGACCATTCCTCTCCGTATCCGTCGCAATACCCGAATCCCAAAAAATGCGTCGCATTCCCCAGACTGTTGATGATGTCCTTCTCCGGCCAGAGCATGAGCCTGGCCTGCACGGCCCCGATGGCGCTGTCGCTCTCCGCCGCCATGACCAAACGGCTGATGCAGCCGGCTTCAACAATCGTGTCCATGTTGATCAGGACGATATAATCATAACCGCCCTCAAGCGCCCGCCGCATGGCATCATTGTTCCCCTTGGCAAAACCGTCGTTTGTTTCATTCCGGATAATCTCAGCCTCCGGGGCCTGTTCTTTCAAAAAGGCAAAGCTTGCCGCCGTGGACCCATTGTCCGTAATGAAGATCTTTATTTCGCCCGCCCAGTCCTGCTTCTTCAGACTTTCAAAACAATCTTTCAAATATCTCCGGGCATGATCCTCGTAGTTGGGGCTGATAATGACGGCAGCTTTTTTCATTACACTCTGCTTGATATAGTTTCCTGATTCCCATTTGCTCTTAACGATTTATAACCTACTTTGTAAAATTCTGCAAAAATAGTTGCGCCATTTTCCCAGCCATTAGTCTTTGCAATCACTGATTACATGTGATAAAAATTTCAACCTTATTATGATGTGTTACGTGCCTAAAGATCTTCATATATTAAAATACGGCATTCTTTTGGTATCCGAGGGAGCGGAGCTTTATCAATTTCATAATAAGTTGTGTTAATCCCAACTCATTAACGGACATTATTAATAGTAATCACATTATGAATGAATTTACACCTGTGGTTTCGGTCATTATGCCGTGTTTTAATCATGGCCAGTATATTGATGAAGCTGTTGCAAGTGTATTGGCGCAATCCTACCAAAATTTTGAGATTATCATTATCGACGACGGGTCTACCGATACCGAGACAATTCAGCTACTTAAAAACTACACTTGCCCGAAAACAAAAGTTCTTCGTACACCCAACAAAGGCCCTGCGGCTGCTCGTAATATAGGAATGTCACAGGCACAAGGCGAATACTTATGTGCATTGGATGCAGATGACAGGTTACATCCGGAATTTTTTCAAAAAAGCATTGCTTTATTAGAAAATAATCCTCATATTGCTTTTGCTTCTTGCTGGATACAAATGTTTGGCGATGAAAATTCGTTATGGAAACAGGACCATTGTGATTTAACAACTTTATTATGTGAATGCACCGTAGCGACGCCATCGCTCGTGCGTAAAAGCACCGCCCTTAGTATCGGCGGATACGACGAAAATCCAAACCTTGGTTACAATGAAGATTGGGATTTTTGGCTAAGCTTGGTTGAAAAAGGTTTTCGCGGGCAGATCATCCCTGAAGTACTTTTTTATTATCGTAAACAGCCAAACTCCCGCGCCGCAGCCTACCCCTGGGACGAAACCTATCTGACGAGTTTGCGCACAATTTTCAACAAGCATAAACAAAGCTATCTCGACCATATTCAGCCAGTGATAAACTATCCTGACCATGCTATAGGCCATATATTGAATGATAATAACCGTTTAGAATGGCAAATCCACAATCAACTCCTCCCGAATCTTACTGCGCGTCGCTGTGAGGCCGAACGTCTAAAAAACAAATTGTTCTCACATATGGACAAAAAAATCATAGACGAGCAAAAATTGGAAAATGAAGTTAAATCAAACATTGCATTACGCTATGAAATATCTGCCTTGAGAAGCTCTATGAGTTGGAAGATAACCAAGCCTTTACGCATCATTTACGATATATTCTTAAAGATCAAATCATGCGCAAATTCCGGAATACAAAAGACATGAATGGAATTGCCGTAATTATATCCTGTTACAATTTAGGGCGCACCCTTGCTGATGCGGTAAACAGTGCATTGATACAAACACGCACACCCGAAGAAATATTGATCGTAGATGACGGATCAGACGACCCATATACACTGCACGTTTTACAAAAAATGACTGGCCCGAAGGTCCGGTGTATCCACCAAGAGCATCAAGGGGTTGCGGTTGCACGTAATTATGGCGTTCAGGTCACAACTGCACCATATCTGGTGACATTGGATGCTGACGATTATATGGAAGGCAGCTACTTAGAAAAAGCTGCTCGATATCTTGATCTTGATATCGATCTTGCTTATGTATCATGCGCTTTTAACGCTGTGGGCGGGCAAGAATATGTCTGGCATCCGGCTGCGTGCGACCCCGTTGAATTACTTGCACGCGGTGGTGAGTTGCACGTTGCCAGTATGTGGCGGCGCTCTGCCTGGCTCCAAGTTGGCGGCTACGACACAAGTATGCCGGTATTTGAAGTTTGGGATTTTTGGCTTAAAGCGTGTGAACTTAATCTACGTGGAATCATCCTCGATGAACCGTTGCTTTTTTATAGAATGCGCGCCGGGTCCCGTTCACAACAAGGACTGATCGGAAACAATTACACCAAAGCAATGATTGCACTTACAAGTAAACACAGCGGCACCGCAGCAGCCAATGCTGAAGCTATTTGGTTACGCAAAGCATCTTTCTGGCAAGAACAAAAAAGACATAATGATCGATTACGGCACAAGTTGAAAGAAATAGAAACGGATATAAGCGTTATCAATCAACAAATATCCTCACTACACCAGCAATTATCTGACCAACACATACCTGCCATAAATTGGGGTGATTTTAACGAAATGAAACCCCTAAGCCAAAAATGGGGCACAGACCGCGGCCTGCCCGTCGATCGCTATTATATCGAGTTGTTCTTAAGCAATTTTCGTAACGATATCCATGATCGGGTATTGGAAATTAAAGATGATGGTTACACCCGGAAATTCGGCGGGATGCAAGTAACCGAATCAAGTATTTTAGATATCAATCCCAACAACAATAAAGCGACAATCATTGCCGATCTTAGCTGCGCGAGCCATGTTGCCTCCGAATCCTACGACTGCGTTATTCTCACGCAAACCCTTCACATCATTTATGATTTTCATGCGGCCCTGTGTGAAGTATTCCGGATATTAAAACCTGGCGGTGTGCTTCTTTGCACCTTGCCTGCCTTAAGCCGGGTTAATGACGAAGACGTAGGAATTGATAAAGGTGACTTCTGGAGATTCACCGAAGCCGCAGTACGCCGTATTTTTGCTCAAATTTTCCCAATAAGTGATTTTGAGGTTTTTACCTGGGGCAACATACGCAGCAGTATCGCCTTTCTTGAAGGATTGGCTGCATCCGAATTATCGGAGTCCATTTTGACGGAAGTCGATCCCTATTACCCACTATTGTTCGGGATTCGCGCTGTCAAAGCCGGAGATGAAACTATATCGCACCGCCTGTTGAATTATCCGCATCAGGCAGCGGTGATTCTCATGTATCACCGTATCGCCGACTTAGCACCGGATGTTAATAACCTGTGCGTGCCGCCAGGGGAATTTCAAGCTCAATTAACGTATCTGAAGAATCATTATCCTGTGTTGTCTTTAGAAGAGTTGTTAGCCGCACATCGTTGCGGACAAATACCAGATCATGCCGTGGCGATAACCATTGACGATGGTTATATTGACGCGATCGAAAATGCCTCTCCCATCCTCAAAGCACTGAATCTTCCGGCTACATTTTTTTTAAACAGCTCTGATCTTAATTCATGGCATGAATTCTATGTTGATGTTTTAGCTTACGTGTTTTTGGGATCGTTGCAACTTCCGGAGCGGCTTGATTTTGACATTGCTGATCACTGTATTAGACTCGAACTTACGACACCTGAAAAAAGAAAAGCTGCTTTCGACGCTCTTTACTCATTTTTGCGCTTTAGTGATGCCGCCACCCATCAGCAAGCATTACAAAAATTAACCGAAAAACTGGGCGTCAATATGCCTGCACGAGCGACACATCGTTATCTTACAGGCGAAGAGATTAAGATACTGGCGCAACAACCACGTCATACCATTGGGGCGCATACCGTACATCATTTATCGCTACCGGCTTTGCCTCCTGAGATACAAAAAGAAGAAATCGACACAAACCGCCGAATCCTGCAGGACCTTGTCAGTCAACCTGTTCGCTTTTTTTCTTACCCTTATGGCGAGTATTCTGAAACCACCATCGATCTGGTTAAAGAAGCGGGATTCGACGGAGCCGTAGGTGTCAAACCAGGAATCGTAACGCCAGAAACAGATCCGCTTTTACTGCCACGCCTTGATGTCCGCCGTGGTCCGCTTTCCACGTTTGTTAATCAACTTAATTCTGCATTTTTAGAAGTCAGCATTAAACCTGCACCAGCTGCGGAAAAAGCTACTTTTGTATATCAATCAAACAATAAATGTATTGAAAAAATCGAGCGTGATGCCGTTGTCTATAACTTAACCGAACACTGCAATTTGAATTGTTATGCATGTGATCATTCTGCACCTATTTTCCCCGAAAAATTCGCCAGCTACGATTTATTCGTTCATGATATCAAACAACTTCAATCGGTTTTTCACAGTAATATGTTAAGATTTTCCGGGGGCGAGCCGCTTTTACATCCCCGCTTGACAGATTTTTTAGAAATCGCAAAGACCGTTAATCTGGCAGATAAATTAGTCGTTGTGACCAATGGTTTATTGCTTGACAAAATGCCTGACAAATTTTGGGATCTTACTGATGAAATTTGGCTCAGTGTTTATCCGGGTGTAAAGCTCAACAGGTCATCTGACGAGTATGCAACATTGGCTTTATCGCATGGCACTAAACTTGTTGTTATTGATCAAAAAGAGTTTTTCCATACCATATTGAACCAACCCAATCAGATACCCCAACTCGTGCGTAAGGTATTTGAGTTGTGCAAACTCCCGCGTGAATGGTGTTGTCATACAGTTTACGAAGGCCGTTTTTACAAATGTGCCCCATCCGTGTTTTTAAGTTACCGATTAAATAAAATTGGTATCCATTTTGATAACCGAAATATCGATAGTGTTGATCTCCGTGATCACCATAATCTTTTTTTCAAACTTAGACGTTTCATCGATTCAGAAGAACCGCTGGCAGCATGTGCCTATTGTCTCGGTACGAGCGGCCCGACAGTACCCCATCGGCAAATGAAAAAGCAAGATATTGAAAGCTGGTTAAAAGAAGACCACAGAGGAATACTTAAAAATATGCGCACACGGTTGCTCAAAGAAGATGCCGGCCATGGGACTTGAAAAAGTTCAAATCTTTTTCAAGTCAATCAATATCAATCCCCCAAGTGATTGCAATGAATTCAGATGTCTTTAAAGTAACGGCAATTATTGCCGCCTATAATGAGGAAGACATTATTGCCCAGACAGTGGGCGACTTAATTAAGCAAGGTATATTTGTCTATTTTTTAGATAATCATTCAACAGATGATACCCTTATCCGCATAATCCCTTTTCTTGCGACAGGAATGTTGCAAATTGAAAAGTTTCCAGGGGACGCCCGTCCGGAAAATACCACTTCTTATCATTGGGAAGCCATATTGCGACGCAAGGAAGAACTCGCCAGGGACATTGCCTCAGACTGGTTTATCCATGCAGACGCCGATGAATTCCGTGAAAGTCCCTGGGCTCATCTTGATTTGCTGAAGGGAATTCAAGCCGTTGACCGGATGGGATACAATGCCATCGATTTTGAAGTATTTGAATTCCAGCCCACCCATAATCATTTTATGTCCGATCAAAATATCAGGGAAGCGTTTGAATATTATGCCCATGTTGAATCGTTTAACAAAAATCAGATTCGATGCTGGAAAAAACAAGCAACTCCTGTTGAATTGGCCATATCAGGTGGACACGAGGTAGAATTCCAGAATCGCAGGGTTTTTCCAGTGCGATTTATCTTACGTCATTATCCTGTCCGCAGCCAGACGCACGGCGAGCGTAAAGTTTTTAAAGACCGTGTTCCTAGATTTTTAAAGTCCGAGTTAGAAAAATACTGGCACGTTCAATATAATCAAATATCCAAAGACCATTGTTTTATCCAGGACGCCGCTCACCTACCCCGTTATGATGCCGAAAAAGTACGCATTGACCTTTTTTTAAATCATCGCGAATTGGAGTCTCTTAAGCAGACGGTTGCATTACAGCAGTGTGAAGTGGAAAATCTCAAGAAGATTGTTGAATTACATCGGGGTGCCGTAGAGAATCTCAAGCAGACTATCGAATTGCAGCAGAATACGAATAAAGAGCTGACGCTGCAACTTAAGCATAAATCGCGTGACCTGCAAACTGCTAATTTCAGAGTGTCACAGATAGAGGGTCATTTGAACCTGATGTACAGGTCTTTGAGTTGGCGAATTACAGCTCCTTTAAGAAGAATAGGATTTCAATTCCCACGTCTGCTGAAATGGGTCACCCATTTATGTGGTGGGCCGACCATTTTCCCCATTGCAATGAAAGATGACGTTGTACATCGAAAAACGCTCGAAAAAATTGATGAAGCACAAAGCGCTTCAGGAAGTATCGGAATTCAGCTTCATCTCTTTTACATTGATCTTTTAGATGAAATCGCAGGCTATCTATCCAATATTCCTTATCCGTTCAATTTGTATGTTTCCATAACTGATGGATTACAATCAGCAATAGTGAAAAACAAGCTTAAATCCCTAAATCATGCAATGACATGCTCAGTAAAAACAGTGCCCAACAGGGGGCGTGATGTGGCGCCTTTTGTTGTCCACTTTGCCGATGAGCTGCTTAAAAATGATTTCATTTGTCATATTCATAGTAAAAAGTCCTTATACGCCGGCATCGAACAGTCTTCCTGGAGGAAGCATTTCTACGATAATCTTCTCGGGAGTCAATCTGTCGTTCGTAAGATTTTCGGCGTTTTTCATGCATATAAGGATGTCGGAATTATTTACCCCGAAACCTACGAGGCTTTGCCGTACTGGGCTCACTCATGGCTTCAGAACAAGTTGATGGGGCAGCAGCTTCTCACGAAATTTCAGATTGGTTGTGATCTGTCAGGTTATATAGACTTACCTATGGGAACGATGTTCTGGGCCAGAACCAATGCACTACGACCGATTTTATCGTCCGGATTTACAATCGAAGATTTCCCAGAGGAGTCAAGTCAGAATGACGGCACTCTTGCTCATGCCATGGAGCGGATACTGGTTCCAATTGCATTAAGGCAGGGGTACACCTTCTGCGAAATCAACATGAAAAGAAAAGATTTCTCGGTTTCTTTTGGCTCCAGGAATCTTTTTCAGTACTGGGCGAAAAATCTTGACGATCTTAAAAACATTATCCGGCAACACGATCTCATTACCTTTGATATATTTGATACTCTATTTACTCGTCCTCTCCTGAATCCTGATTCGGTTTTTGACCTGCTCAGCATCGAAGTGGAGAGGAAGGAGGGAATCAAGGATTTCAGGAAAACCAGGCAAACAGCGGAAGCTGAAATCAGAAATGAAAAAGGATTCGGTTCTGATGCCGGTATCGATGAAATATACAAGCTCATCCGTTCACGGTTGAAATTGGATAATGCGACCATTGACAGATTGTGTTCAATGGAGAAAGACATTGAGTTGCAATTGAATATACCTCGATCTGAGGTTACTGAAGCATTCCGGTATGCACAAAAGAACGGCAAGCGGATTGTGCTTATGTCGGACATGTACCTGGATGAGGCCACAGTTAATGCTCTGCTGAAAAAAAACGGTATAGAAGGCCATGAAGAACTCTTCCTTTCTTCATCGATGGGTGTACGGAAAGACAGCGCTGGTATGTGGCTTGAATTAGTTGAACAGTATCCGGGCATATCAATCCTTCATATCGGTGATAACGAGCATTCGGATGTTCAGATTCCATGTGATATGGGAATTGATACTTACCATGTAATGGCGCCTAATAACATTTTTAGTAACTCGTTAATAGGTAGAGACTTCCCAATCCATGCTGTTTCCCAAAATGTAGCCAATTCTGCCCTCTTTGGCATGTCGGTCAATCATCTCTTCAATAACCCTTTCTGTATGCACGATTGCAAAGGAGACTATACATTTTCCGATAAATTCGGATTTGGCTATGCGGTAATCGGTCCTGTTATTTTTGCCTATCTTTTGTGGCTTCTGAAGTCTTCGATTAAGGATAACGTCTCAAAGATTCTATTTCTTGCGCGTGAAGGGTTCCTGCTTAAAAAGATCTTCGACACTATCCTGACTGACAAAGAAATAAGCAATCGGATAAACTCAAAAATTGAAACAGTTTATCTGCATGCTTCTCGAAGGGCTTTGACAGTTCCTGCCATTTACAATTTGGAAGACTCTCTCGATCTATTGAAAAGGCATTACCGGGGGCAGCTTTTTAACCTCATGGAAACCCGACTGGGTCTGGGCCAAAGTTATCTGGAAGGGAAACGCGTCATCAATTCATACGTAGAAATCCCCACGGACCTTGAAAAGGCAGCCACAGTCGTCAGGGAACATTTCAATATAATACTTGCAAATGCTCTGAAGGAAAGAGTTTGTTATCTGAAATATCTGGAACAGCTGGAGCTTAAAGGCGTTACAGAGGGTATCGCCGTATCGGATCTAGGCTATAGCGGCAATATACAGAAGGCTTTATCAAAGCTGCTGGGTACTTCTTTGAGAGGGTATTATTTTGCCACATGTTCAGACATTAGGGACAATGATAAACTGCAGAACAAATTTTATGGATATTACACAGAAGATGATAATCAACTGAGCACCGAAAGCGCATCTTACAAGTACAGCCTTGTTCTTGAGGGAATACTTACGTCACCGGATGGGCAACTTGCATTCTTTGAAGAAAACGGCGACAACGTATTGCCTGTTTTCGGCAAGCCAAGCGAACATTTCAATGATCTGTCTAAGATTCATCAGGGTATTACAGCCTATTGCTGCGACATGCTTAAATATTTTGGCCGATATCTCCTTGATATCGAGCCTGACAGAAAGATAGCAGAGTATTTTTTAGGCAAAGTTATTTCAGAAAATAAGGTCGATCAGGAAATACTGTCACAGCTCAAAGTAGAAGACAAATATTGTAGTGATGGGGATATACTATCGATTTAGGTTGATAATATTGAATGAAAATTGAAAAAACCAAAACGATGAACAACAAAAATAGTGCTCATTTACCTGGCTTGATCTGGACAATCATCAGGACGGATTTTAAGACGCGCTATCATGGAACGCTGGGGGGGTATCTTTGGGCACTTGCCAAACCGCTTTCCATGTTTGCGGTCCTTTATGCCGTGTTTTCCGTCATCTTTTCAATGGACCCCAATTACAATCTGAATCTGATCATCGGACTGTTCCTCTGGGATTTCTTTTCAGAAGCAACAAAAACGGGATTCCTTTCTCTTCAGGCAAAAACTTTTCTGCTTACAAAAACCAAGTTTCCACCATGGATCGTCGTATTGACTTCTGCTTCGAATGCACTGATTACCGTAAGCATCTTCAGCGTGGCCGTCTGTACATATATTTTCGTCTTCCGGCGACCTTTAAGTTTACTTGAAATCAGCTGTTTTGTTTTTTATGTATTTCTTTTTTCCCTTATCATTATTGGAATTTCTCTTGCTGCAAGCGTCCTGTTCCTTCGCTATCGGGATATCAATCAGATATGGGAGCTGCTGCTGCAGGCAGGTTTCTTTTTCACCCCCATTATCTATCCTTTGAACATCGTGCCGCATAAATTTCATTTTTATCTTTATATGTGGCTTCCCACAGCGGTAATCCAATTTTCAAGGTCTGTCCTTGTTAAAGGCGAGATACCGACAATCACCGCACATATCATGCTGTTGAGCGGCACGGCAGTGGTGTTGTTTGCGGGTACGGCATTGTATCGCCTGCTTGCTCCCCGGTCGCTGGAAAGGTTGTAGACACATGAATGCACTGGAAGTAACTGACATTCACAAGAGCTTTTCCGTTCCGACAGTGAGGCTCGATACCGTTCGGGAACACATCCTCAAAGGGTTCAAACTGAGAAAACATTTTCGAAAATACAGGGAGTTAAAGGTTCTAAGAGGCATTAGCTTTACCGTAAATTCCGGCGAAACGGTAGGTATTATGGGAAGAAATGCTTCCGGAAAGAGCACATTACTTAAAATAATCTCCGGCATTTATCAGCCGGAACGGGGTGCCGTTTACTGTGAAATGCCGATTACGCCCATATTGGACCTGGGGATGGGTTGGAATCCTGAACTCGATGCAATCGACAATATTTATCTGTTGGGTACAGTGATGGGCCTGACGCTTCGCGAATTGAAAACCGCAAAAGATGAAATACTGGAGTTTGCGGGCTTGCAGGAATTTTCAAGGCTCGAACTCAAGCACTATTCTTCGGGAATGGCCATGCGGCTGGCATATTCCGTTGCCTTTCGGGCAGTCCGCGGCCTGCTTATACTCGATGAAGTTTTTGCTGTGGGAGACATGGAATTTAAGGAACGATGCTACAAACGATATGAGGAAATTCATCAGGCAGGTTATACTGTGCTGCTGGTCAGCCACAATCCTTTAGAAATTGAACGATTTTGCGACCGCGCCATTCTTCTCGACGGAGGTAAAATTGTCCAAAAAGGAAGCAGCCAAGAGATTGCCCACGCCTATGTTCAATCGTTGACTTCGGTAAAGACATCGTAATGCGCCTTGTTTGCAGGCGTTTGCCTTCATAAAGCAACAAACCCGCATAATTACTCCGGCTTAAGAAACGGTTAAACGTCAATTCTCATCGACGGAAAGAACTGGCTTTCCATAGAAATGAAACCTTTGAAAAACGCCTTTTTTGTCATGGCGGACGAAGCGAAACAATCTCATAAGCGTCCCATAATATAAGAGATTGCCACTGCGCTCTGCACCGCGTAATGACAGGAAAAAAGGAAATTCAAATCTCTCGAAATGTAATTGAGTGGCTGGAAGTATGTGTGACATATGTCGATAACCGTCATCATCGTAAACTGGAACGGCGGGACGCTGCTGGCCGAATGCCTGCGGCGCCTCGATGCACAGACGGTTCAACCGGCCCGCGTCCTGGTGGTCGATAACGCCAGCTCTGACGGCTCCCTGACCGGCATCGGCGAATTAATGGAAAACATGACGGTGCTCCAAATGCATGCCAACACAGGCTTTGCTGCCGGCAACAACGGCGCCCTGGCGGATTGTGACACGGAGTTTGTGGCGCTGCTCAATCCCGACGCCTTTCCGGAACCTGACTGGCTCGAACATCTCCTCGGTGCGGCCCGCGCCCACCCTGAAGTTGCCGCCTTCGGTTCCCGTCAGTTATGCCAAAACAATCCTGAAGTTCTGGACGGCATCGGCGACGTCTACCACATGAGCGGGTTATCCTGGCGCGAGCGTTATGGTTTTCAACAACAAGCGCACGATCTCGTCCCGCGGGAGATATTTTCACCCTGCGCGGCGGCCGCCCTGTATCGTCGGCAGGCGTTAATGGATACCGGCGGGTTTGATGAGGACTTTTTCTGTTATCAGGAGGATGTGGACCTGGGATTCCGTCTGCGCCTGGCGGGACACAAAGCCATGTATGTGCCGGATGCGGTGGTTCATCATGCGGGATATGCGTCGTCGGGCGGGCATTGGAACGATTCCGTCGTTTATCACGGATTCCGCAATCCCGTCTGGGTTTTCGCGAAGAACATGCCGGGCGCCCTGTTCTGGCTGCTCCTGCCCCTGCATATAGCCCTCAATCTGGCGACTATCTTCTTATTTACCATACGGGGCCAGGGAGGGGTGATCCTCAAGGCAAAGAAAGACGCCCTTGCCGGTCTTCCCCGCATGTGGCGAAAGCGGCGCGTCATTCAGGCAAACCGCACCGCCTCCATCGGCGAAATATGGAAAGCATTGGACAAACGGATTTCCATTCCTGTGCAGCCGCATGTAAAACGGAGTGGATATTAAACACCACAATCTGACTATGAATAGAACAACCCGGATTCTCTTGTCTCTCATCACCGTCTGCTGGATTGCCGGCAGCATCTTTATTTATTTTTACACGGTCCGGCCCATATCCGGGGATTGCCCCGCGTCGTCGAAATGCCTGACGATCTTGGACACGACATATTGGATTTCAGAACGGGCAAGCCATCAATATTATATTGACGCCCTTTTCCGCCCCGGCGGCGCCTTTAAAGCGCATCCCAAAATGAATCCGCTCTACGGGATATGCGCAACCGTCCTTTTGGTTTATCTTCTCCTTGTCGCATATCTGCGTTATGTAAGCGGAAGAAAAGAACTGGACGTCAGGGTATCTCCCTTCTTTATTTATCTTCTTTTTACGTTTTTCCTTTTTGCGACCGCCATCCACTGGTTTCAATATTACGATTTAATCAACCGGTCCGCGCCCCACAGGGGGATCATGGGACACTACGCCGTCATATCCATGGGGATTTTTTTCATTGTTCTTACGATTACCGTGCTGGGAAAGATGGTCTTAAACAGGCTCAGTGCTGACATGGCGCCGGAAACGGGATTGACGCCGTCCCTTGCCGCTGTCGGTCTGGGATGCGTTCTTCTTGCGGCTTTTCTCTTTTTTGCCGGCCTGGCGGGACAATTGACGCCGCCCCTTGCGTGGGGCCTGTTTTGCGTCATCCTGATTGTCGGGCGCCGGCAAACATGGCAGACCGTCCGGCAGTTTTTTCGACCGTCTGTCTCATTTCAATCATCCTATTTCGGTCCGGCGGTCTGGATCGTCTTTGTTCTTTTCTTCATCGCGAGCCACAATGTTCTGGAACTTATCCGGCCGATACCCATAGGATTCGACGATCTTTCGGTCTACATGAATATTCCCAAGCTTCTCGCAGCGTCGG
Organism: Deltaproteobacteria bacterium; assembly: GCA_016930075.1. Taxonomy (GTDB): domain Bacteria; phylum Desulfobacterota; class Syntrophia; order Syntrophales; family JAFGHS01; genus JAFGHS01. Next base: position 14,955 of record JAFGHS010000149.1, read on the forward strand.
GGGGGGAGCTTGTGGGCGGGGTCAACAGCTACCCCTGGGGGCTTGTCATGAGCCTGGGATTCCTCCTGTTTGAAAGCCCCACCATTGCCCTTTTTCTTTCCTTTCTCGGCGGCGTCCTGGTGTTTTTCGGCCTCTATGAACTTGTTAAAATCTATTGCGCCAAACGCGGCATCGGAAGGGGCAGGGCGTCTTCCTGTTACGCATTGTTGTGGGCCGCTCTTTTTTACACCCTTCCCTCGGTAATCTTTCAATCGGCCAAGGATATGAAGGTCGATTTGCCCGGCATGTTTTTCGCCGTTTTGTCTTTTATTATTTTTTGGCGATGGGAGGAAAAATACGGGGAGGAAAAAGAATCAAACCTGATTCTTTTGTTTTTCAGCGCTCTCATGACAGGTTTTGCCTTCAGCATCAAGTATAATTTCCTCCTGTTTGCCTGCCTCCTGTTTCTGCTGGTCTTTTACCGTCTCCTGAAAAGCAGGGAAAGAATCAGCAAAGCCATCGTGATCCTTTTTGTTTTTATCCTTGGATTCGGACTGCCTTTCAGCCCCTTCGGCATTAAAAATATCGTGGAAACGAAGCAGATAACCCTTGCCGCCCTCCAGACGGGCAAGGGGGAAGGCCCCGCCATCCTGTTTGATCCGCCACCGGCGACGGGCACGGAAACGGCCGTATTATCAACGGCTTTGCGGGAGGAGCAGCAGCGATATATCGGATACGACGGGGGATGGCGGCAATACCTGAAGCTGCCGCTTACGGTAACCTTGAATGAACTGACGCACGGCATGTATGTGGATGTCGGATTTATCTTTCTGGCGTTTGTCCCTTTGTTTTTCATGATGTTCTATTGGATACGGCGGGACAATGAGCAGCGGCGCGTTACGGCGGCTATCACGGCGGCAGCCCTCATTTACTGGTTTTTATGGGCAGTCATGGCAAAAGGGATCATCTGGTATGGTTATGCCGGTTTTATGTTTCTGCTCCTTATGCTTCTTGAATTGTTGCATTTTGCGCAGAAGACCGGGGCGGCGGTTTTGAAATTTTCCCTGAGGGCAGGCCTTATTTTCTGGTTCCTCTGCGTTTGCTTCCTGCGGGCCGCCTATCTTCCCGACCATTCCGTTTTGATCCACCCTGCCGGTCTGGCATATGCGCGCGGCGCGATAAACGAAATGGGGTATCTCGAAAAGAGATTGAAGCCCTATTTACCGATCATGGCCATGATCAACAAAGATATTTTGGACCACAAAGACAACCCGCCCAAGGTCTACCGCATCGGAACGTTTACGAAATACTTTATCGCCATGAACCATAAAACGGTATTCGACGACAACCAGCTTAATATGTTTGCGATTTTGCATCAGGAGCGGGATGACGGGAAAACGATTGCACGGTTGAAGAATTCGGGATTCAAGTATCTCATCATCGATACCAGAACAGCCGTGATCGACAGGACGCCGGAAAAAACGCTGACGGCAAAATATGACGCCTTTGTTGCTTTTCTAAAACGCAATCCCGATGAGATCAAGGTGACGGCAAACGAGCCGGCTTTCGGGCTGATGTTTGCGGTGATACAGTGACGCGAACGGAGGTGAAGGCTGATCAGGGACTGGGAAGCAACCTGCTAAAATGAACAAATCGCCGGTTTCAATGATGAGATCTTTGAGTAATACCGATTTTCTGTCATTTCGACTCACTCTTCTGTCATTTCGACTCACCCCTCTGTTATTCCGACTCACCCTTCTGTCATTTCGACCGCAGGGAGAAATCTTATTGGTCTCCATTCATTGAGATGTCTCGTCGTCCCGCTGCAGCGGGACTCCTCGAAATGATAAATCAAAGCTCTCATAACCTGTCCCAATCAATAGCATTGAAATTCCCGCTTGACATGCGGGAATTTCAATGTATCATAACATCATGATTCAAAGAGCTTCAACAACCAAGACTCTCCGAACAGCCCTCGATAGAAGCCGCATCGTCGCTCTTCTGGGCCCCCGCCAGTGCGGCAAAACGACACTTGCCCGGCAGTTTGTATCTCCGGAATCATCCAATTACTTCGACCTGGAAGATCCCTTCAGTCTGGCGCGCCTTGATGAAGCCATGACAGCGCTTCGAAGCCTGACGGGTCTTGTAGTCATCGATGAAATTCAGCGGCGCCCCGAGCTTTTCCCAATCCTTCGCGTCCTGGCGGATCGCGACCCTCTTCCGTCCCGGTTTCTCATTTTGGGAAGCGCTTCTCCCATGCTTCTCCGTCAATCGTCCGAATCCCTTGCCGGTCGCCTGGAGACGATCCGCATCGGCGGCCTGACCTCTGCCGATGTGGGGGTGGACGCTATGGAACGGCACTGGTTGCGTGGAGGTCTTCCCCTCTCTTTCCTGGCTTCCAATGAAACCGATAGTCTGGCATGGCGGAAGAACTTCATCCAAACCTTTTTGGAACGGGATATACCACAACTCGGTATTGGTACACCGGCGCCAACACTCTTTCGTTTCTGGACCATGCTGGCTCATTACCATGGGCAGGTTTGGAATGCTGCCGAGCCGGCAAGATCGCTCGGCGTGAATGAATCAACCGTTCGTCGCTACTTGGATCTTCTGGATGGGGTCTTTATGGTGCGACAGTTGCCTCCATGGCATGCGAATCTCAAAAAACGGCAGGTCAAATCGCCCAAGATCTATTTCCGTGACAGCGGTCTCCTTCATCAACTCCTGGGTATCCGAACAATGGAAAATCTTCTTTCCCATCCGAAGTGCGGTGCTTCATGGGAAGGGTATATTATCGAAGCTCTGCTCACAGACGGTCAACCGGACGAGGCCTACTTTTGGGCCACTTACGCCGGCGCGGAGATTGACCTGCTCCTCTTCAAGAACGGGCGCCGTATCGGCGTCGAGATCAAGCGGGCCGATGCGCCTCGTCTGACGCCATCCATGCGGTCAGCGCTGACGGATCTGAGTCTTGACCGGCTTCTGGTCATTTATCCCGGGGAACGGAGTTACAGGCTGGCTGAAAACATCGAAGTCATCCCTGCTTCCCTGCTGGCCGAAGAAAAAGGAAGCGCGACACTGAATCTGGGAAACCTTTGAATTTACCAGAATCCTGGTTGAGACCTTTGAATTTGTCATTTCGAGGAGTCCCGCTGCAGCGGGACGACGAGAAATCTCAATGAATGCAGACCAATAAGATTTCTCCCTACGGTCGAAATGACAGAAGGGTTAATCGGAACAACAGAGGGGTGAGTCGAAATGACAGATAATCGGTATTATTCAAAGGTCTTCTAATTGTTTCCGCCGTTCGGCAAAGGAAGGAAAGCAAGACTTGAGGCCGTTTGAAAGATGCATCCATGCTCTTCCACGCCCTTTGGTGAGGGGTTTGAGAAATCTTTGGCTTCGGGTTCTCGATTCCAAGGATCGACTTATTAGGGATAGAGACGCCTTGACTCCTCCAAGGTCACTGCACCACATCGGCGGCGGGGATTTCAAAACCATCGGTCAAGCCTTTGTCGGCCATTTCGTCAAGGTGTGCGGCCTAAGGCCGGATGAAAAAATCCTCGATATCGGTTGCGGCACAGGCAGAATGGCAATCCCTCTGCTTCAGTATTTGAATGGTGCGGGACAGTATGTCGGCTTTGACGTTTCTCAAAAAGCCATTCGCTGGTGCCGGGACCATATCACTTTGCAAAATCCGAGGTTCGTGTTCTATTATGCCGATATCTGCAACAAGGAATACAATCCCCGCGGCAGATTATCCGCCGTTGAATATAAATTTCCTTGTGACGACGAAAGTATCGACTTTGTATTTGCTGCTTCCGTATTCACACACATGCGGGGAGACGAGGTGAAGCATTACTTTGATGAAATCAGACGCGTTCTAAAGCCATCGGGAAGGGCTATGCTGTCTTTTTTTATCATCGACGACACTGCAAACCGCCTGATGACCTCCGGCAAATCGTCTTTGAATTTTCATGTCAAGTCAGCCGATTGCTGCACTATTAACAGGCGGACGCCGGAAAGCGCCATTGCCTACTCAGAGTCGCAGCTATTTCAATTCCTTCAAGATGCGAAGTTGGTCCTTTCTTTGCCGGTACTCTACGGATCGTGGTCCGGCAGGCAAACGATGCTTGATTATCAGGATGTGGCTGTTGTGAAAAGGGAGCGATAAGTCTTACTTCCCGCCCCCCCGTAATGAACTTCTCCGGCAATCTGTCAAGAGTGTAGACCTGACCCCTATTCTTAATCAATGGAAAGGTCTCTCCAGGAAACTATTTTTGCTCCGGTCATGCCGGGGATTTTTTCCAAATTTTTCAGGGCCGCGCTGCTGTAATTCAAGCCGCCATTTCCTGTAGTTACAGCCGTCGTACCTTCCGGATGATTGATTGTTATGAGAGAGCCGTAAAGATTGGCGTTTCCTGCACCAAACTTGGCATTATCACCGACAAGAATAATCAAACCTTCCCATACTGGGGTGCCTGTAAATTGAAAATCGACGTTATTTATAATCAGGATGCCTGCATGGTTTCCATTTGAAGCGATATGGAGATCTTCCGACGCAACGACTATGGTCGGGGCAGCTCTTGTTCCGAAAACATTATCGCTTGCATCATTATACGTTCCGCTTAAGATACGATTGACAAAGTTTACCCATGTCTCTTCCGTATTTGCCCCTCCCCCCTGCTGCCAATTGGGAGAACCATATAAAGCGTTGCCGGTAATATTGCCCGATGCGCTTGCCCCATCGGCGGCTGTTTCAGAGGTATAGAGACCGGCAACATCCGGCCCCGGTCCGGCTACGGATGGACGGCAACTCGCACCGTTGCAATCTATTGGGGGCCGGTCCCAATCATGTCCATCAATAGAGCACGAACCGCTGCAAGTAATAGCAGGGTCATTTCCATACATGCCGACGGCGCCGTCAGACCCTGCGGGGAGTGAACTGGTGCGACTGATAACGACCTCGATTTTCTTTTCGGAGTTATTGTCGCCTTTTCCGGTCATCTCAAACTTGTACAGGCCGTCCGCAACATAGTAAATTTTAATCCTATCGTAATCGAATTTAAAGCCGGTTGGGCGGTTTAGCGTAATTTCCGTATACGTTCCGGCTGCATTGGGATA
>JAFGHS010000150.1 GCA_016930075.1 Deltaproteobacteria bacterium
AGCAAACTTCCGCATCATGTCCTGTATCTGTTTTTGGTCTTCATCTAATGTAAAATCAGCCATCTATCTTCCTCCTTCTGTTTTTTTTGGCTTTTTGCATACCAAAATATGGTGTTAATAATACTTTTCCCCTGTGTCCATGTTAGGTTTTTAAAACGGTCAATAAAAAGGCGAGCAAAGCTTGGGCAAGATTTGGTATCTTTTTATCACAACGGCAACATTAAAATATCCCGTCAACCGATGCTGAATGGTTTCCTGAATCATGAACACGCATTCATTTCATAGGCAAGAAAATCGCATTTGTCAATGGGCTTTTTTGTATATGTAAAATTTAGGGTTTGTCCGGCTGCCTTACATTTTCTTTGACATGAGGGTTCAATCCTTATATTAAAATGCCGTTCTAAAAACAGGCAGGACAGACCATGGTTGTTGTCAACGCCTTTTCCCGCAGATTTGAATCCTTAAACGGAGGTTCGTGATTCCTGTGAAACAAACGGATATGGATCGGCTTTTTTACCCCAAAACCATTGCCGTTGTCGGCGCCTCGTCCGGAGGAAGCGGGGCCATGTGGGGCGGCAATACCTATCTTGAAGGTTCCGTTAAAATGAACTTCAGCGGCAAGCTTTACCCGGTAAATCCCCGCGCAGACAGCATCCTCGGCATAAAAGCATACCGCAGCATCCTTGACATTCCTGACGAAATCGATCTTGCTGTCTTCAGCATACCCTATTCCGCCGCGCTCCCGGTGATGCGGGATTGTGTAAAAAAGGGCGTTAAGTTTGTTCATCTGTTTACGGCCGGCTTCGGCGAGACGGGTCAGGCGGAAAATATCGCCCTGGAAAAAGAGATCGTTCAATTGGCTCGCAACAGCGGCATCCGGCTCATCGGTCCGAACTGCATGGGCGTCTATTGCCCCCGTGGCGGTGTTGCATGGACCAGCGAGTTTCCCGCCGAATCGGGGTCTGTCGGATTTCTGTCCCAAAGCGGTCAACTGGCAGGTATGCTTATCCTGGACGGCCAGTTTGAGGGACTTCAGTTTAACAAAGTGGTTAGTTTCGGCAACGCAAGCGATCTTGAAGCGCATGATTTTCTGAATTATTTTGCTAAAGACGAGGGAATAAAAGTGATTGGCGCTTATCTCGAAGGGCTTAAGGACGGCGCCGCCTTTTTTGAAGCAGCCCGACGGATGACGAAAACCAAACCGCTGGTCATCTGGAAAGGCGGACAGACCGAAGGGGGCTCCCGCGCGGCCCAATCCCATACAGCCGCCGTTGCCGGATCGCAGGCTATATGGCAGGGGCTCTGCAAACAGTCGGGCATTATCTCGGTTGATTCCCTCGAAGAAATGATCGTGACATTATCGGCCCTGCAAAAAATACCGCCCATTGCCGGCGTCAATATCGCCGTTCTGGGCGGCGCCGGCGGCGGGAGCGTCACCATGACGGATTGTGCCGAACGGGAAGGATTGAAGGTGCCCAAGCTTTCTGAGGCCACCATCCGCGGGCTGCAGGAATTCGTGGAGGTTCAGGGATCAAGCGTTCAAAACCCCCTCGACATCATGCCGTCCCTTCTGGGCCCGGGACGTTTCGAAAAGTTGATTGACCTGCTCAATCACGACGATCAAATCGATGCCCTCTTCTTTTCCCAGCGGATGGATTTGTTCTATCGCGTCCTGGGTCCGGCGCTCATCACTGAGATTGTCAATATGACGGTTATGGCCGCCCGAATGCTGAAAAAGCCGACCTTCATCATTGTCGAGCCGGCAGAGACGCTGGAAGAAGAAAACATCAGGGAAATGGCGATGGGAAAATACAACGCCAAGGGCGTTGCGGCATTTCCCTCCTTTGCCATGGCATCCAGGGTCATGTTTAACCTGAATCAGTATTATCATTATTTGCATGCCTGAAGGCTGCGATTTCAAGGGGTGAAAACTGTATTCCGTTTTTTTGCCGGGTTGTCAATAATTCCCATATTTTGTTTTTTTAAGGAAGGGAGACATGGTGATGGCAAAAGTCAATTCTGTTTGCGGACCTCTGGACACCGATGACATGGGTTTCACCCTGATGCACGAACACATCATGGTGGGCGCTGCCGGCGCCTATGTGGACTATCCGGCGTTTTTCGGCCCCGACCCGATGGGGCGGGTGGTTGAGGGTTTAAGAAAGTCAAAAGAAGGCGGCGTCGATACCATCGTGGACGCAACAACCCTTGATCTGGGAAGAGACATCCATTTGCTCTATGAAGCCTCCCGGCAGACAGGGGTCAACATTATCGCTACCACGGGCTGGTGGCTGGAAATACCGCGTTTTTTCACCGGTCTGTCCGCCGACCAGTTGGCCGACGTCTTTCTCCGGGAAATCGAACACGGCATATCAGGCACAACCATCAAGGCAGGGATATTGAAGGCGGCCCACGACATCGACGGCGTTACGCCCATGGGGGAAATCATGCTGCGGGCCGTGGCGCGCGCCCACCTCAAAAGCGGCATTCCCATTATGCTGCACTCTTACTCTCCCGGCAGGGTCGGCGTCCAGCAACTGGCCGTTCTGAAGGATGAAGGCGTCAATCTGAACCGGGTCAAGATGGATCATTCCAACGACACGATGGACGTGGAATATCTCGTTTCGCTTATGGAAGAAGGCTGCTATCTTGGCCTGGACCGCTACCCCGGCATGAACGTAAGCCCCCTGTCCCGGACGAAAACGATGAAAGCCCTCATCGACCTGGGATACGCCGATCGTCTCTGCCCGTCCCATGACGGCATCATCCTGCGCATACTGGTCGCCAATCCCGCCGTGACGGAGGAAGAACGCCTCTTGAAAAATCCCCACGGCTACCTGTTTATTAAAAACGTCGTCTTCCCCCAGCTTCGGGAAATGGGCGTATCGGAACCGATTATTCAGGACCTTTGCGTCAAAGGGCCAAAGAAATTTTTTGAAGGTTAATCGCTATCGCATCCGTGGCATGTCATATGTTTTTTGTGGGGAGAAAAAAGCTTTTTTACTCCTGCTGTTTTCTATCGGCTATGTTTCTATGGCTGGCCGTCTTTACGGCGACGGCCGCCATTGGCGCGGAAATCCTCCCGAAATCCAAAGACGCGATTAACGATTTTGCCGGGGTCATTCAACCGGAAGCTCGAGGCCGGATGGAAAACCTGGCGCAGGAAGTCCTGGAAAAGACGGGGACCGCCATTGTCGCAGCAACGGTGGAGACCATAGGCGACAACGATCCGGCCCAGTACGCCAATGATTTATATGCCGCCTGGGGGATCGGCAAAAAAGGCGAGGACAAGGGTGTTCTTATCTTTCTGGCCATCAGGGAAAGGAAGATCAGGATTGAAACGGGATATGGGGTGGAAGGGATCCTGCCTGACGGCCTGACGGGTCAGATCCTTGACCGGTATGTCGTTCCCTTCCTGAAGGCCGGTGATTACAGTAAGGGAATGGAAAACGCCGTCATCGCCGTGGCCGACGTCATCGCAAAGGATGCCGGCGTCTCCATCACGGGGATGCCGACCATCGATCATCAAGGGAGCAGAAGACAGGACGGCCCCTCAAGCCTCGTCCCCACCATCCTTCTTCTATTGGCTATGGGTTTCTTATTGGGGACGAAACAGGGACGAGCCATGCTTCCCTACATTCTGCTTATGTTAATGAGCGGCGGCGGCAGGCGGGGCGGCGGAGACTTCGGAGGGTTCGGCGGCGGCTTTGGCGGCTTCGGCGGTGGGATGAGCGGTGGCGGCGGCGCAGGCAGAGGATTTTAAGTTGTGAAGCTGCGGATGGGAAAGAAGCCTTTCCAGGGAATGATGCCGTGCCGTCCGTTGCGGCAAAGGGGCTTTTGTTATCGCTTCCGTGATGCAAAGGTTACGATTCCTCAAGGATATTTTTTTGTTAGATTTGTTTTATAATATGCTGTAAAGAAATAAGTAAGTGATCGGGAAGTTCGGCAATAATGAATTGATAAAACCATTTGACACAAAGAAAGGAGATTTATATGGAATCACCCAAAAGAATTCTGGTGCCCACTGATTTTTCCAAGTCTGCAAACAAGGCGTTTGAATATGCCCTCATGCTGGCCGACCAATTCAAAGCGGAATTATATCTGCTCCATATTGTGCAGGAAATCGATCATTATGCCGGGGATTACAGCCTGACAAAGGAGATGGTCAAGCAATTCAAGAAGAACAGCCTTGACAGTTCCAAGGCACAGCTTCAGGAGGTCATTAACAAATATCCCGAGGCAAAAGGCGTGAAAATCATCACGGAGATTAAAGTCGGGATACCCTATCAGGAAATCCTCTATGAGGCGGAAAAAAAGAAAGCCGATCTGATTGTTATTGCAACGCACGGCAAAAGCGCCCTGATTCACCAAATCATGGGCAGCGTATCCGAGCGGGTGTTGCGCGGCGCAGAATGTCCGATTATGCTGCTGCGACACTAAGCAGCGTTGAGATAAACCTCTGCGTGGGGAGATAGATATCCATCAGGAGAAGGAAAGATGAGAGACGTTGTCATCGTCAGCGGTGCGCGAACGGCCGTGGCTAATTTTAACGGTGCGCTCAAAGATGTCGGCGCCGTAGAGCTGGGGGCGCTGGTCATTAAGGAAGCGATTAAGCGCGCAGGCCTGCGTCCGGTTGTCAGCCCATTTGTAAAATCGTGTTGTCCCGACGTTTTTCAAGAACAGGACATGTCGGAAATTCACCGGAAGTATTATGATTATGAAGCCGCTCTGGCGCCTGTTTATTTCGAGGAGAGCATTATGGGCAATACTCTGACGGCCGGACTGGGACAGAATCCCGGACGGCAGGCATCCATCCATGCAGGCCTCCCGGAGGAAACCAATGCCATAACGGTCAACAAGGTTTGCGCTTCAGGCATGAAGGCCATCGCCCTGGCGGCCCAGGCCATCAAGGCGGGGGATGCCGATTGCATTGTTGCGGGCGGCATGGAAAACATGAGCCGCGCGCCTTACGCGATTCCGGAGGCCCGGTTCGGCTACCGCATGAGCATGCCTTTCGGCTCTATTGTCGACCTGATGGTCCACGACGGTCTTTACGAGATTTTCAACGGCTATCACATGGGGATGACGGCGGAAAACATTGCAGAAAAATACGGCATCAGCCGGAAAGAACAGGACGAACTCGGTCTCATTTCCCATCAGCGCGCCCGTGCGGCTATTGCCTCCGGCGCCGTGGCCGACGAGATTGTTCCTGTCGTTATCCCGCAGCGAAAAGGTGATCCGATCCGTTTCGCAGTAGATGAACGGCCTATGGAGACGAGTCTCGAGATCATGGCCAAGCTGGCGCCGGCCTTCAAAAAGGACGGCACTGTCACGGCGGGCAATGCCTCGGGCATCAACGACGGCGCGGCGGCCGTTGTCGTCATGGCCGGAGAAAAGGCCAGGGAACTGGGACTCAAACCATTGGCAAGAATCAAGGCGTACGCCGCAGGCGGCATCGATCCGGCTTACATGGGGCTGGGACCTATTCCGGCAACCCGCAAGATCCTTAAAAAATACGGCATGTCCATCAAGGATTTTGACATCATTGAACTCAACGAGGCATTTGCCAGCCAGGCTATTGCCTGCATTCGGGAACTCAAGATCGATATGGACAAATGCAATGTCAACGGCAGCGGGATTTCCATCGGCCACCCCATCGGCTGCACGGGCGCCCGCATTACCTACAGTCTCGCCATGCAAATGGCAAAAAAGAACGCCGTTCTCGGCCTTGCGGCCTTGTGCATCGGCGGCGGCCAGGGTATGGCCATCGTCCTCGAGAGGGTATAAGAAGAAGTTGAAACAAGTTGTGATGGTCTCGTAACCGGAGAAATTTCTACTGATGTACTTTGCTCTCATCCCACCTGGGTCTTTTCACCGGATTCGGATTGTGCAGACCGGATGATACGGATCATCTGGGATGATAATGCAACCAAAATATGGTTTCTTTAAATCTTTGTCCCTTCGGTTAGAATATTCAGATAATCGTTATAAACAAAACGCTTGTCACGTTTTTTCCCCGTCGTTTCCCGGAGAATTCCAGTTTTTTCCAATTGCGACACAATGGTCGAAGCCGCCTGATATGATATGTCAAACTGCTCGGCTGTCTGCCCGATCGAAACGACAGGGGTATAGAACAATTGCTCCAGAATGCCGACGGC
>JAFGHS010000151.1 GCA_016930075.1 Deltaproteobacteria bacterium
GAGGCGTTTTTGTCCAACATTAAGATCGGCGGCAGGATCAACGAGCCCTTAATGATGGTTCAGTATAAATTGAAATCGGGAGATCTCTTCTCCGATATGGCCATGGGTCTGAGCATGCTCAAGAGGGGCAAGCTCGCGTTCCTGTCGCCGCGGACCAAAGACATGCCATCCGTCCGGCGCATATTCGAAAAAACCAAGTGACTTATGACCGGGAAGAGGTGTTAAGGAGGATAGTGTTGAAAGTATCGTATTATCCGGGATGTTCGCTCCATGCGACAGGGAAGGAATATGATCTGTCTGTTAAGGCCGTCAGCCAGGCCCTGGGCATCGAGCTTAAAGAAATTGATGATTGGTCGTGCTGCGGCGCCACGGCGGCGCACAGCACGAATTTCAAGCTGTCCGTCGCTCTGCCGGCGAGGAACCTGATCGCGGCGGAAAAGGATGCCATGGATGTCATGGTGCCCTGCGCGGCCTGCTTCAACCGCTTCAAGATGGCGGAGCACCACCTCAAAAAGGACAAGGCCCTGAAGGCGGAAGTGGAAGAGATTGTCGGGGGAAAATATCAGGGCGGCATCGCCATTCGCAATCCCATCGACATTATCTATAAAGACATCGGCATCGACGCCCTGGAAAAGAAGGTCGTCAAAAAGCTCGAAGGGTTGAAGCCTGTTTCCTATTACGGCTGCCTGCTTTTGAGGCCCCCTGAGGTCTGCGAGTTTGATGATTATGAAAATCCCATCCAGATGGATAAGATTATGGCCGCCCTGGGCGCGGATGTGAAGCCCTGGTCCTATAAGACGGACTGCTGCGGCGGCAGCCTGACGCTCGGCAATATGTCGAACGTCAAAGGGATCGGCTTCAAAATGGTGGATAAACTCATGACCATGGCCAGGGAAGCGGGCGCCAATTGTCTCGTCGCTGCCTGCCCCGTCTGTATGGCGAACCTTGATGAACGGTCGTCGGAAAATGTTCGTCTTCCGGTGTTTTATTTCACGGAATTGATCGCGTTGGCCCTGGGTCTTCCCGGCCCGGAAAACTGGATCAAGATGCACAACATCGATTCGCGGCCTCTGTTGAGCAGTCTGGGATTGTTATAAAGGAAATCCGCAGCGATGAAGCGGAATTTCTTTCTTATTGAAATGGTTTATACCTCATCCCCAAGATCGTAAACAGGGATGAATAAATGAATGGACTAGGGAATATATGGAAAAAAGGTCGATAAAAAAAGATGCGCTTGCCGGGATCATCAAAAAGGTGGCCGGCGATATGCTGGTGTATGCCCCGGTGAAGGAAGAGGATGGCGTTTTTTTCAGGGCATTGGGCGCGGGGATGGAGCCGCAAACAACCTATGCCAATACCAAAAACGCACCGAAGAATATCTTCTTTCCCCACACGGAAAAGATGATGAAATATACCCGGACGGATAAGGGGATGGAGTTTGTTGAAAACGGCGACCCGGCAAAGGATGCCGTCCTGTTCGGGTCGCGGCCATGCGATGCAAAAAGTTTCACGCTCCTCGATCTGCTGTTCGATCAGGAAAAATACAAGGACCCCTTCTATTGCGACAAGCGGGAAAAGACGATTGTTGTGACACAAGCCTGTGTCCATCCGCCTTATTCGACATGCTTCTGCACGTCCGTGGACGGGAGTCCCACGTCGGAAGCCGGATCGGACGTGATGCTGACGGATATGGGCGACAGTTATCTCGTTGAGTTTTTCACCCCCAAGGGGGAAAAGCTCCTGAAATATTTCGGCGACGCCAAGCCGGACGCGGCGGCAGAAGCGAAGAAAAAAGAGATTGCGGAAACAGCGGCAGCAGAAATAGTTTCACATATCCCCGCAAAAGAAATTAAACCCATCCTCGATGTCAATTTCGAGCATCCCTTCTGGAACACGATTCATCAGCGGTGCCTGGCCTGCGGGACCTGCACGTTTCTGTGCCCGACGTGCCACTGCTTTGACATCAGCGACGAGGTCAAATACGACGACGGCATCCGGGTACGGAACTGGGATTCCTGTATGTTTCCCATGTTCACACAAGAAACCTCCGGGCACAACCCGCGGCCTTCACAAAAGGAGCGCTGGCGCCAGCGCACCATGCACAAGTTTAAATATTATATCGACATGTTCGGCGCCATTTCCTGTGTCGGATGCGGGCGCTGCGTCATGTATTGCCCCGTAAACATCGACATCAGAAAAATCGTCACGGACATATCAAAATTATAAGAATTCGGGAGATCGTCGTAATGCAGAATCCATATATACCTTATCCGGTCGAAGTGATAAAGATCATCACGGAAGTTGAGACGAAAGACCAAAAGACGTTTCGGCTGGCTTTTTTAAATAAACAAGATGAGGAAAATTTCAAATATATGCCGGGTCAGTTCGCGGAACTGTCGATCTACGGCAAGGGGGAATCGCCCATCGGCATCGCCTCTTCACCCACGCAGCCCGGTTATATCGAATTTACGGTGCAGAAGGCGGGCGTCGTCACGAGCGCCCTCCATGCCATGGAAGAAGGGACGAAGATGGGTGTCCGGGGGCCCCTCGGCAATTTCTATCCCATCGAGTATCTGGAAGGAAAGAACATCGTCATCGTCGGCGGCGGTTTTGCCTTCACAACGCTGCGGTCCCTGATCAACTATATGATCTTCGGTGAGAACCGGAAGCGCTTCGGCAAGATCACGGTTGTATACGGCGCCAGGAACCCGGGGCTTCTTCTCTACAAGGATGAACTGGAGGCCTGGGGCAAGCGGGATGACATTAATTTGAATCTCACCGTTGACAAGGGCGATGCAACCTGGAAGGGAAGAGAGGGCTTCATCCCCGCGGTGTGCGAACAGGTGGCGCCCAGTTCGGAAAACGCCGTCGTGATCATCTGCGGCCCCCCCGTTATGATCCGTTTCACCCTGCCCGTTTTCTTCAATCTCGGTTTTTCAAAAGAGAACATCATCACGTCTCTCGAAATGAGGATGAAGTGCGGCATCGGAAAGTGCGGCCGCTGCAACGTGGGCAGCAAGTATGTCTGCAAGGACGGCCCGGTATTCACCCTGGCTGAGCTGGATCAGTTGACAAAAGAATATTAATCCATCCCCATATGGCTTCAATTGATAGGGGACAGATTTAAAATCTGTCCCCTATCAATTGCATTTACCTTGTCCCCTTTTACTAAATCTGTTCCCCATTGCGTTGATACCCCGGCAAGCGATAAAAACATCTGAATGTGAAAAAAAGGGGTTGTCATCACCATCCGTTTTCGTATATGGTAGCAAACCTCGCGGCGAACGGATTAACATGAAACATTTCTGAATTTAAAAAGGAGCCTGCGGGCTCCTTATTTATTTAGGGCAGGAGAAACAATAGATGAATAAAATCATTGAGAAAACTGATTTGTCGGAGAATGTCGTCAAGATGGTGATTGACGCGCCGGCCATCGCGAAAAAGAGAAAGGCCGGCCAGTTTATCATCCTCAAGATGAACGAGAAAGGGGAGCGGATTCCGCTCACCATTGTCGATTCCGATGCGGCGGCGGGCACAGTTACCATCATTTTCCAGATTGTCGGCAAAACGACCGCCATGCTGGCGGATGCCAAGGCGGGCGATATGATCGCCGATGTCCAGGGGCCTCTTGGTAATCCGACGGAGATTGAAAACTTCGGCACCGTTGTCTGCGTCGGGGGCGGCGTCGGCGTGGGCGTCGTCTATCCCATCGCCGTGGCCCTGAAGAAGGCGGGGAACAAAGTGATCTCCATCATCGGCGCCCGGACAAAGGATCTGCTCATCCTCGAGGAGGAAACAAAGAAGGTAAGCGACCGGCTCATCGTCACGACGGATGACGGCAGCTACGGCTTTCACGGTTTTGTCAGCCAGGCCCTCCAGAATGTCATCGATGAGGGAGAGAAGATCAGCCGCGTATTTGCTATCGGTCCTGTTCCCATGATGCGTGTTGTCTGCAACGTGACACGGCCCTGCAATATTAAAACCGTCGTCAGCCTTAATTCCATCATGGTGGATGCGACGGGAATGTGCGGCGCCTGCCGGGTTTCCGTGGGCGGTGAGACGAAATTTACCTGCGTGGACGGACCGGAGTTTGACGGGCATAAAGTCGATTTTGATCTTTTAACGAGCCGGCTTCGCATGTATGCAAGTGAGGAAAAGCAGGCTTTTGATAACTACAGGTGCGAATGTCATGGAAAATGAACCGAAAAAGAAAAAGAGAGAAAAGTTGCCCCGCCATAAAATGCCGGAGCAGCAGCCCCTTGAACGCATAAAGAATTTCAATGAAGTGCCCCTGGGCTATTCGGAAGAGACGGCCATGGCCGAGGCGAGCCGGTGCATTCAATGCAAGAAGCCGACCTGCGTGACGGGCTGTCCTGTGGATGTGGACATTCCGGCTTTCGTAAAACTGATTTCCGAAGGCAAGTTTATTGAAGCGGCGCACAAACTGAAAGAAACAAACTGCCTTCCTGCCGTTTGCGGCCGCGTATGCCCCCAGGAAGACCAGTGCGAAAAGTTCTGCATCCTGGCCAAGAAAGAGGAATCCGTCGCCATCGGCAGGCTGGAACGTTTTGCCGCGGATTATGAAAGGAACTCAGGGCAGGTGTCCATCCCTGAGATACCGGCGCGAAACGGAAAGAAGATTGCCGTGATCGGGGCAGGACCCTCCGGCTTGACCATCGCCGGCGACCTGATCAAGCTGGGCTATGATGTGACGGTCTATGAGGCCCTTCATAAGGCGGGCGGCGTCCTTGTTTACGGCATTCCGGAGTTTCGTCTTCCCAAAAGCATTGTGGAGGCGGAGGTCCGGTATCTGGAAAAGCTTGGCGTTAAGATTGAAACAAATTCCGTAATCGGCAGGCTCAAAACGGTTGATGAACTCTTTGACGAGGGATTCCATGCCGTCTACATTGCCGTAGGCGCCGGCGCGCCGGTCTTTATGAACATCCCCGGAGAAAACGCGAGCGGCATTTACTCCGCCAACGAGTATCTGACAAGGTCAAACCTGATGAAAGCGTATCTCTTCCCCGAATATGACACGCCCATCGTCCGGGGGAAAAACGTCGCCGTCATCGGCGGCGGCAACGTGGCCATGGACTCCGTCCGGACGGCCCTCCGGCTCGGCGCTGAAAACGCTTACATTATCTATCGCCGGACGGAGGTCGAGATGCCGGCGAGGATTGAGGAGGTCCACCATGCCCAGCAGGAGGGCGTGCAATTTAAACTCCTGACCAATCCCGTTGAATATATCAGCGATAAAAACGGCTGGGTGACGGGCGTCAAATGCATCCGCATGGAGTTGGGCGAGCCCGACGCATCGGGAAGGCGCAGGCCCGTTCCCGTCAAGGATTCCGAGTTCGTCATCGACGTGGATACGGTCGTTGTGGCCGTCGGGACCATGGCCAATCCCATTGTTCCTGCCACGACTAAGGGACTGGAAACCAACAAGCAGGGCTACATCATCACGAAAGACGAAAAGGGTGAAACAACCCGGAAGGGCGTCTACGCCGGGGGCGATATCGTCACCGGTTCGGCGACGGTCATCCTTGCTATGGGGGCGGGACGCAAAGCGGCGGGAGCTATCCACGAATACCTCTTGGGTAATAAGGAGACGCCTTCATAAAAAGACCGGATGTCCCGCGCGGCTCCTCTCCTCCCACACCGCCGGGCATATGGATCATGTCCCACAGCGATTCGGTTGATAAAGTCGGTTTCGTGAACTGACTCGGGAGGCCCAGGTCTGCAAAGTATTTCGCAGGCAGGGCGGGTACCTGATTCGTCCATGCTTCCAGAAACCGCTGTCTATTTCACTCCTCCGTCTATGCCCTCTGCCGACTTCTGTATGGCGGTCAGATGCGGTTACGTGCCCGTTTATCCCAAATGTGCCACGCCGCTTATCCGTTTTCTATGGTTCATCATCTTTTAGATTATTTTCTTTCGTTGTGAGAATATTGATCACCGTATTGAGCACCATGTTGATGACAACAACGGAAAGGCCGACAAGAAGACCGATGACGCTTGCTTTGGTTCCGATAAGAATGAGAAGGATGACAACGCCCGTGATGATGAAACGAACGAAGTATTTGAACATAATGGCGGATTTGGCGCCGTCCGACGTATTCTGGAAAACTTTTTTCAGATCGCGGTAAAGCCAGTGATAATTGATGATGCTGATCAGCCCGCCCAAGGTTATGCCGAGAACACAGTCAGGTGATGCGAAAAACCAACTGACGGCGATGAGCACGGCCAGGACAACCCAGTTTGTGATTTCAATTCTTGATTGGAGGGGGTCTTTTGCGATGGGGTTCATTTTTTATGCATGAAATGATTGTTTTTTCATCATTGAAGTTCGTTTTAATCAGTTTGTATAAATTCCAGAAGCCGGCGGTTATTCCCACCGCGAGGAGCAGGAACGTCAGTTTATTGCCCGTTCCTAATTTATTATCCAGGTATCTGCCGGCAAAAAGACTGCCGAATATGCACACCACCATGGCAATGCCGATGCTGGCGGCGTAGCCCATTTGGATATAAGCTGATTTTGTCTCTTTATCCATTTGTTGTGACGCGCCCTTTAGCATGATCGCCTCTTTTAATCAATATAAAGCTGGTAATAATTCCGATGATCTGTCAACCCGGCAATTAAAGCAACCCATTTTTCACGGCTATTTTAAAATGCCTGTTTATGATGAGGAGTTTCTTTTACCCGGTCCCAATCGATTATCTTTTACAAGCCCTGCTGCCTGTGAATCCCGCGTCAAGAAGGGTTTTTTCTCTTTCGGCCAATTCCATGTCTGCCTCAATCATCATATCGATGAGATGATCAAAATCTACCTTCGGCCGCCAGTTTAAATTTTGCCTTGCCTTGGTTGCATCTCCCAGAAGAACATCCACCTCCGTCGGGCGAAAGTATCGGGGATCGATCACCACGTACTTCTCGAAATCCAGCCCCAGCTTTTCAAAAACCCTGATGACAAATTCCTTTACGGCATGGGTTTCACCGGTGGCAATGACGTAGTCGTCGGGCGAATCCTGCTGGAGCATGAGCCACATAGCCTCAACGTAATCGCCGGCATATCCCCAGTCCCTTTTTGCCTCCATATTGCCCAGGAATAGACGGTCCTTAAGCCCCGCCTTGATTTGTGTCGCCGCACGGGTCACCTTACGGGTGACGAAGGTTTCGCCTCGTCTCGGCGACTCATGGTTGAACAGGATCCCGTTACAGGCGAATATGCCATAGGCATCGCGGTAATTCTTCACAATATGGTAAGAAAAGACCTTCGCCGCAGCATAGGGGCTCTGCGGTTGAAAGGGCGTCTGTTCGTTCTGCGGCGGCGGGGCGGAGCCGAACATCTCGCTGGACGACGCCTGATAGAATTTCGTCTTAATCGCCGTTTTGCGGATGGCTTCCAGAAGCCGCAGTGTCCCAAGTCCCGTGATGTCTCCGGTATATTCAGGCATATCGAAACTGACCCGCACATGGCTTTGGGCGCCTAAATGATATATTTCATCGGGTTTGACGGCGTAAAGCAGGTCGGTTAACTGTCCGCTCACGGAAAGGTCGCCGTAATGAAGATAGATGCGGGCCTGGGGATCGTGAAAATCCTTATAGAGATGGTCGATTCTTTCCGTATTGAATGTGCTGGCCCTGCGGATGAGACCGTGCACCTCGTAGCCTTTTTCGAGCAGCAATTCGGCCAGATAGGAACCGTCCTGTCCTGTGATGCCCGTAATAAATGCTTTTTTCATGTTATGATGCACCTCCTGATTGTCCTTTAGTCGTCAAATTCGCTGAGCCGTAAATAAAGTTCCGGGTGCCGGTGCCGGCTTCCCGCTTATAATTCTGAAATCGTTTTTTTACAGGCATCAAGGGTCCGATGGATGTCGTCTTCTGTGTGGGCAAAAGAGACAAAGGACGCCTCGAACGGAGACGGCGCGATATTAATGCCCCGTGACAGCATTCCCCGGAAATAACGCGAAAAAAGATCACCGTCGCCGGTCGCCGCCGAAGAAAAATCATGGACGTCTTCGGTGGTGAAGAAGATGGTGAACATGGAACCGACCTGATTGATGCATACGGGGATTCCTTTTTCCTTAAAGAGCTTTTTGAAGTTTGCACAAAGCAGGGACGTCTTTTGGTTGAGGGCGTTGTAATCTTCGGCGCCGTCGTGGAGGACATTCAGTGTGGCGATGCCGGCGGCCATGGCGACCGGATTACCCGACAGGGTGCCGGCTTGATAAATAGGGCCTTTTGGGGCCAGCATTTCCATAATCTCTTTCCGGCCTCCGAAAGCCCCGACGGGCAACCCCCCGCCGATGATTTTTCCCAGGCAGGTCAGGTCCGGATTGATTTTTGCCACATTGCGGAATCCGCCGTAGTTGAACCTGAAGCCCGTGATGACTTCGTCGAAGATGAGCAGGATGCCCTTCCCACGGCTTACGGCGCGCAAAGCTTCGAGGAAGCCGGGCTTTGGCGGGACAACGCCCATGTTTCCCGCAACAGGCTCGACGATAATGCAGGCCAGATCGTCTCCATGAATGCTTACGGCTTCTTCAAAGGTTTCCGTGTCATTATAGGGGACTGTAATCGTCAGCGCTGCCAGTGGCTCCGGAACGCCGGGGCTTCCGGGAATGCCCAATGTCGCCACGCCGGAGCCGGCTTTTACCAAGAGGGAATCTGCATGTCCGTGATAGCACCCTGCAAACTTGAGGATCTTTTCCCGCCCTGTGAAGCCGCGGGCGAGGCGAATGGCGCTCATGGCGGCTTCCGTTCCCGAACTGACCATCCGTACCATTTCGATGGAAGGGATGGCGCTGCAAATCATCCGGGCCATGTCGAGTTCGGATTCCGTCGGGGCGCCGTAACTGGTTCCCGATCGGACGGCCCGTTCGATGGCTTCCGTCACTTTCGGGTGGGCATGCCCCAATATCATAGGTCCCCATGATAAGACATAGTCGATGTATTTCCTTCCGTCCACATCAATGATATGAGACCCCCTGGCCTCGCGGATAAATATGGGTTCCATGCCGACGGAACCGAAGGCCCGAACAGGGCTGTTGACGCCTCCGGGGATATATTTTTTGGATTCTTCAAAAAGACTGTGGGATGAATAGGCCATATTAAAAATACTCCATACTGCTTTTCTTAAATTCTTCCTCGGTGATCAAGACCTTGAAGTCCCTGATGGATGAGGCATCGGACAGCTTTTCAATCAGGGCTTCTCCGCTGCCTTGTTTAAAATGGACCATGGAGAAAATATTGTATTTCCCTTCAAAAGGGGGTGTTCGCTCGTAACAATGGGTGATTTCCGGATAAGAGGCGAACAGATTTCCGACGGCTTCGCACAGCGAAGACGGGCAGGCCCAAATCAGCATGGCATTGCGGGTATAACCGGCGCGCTGGTGTTTGACGATGGCCCCGAATTTCCGGATAATGCCTTGTTGCTTCATGTCCGTGATCGTCTGAAGGATCATGGACTCATCAAGGCCAAGCATTATAGCGATATCTTTATAGGGATTTTTTGTTAAGGGGATGTCGCCCTGCAACGATTTTGCAATTTTAATGTCCTGGTTTGTCGGCATTCAGCACGGTCCCGATTTTTTTGATGTCGTCATTGCGAACGTCAGATTACTTATTACAATGACACTATAAAATCAAGATTTTGCTGTCCCAGAGATTTTCCCATTGCCGTCATATCCATGCTTTTTCCCTTTGACATATTTGCCTGTAAGTGTTATGAAGCGCCACCGTATCCCACCGTATAGTGGCGGCAAACGGATCGAGACCTTTGAAAAACGCCTCTTTTGTCATTGCGAGCGAAGCGAAGCAATCTCATAAGCATCCAATAATTGGAGAGATTGCCACGGCACTTCGTGTCTCGCAATGACAGGAAACAGAGAAATTCAAAGGTTTCGGATCATAAACGATGCCTGATTCCTTATCTTAAGACGGTTTTAGGTTTCGTCTCGGTAAAGGAGGTTTTAAGAAAAAAAGATGATACACGCTTTATCCTTTTTACAACTCGCATTTCCTGGGATTCCAACCCATGTAACATATATGTGGCTTGTGATGGTTCTTCTGATCTTGTTGTCCTTTTTAGCCACGCGCCGGTTGGAATTCAATCCCGGTCCTATTCAGAATTTCATGGAATCGGTTGTGGGCGCCATGAATGATTTGCTGGTGGACACCATGGGCGAAGAAGGCAGGAAGTTTTTTCCCCTCATGGCGACGATCGGCCTTTTTATTCTGGTCTCCAACATCCTGGGTCTCATCCCCGGTTTTGAGTCGCCGACGGCCAATCTCAATACGAACCTGGCGATGGCCCTTGTGGTGTTTTTTCTAACGCACATTGTCGGCGTCCGGGTTCACGGCTGGAAATACCTGAAGCAGTTTGTCGGTCCAAATCCCTGGCTGGCGCCGCTCATGATTCCCATTGAAGTTATCGGCCATGTTGCCCGCGTCGTGTCCCTGACATTCCGTCTATTCGGAAACATCGAAGGCGGTCATATTGTTCTGGGGGTTATTATCTTTCTTGTTCCCTTTCTGATTCCGCTGCCCATCATGGCCCTTAAGCTTTTGATCTGCTTTATCCAGGCATTCGTGTTCATGCTTTTATCGATGATATACATTTCGAGCGCCATGCAGGAAGAACATCACTAAAGCGCATTGAAACCGGCAAAATGATTCGATGGGGTCGGCAGGATAATCCTGCCGACCCTTTTTTTGAAATCAATCGAATCCGTGGCGCCTGAATTTGTCTTTTTGAAGAAAATTTCTTGACATTGCTCCGTCTTGCCGGTAGATAAATACACGCCGACAACGGCGAAATTGTTCTGTGAAAAACGATTCATGAGGGGGCAAAAGCCGCCCGGTGAAGTTGATCTGTAAGGAGGTGATGCCGGCAATTAATGATGCGGGCAGAGTAAAACATTAACCTATTAACTAAAGAAAAAAAGGAGATAAAATGAAGAAAACGTTGGAAATTTGCGGATTGAGTCTGTTTTGGGTTCTGTTATTGACGTCGATGGCAATGGCCGCTGAAGCCGCCGCTCCTGCCGCTGCCGGTGGGTCGGATTACACGAAAGCGATCATTGTCGGTTGCAGTATCCTGGGAGCTGCCTTTTCTATGGCTTTCGGAACCATCGGTACCGGTTTAGGCATGGGGCAGGGTTTGAGTGGCGCGACGAATGCCGTGGGACGCAACCCGGAAGCTCAGGGCAAAGTGCTGCTGACCATGATGGTCGGTCTTGCCATGATTGAATCACTGGCGATTTATGCGCTCGTTATCGCATTGGTTCTTATTTTTGCCAATCCGTTTATTGGCGCATAAGAAGGTATCAGGGACCAGGTATTTTAAAAATATGGGGAGGGGGAGCGCAACCACGACTTCAACTCCCCTTTTTTTATTCATTCCCATCCATAGACACCTTCCCCCGGTGGGCCTTTTTTTCCGATTGCATGTGTTTTGCCTTCAGGATTTTTTCCTGTGCCCGCTTTGAACGGCGGCGCTTCTGGCGTTTGATCTTTTCGATGCGTTTTTTTTCCGCTTCCACCCGTCCCGTATGCAGCCTCTCAATTCGGTCGAGGAGGAGCCTTCTGGCCAGATGCCGGTTCATGGCCTGAGAGCGTTCCTGCTGGCATTTTACGGACAGGCCTGTGGGGATGTGAATCAAAAAGACGCAGGAAGATACTTTGTTGACGTTCTGGCCGCCCGGTCCGGAAGACCGGATGAAGGTTTCCTTGAAATCGCTTTCTGAAACGCCGAGGCGCGTCATTCTGTCTGCCAGGGCCTTTTCTTTTTCCGGCGAAACACTCATATAAAAAACTTACAGGGAATAAATTTCGTCCGTAATGAGATGAATCCAGTTTTGCCTGAGGATTTCCCGCGCCTTGTCGATGTCGTCAACGCCCAGGATGACGATGGTTTCTGCACCGATGCGGTTGATGGTTGTATAGATGTAGAGGATATTGACTTCTTCCTGGGCCAATCGCTTTAAAATGGCGTTCATGCCGCCCGGGTGGAGAGGCACTTCAGCGGCGAGGACCGGCGTCGTTTCGTGAACGAAATTGTAGCTGGTGAGTATGGCCGACGCTTTTTCAGGATCATTGACGACCAGACGAATAACGCTGCGCTCCGCCGTGCTTGCCGCGGAGACGGCTTTCGTGGTAATTTCCTCCCGCTCCAGGATATTGAAGAGCATCAGGAGCTGTCCGGGTATATTTTCCAGTTGCACGGATATTTGTTTGACTGCCATGAATCGGGACTCCTAAGAAGTTTTCAGTAACTCGTAACCGGCGGCAAGGGCCTTTGTATTGGTTTCCATGGCCTTTCTCTTCTTGCTGCCCATGATGGTTTCCAGGGATTTCAAGTATGTGTCCAATGTCACCAGAGCGGTCTTCCGAAGGAAGGCGCCCATCATGACGATGTTGGCTGCCCGGATGTCGCCGAGGCCTTCGGCGATTTCACCGCAGGGGACGGCGTACACCTCAATGTCCTGGCGGCTGGGGCGGGCATCGATGATGGAGGCATTGAGGAACATCAATCCTCCACTGGTCAGTTTGTTCTGAAAAGAATAAAGGGAAGGCGTGTTCATCACAACCAGGTAATCGGGTTCCGAAGAGATGGGGGAGGCGATCTCCTCCTCGGCGATGGCAATGGTGCAGTTCGCCGTGCCGCCTCTCATCTCGGCGCCGTAAGAGGGCAGATACGTTGTGTGATAGCCCGTGGACATGGCGCTGTGGGCGAGGCTGTAGCCCATCATGAGGACCCCTTGCCCGCCGAATCCGGAGAAAATCGTTTTACTGCTCATGGGCGTCCACCCCCTTCTTTTGCTGGGCCGAGGGAATATCTTTCATCACGCCCAGAGGGAACTCCTTGGTCATGACATCGCTGATCCATTTGCAGGCCTCAACGGGACTCATCTTCCAGTTTGTAGGGCAGGGAGACAAAATCTCCACCAGCGTGAATCCGCGTTTGTCGATCTGATACTGTAAGGACTTCAAAATGGCTTTTTTGGTTTTCAGAATATTGGCCGGCGTGTTGACGGCGCATCGTTCAATGTAGGTCGTCCCCCGAAGATGGGAAAAAAGCTCACAAACCTGCACAGGGTGGCCTTCGAGCTCTTTGGACCTTCCCAGGGGCGAGGTCGTCGTCCGCTGTCCCATCGTGGTTGTGGGCGCCATCTGGCCACCCGTCATGCCGTAGACCGCGTTATTGATGAAAAAGACGCTGATGTTTTCGCCCCGGTTCGCGGCATGAAAGGACTCCGCAATGCCGATGGCGGCCAGGTCGCCGTCGCCCTGGTAGGAAAAAACGACCCGGTCGGGCAGCATGCGCTTGATGCCTGTGGCTACAGCCGGACCTCTGCCGTGGGCCGATTCGATCATGTCGACGTCAAGGTAATTGTAGGCCAGAACGGCGCAGCCCGCAGGTGGTACGCCGATGGCGATGCCCCGGATATCGAGTTCATCGAAGGCCTCGCAGAGCAGCCGATGGGCAATGCTGTGTCCGCAGCCGGGACAGTAATGAAACGGCGCGTCTTTCAGGCTCGCCGGTTTGCTGAAAATTTTTTTCATGGGCATTTGCCTCAACCTCTTTTTTCAGGTCCGTTGTTTTTAAAATATCGTTGTTCGATGATGTTCGCCAGTTCGACGGGCGTCGGAACAACGCCGCCGGGGCGTCCGAAGAAGCCGATGTCTGCGTACCCCTGGAGGGCGAGGCGCACGTCGTCGATCATCTGCCCCAGACTCATCTCAAAATCGAGAAAATATTTTGTCTTTTCCGATAATTTGCGGAGTTCGTTCATGGGGAATGGCCACAGCGTAATCGGTCGGAAAAGGCCCACCTTCATGCCCATGGGACGCAATCTTTTAATGGCGCCTTTAGCGACGCGCGCGGAAGTGCCGTATGCCACGATGACGACATCGGCGTCTTCCGTTTGGAAGTATTCGCAGCGCGTCTCTCTCTGCTCGATGATGGCGTATTTACGGGCCAGTTTCCAGTTGTGCTCTTCTTCTTCAAGCTGATCCAGGAGTAGGCCGCGAATGAAGTGGCTCTTGCCCCCTCCGGCGCCCCTCAGCATGAACATGTCGGGATAGTCGCGGGGTTTGGGTTCCTTAAAGACAACGGGCTCCATCATTTGTCCCATCATCCCGTCGGCCAGCAGCATAACGGGGGTCCGGTAGCGGTCGGCCAGATCGAATGCGTCCATGGTCAGGTCCGCCATTTCCTGGCAGGTGGCCGGGGCGAGGACGATGGTCCGGTAATCACCGTGACCGCCGCCGCGGGTGGCCTGAAAATAGTCGCCCTGGGAGGGCCGGATGTTGCCGAGTCCTGGGCCGCCCCGCATGATATTGACGATGAGGGCCGGGATTTCGCAGGCCGCCAGGAAGGAAATGCCCTCCTGCTTCAGGGAGATTCCGGGGCTTGAAGAGGACGTCATCGCCCTTGCACCCGTTGACGCGGCGCCCTCAACCATATTGACCGCTGCAATCTCGCTTTCCGATTGGATAAAGACGCCGCCCTCCTGCTCGCGGATATGTTCAGACATATATTCGCACAATTCGTTTTGCGGCGTGATCGGATACCCGGCGTAAAACCGGCAGCCCGCCCGGATGGCGGCCTCGCCGATAATATGGTTTCCCGACATAAGCACTTTTTCAGTCACGGTACACCTCGATGGCTACCTCAGGACAAATAATGGCGCAAAGACTGCAGCCGTTGCACTTGCCGTTGTCGTTGAATGAAACGGGGTGGTAGCCCTTTAAATTGTATTCGGTGGAAGGCACGATGCAATCCCTGTTGCAAACGCTGATGCATAGGTGGCATTCCTTGCATATTTCCTTTTTTATCTCAATATATCCTTTCAAGACGCCCTTTCTCCTGTTTTGTGTGCGGCGTATTATCTTTCGCCGTTTCTTTCCGACGGCGACAAGAAGCCGAGGCCGAGAGCCATTGCCCTGTCTGCAAAAACATGTATCTCCGCAACAAGGGTGTGTCATTACTCATCTAAACAAGAATGTCAAGCCGTATTTTAAAGAATTTCAAATTTCTTTTTTCAGAATGATTTATCGACGGGTGAGTTAAACGTTTTTTTATTGAAATATGTCCCGCACGTTCACGTCGCAACTCAGCAAGGATTTCTTTGACAATCCGGGCTTTTCCCCGGCAGGCGGGAATGCCGGCAACAGGGGCGGGGTTAAGCGAACGGTCCCATGTCATTGCTTGCCGGAATATAAAGAGGATCCGGCGACCTTTTTGTTTAGGAGGCAATGCGGCCGTGTTTCGGCGGCCTGACTAATCTTCCTTGACGTAAAATTGCAGCTTGAGGCCGGCCACTTCGACAATATCGCCGTCTTTCAGGTCATACCGGCGGTTCAGTTCTTTGCCGTTGATCTTGAGCGGCTTATCCCCTGAGGGGGTGATGAAATAGCCCTCTTTCCGTCGATTGACCAGAGCCGCCACCTTGGGAGCAAAGAATCCCTTCAACCGGATTGCAGAACCTGATTCCTTGCCGATGCTCGAAACCCTTTCTTTCAATTCATAATCGCGATGCTCCGTCGAACCTTCGAGGACAAAAAACCCTCCCAGCGGTTCAGGCTTTTCCTTATCCCGCGAATCGAGGATCTTTTTTTGATCTTTGGGATCGATGACAACGGTCTCGTCCATGGAGTGGCCGCGGACGGCGAAGGCTTTTTTATCTTCAGCAGGTCTTATCTTGTCGGAGACAAATTCGAGCGTATGCAGCCCGATGAGAATGGTGTCGTCCCTGAACAGTTCATTTTTCGTCACTTTTCGTCCGTTCAGAAAGGTGCCGTTGAGGCTGCCCAGATCTTCGACAAAGAAGGAATCTCCCTCCTTCAGTATCTGGGCGTGGAGACCGGATACGGACATATTGTCGATAGGAATATCGTTTTCCGCTTTTCTGCCGATGGTGACCCTTTCCTTTTCAAGGGGAATTTCCTGCAATGCGGTCTCCTTGAATTTCAGTATAATTTTTGCCATGCCTTTACCTCCTGAACCGTCTGAAAAAATTGCATACAGAAGAAAATAACAAGTTCATTTTCTTCATATAGACGACGATGACCGTAATATTGTCTCTGCCGCCGTTCGCGTTGGCCATGCTGACGAGCGTCTCGCAGGCCTGCTCCGGATCGTCGGTTGCTTCAACGACCTTCATCATGGTTGCATCATCCACCATATTGCTTAATCCGTCGCTGCAAAGAAGCAGGATGTCTTTATCGGCAAGAAACATTTCGGACAGGTCGATTTCGACGTTGTCGCTGATGCCGAGCGCGCGGGTCAAAATATTCTTGTTGTGGGATTTATCCGCCTCCTCCTTTGAGATCAACGCCTTTTTGACCTGTTCGTAGACCATAGAGTGATCATCGGTCAGTTGTTCGATATTTCCTGCCCGAATGAGATAAACCCGGCTGTCTCCGATATGGGCGATGCTCAATTGCCGACCGTTAATCAGGACCGACGCGACGGTTGTGCCCATTCCGCGATATTCGGCTGTTTTTTGCGCCGCCTCGTAAACCGCCGCATTTGCGAGGCGGATGGAGGAACACAGCCTGTTTGTCGCTTCGGATAAACCGGCATCGTATTCGTCGCCGGGCGCCGCCTTTTCTCCGGATGTATTTCTGAAATGGCCGGAGATAATGTCAACGGCCATTTTACTTGCAACTTCTCCCGACGCATGACCGCCCATGCCGTCCGCTACAACAAAAAGACCCGCCGCTGCATCGGCGCAGTAGCTGTCTTCATTGTTTTTCCTGATTTGTCCGACATCGGTTTTGCCGGCGGCGCTAATGATCACGTTCATCTGCTCATCCTCTTCATCCCGCACCAGGATTTATGTTTTATGTTGATGATCCTGCGCCGGATCATCCCGTTGTCATATGCGCACTGCATAAAAAGCTCATGCAAGTGCGGATGATGGACTCGCACCCCTGTTGCCGTGCCGGGGATAACCGGCAGCTTCGCTGCTATGTTAACGATTGGTATTTTGGGAATTCCGTTTTTCGTCGGGCTGACGTATATGATGCTTTACCGACTTTTTGAGACGTCGTCAAGGATAATTTTTCAATCATGACAACGACTTCTTTCGGGATTATTAAAGTTCAAACGTCCCAATCAGGGTTTGCCGTCTTCCATATCTCTTTTAAGAAAGCGCAGCAGATCCATATTCTGCCTGCGTTCTACAGCCTTGCCGAAGTCGGGCCACTCGTAGAAGCCCTTGCCGGATTTCATGCCTGTTTCGCCCCGCTCGACGCGTTCCTTAAAAGGCCCCCAGGGTTCCGCCCCCGCCGATTTTGCGGCATTGTAACTGAAGTCCAGGCCGATGAGGTCGTTGCGGATAAACCAGCCCGTGTTTGCCATGCGGCGTCCGAAGCTGTACATGATAATATCGTCGATCATCTCGGGCGTGCAGATGTTGTTATCGACAAGATAGCGTATTTCACGTCCGATGGCGCCCTGAATGCGGTTGCCTGCATGACCGGGAACCTCGACGGGGATCACGACGGCTTTCTTGTGCATTCCCGACAGGATTTCGCAGGTTTTGGCGATGGTTTCCTTAGCGGTCTTTTCACCGGCCACGACCTCGACGAGCGGCAGCAGGTGGGGCGGTTGAAAATAGTGGGCGACGCAGCAGCGTTCCGGATATTCCATCTTGTTATCCTTGACGATGGCTGTGGTCGTATAGCTTGAGGAGTTGGTTGTCAGAATGGCCGTGGGCGGGCAGAGGCGATCCAGGTCGGCAAATATCTGCCGCTTGAGGGGCAGGGATTCGAGGGCGTTTTCGGAGACGTAATCGACATTCGCAGCGGCCGCTTCCATACTCGTCGTCGGATGCAGGCGCGCGCAGGCGGCATCGGCTTCGGAAGGCGTCATCAGTTGGGCTTCAACGAAGAGTTCAAAGGCGTCCTTCGCCCTTTGCATGGCCTGGCGGCTCGTTTCCTCACGGGTGTTGTACATCCATGTTTCATATCCGGCGCGGGCGAAATCGACGCCGATGCCGTACCCCATAAGTCCTGCGCCGATGACGGCAACCTTGTTGATGTCTGCATGTTTTTTCATGGCAATGTCCTTCCTTGCTCCTGCTATATTTTGGCGAGTTGAAAACCTTCCAGCTTAATGGCCACCGACCGCTGGAGGAGGTCGATGGATATGACGAACAGTTCTTTTTCGTAATCGGTGCTCAACACGACGCCTTCGATGCCGCTGAAAGGGCCGCTGAGAATTTTTGCCGGTTCGCCGATTTTCGGATACTGGAAATGCTGCACTTCCACCTTGGATTTAATCAGGCGTGAAATAGCGTCGATTTTTTCGTCCGGCACGGCGATGGGGTCATGCCCGTGGGCCTTTCCCAATATTCTGACGACGCCGCCGGTTTTGAGGACATTGAGCTTCGTCTCATTGTCCAGGGAAAAAAGCTCCACGAATAAATATCCTGGAAACATGGGAACGAGGATTTTTTTCCTTCGGTCCACCCGTTTGCTCCACACTTCGATTTTGGGCAGGAAGGCATGGATCGATTTATTGGTGAGGCCGGCATAGACCTTATCTTCGTGGCGGCTTCTCGTATGGACGGCGTACCAGGGCATGATGGCTTCCTTGCTTGTTATTTTTTTTAACGACCTCGTTAAAAGTCGAATTCTGTCATTTCGAGGAGTCCCGCTGAAGCGGGACGACGAGAAATCTTTAATGATTTCAGGATTTCTCCCCCGCAAA
>JAFGHS010000152.1 GCA_016930075.1 Deltaproteobacteria bacterium
ACCAGTCACGTCATACCGGCGAAAGCCGGTATCCAGTCCCGCCACGGCGGGATCAAGGGGTTACAAAAGTGCTGGTCCCCGGCTTTTGCCGGGGTGACGGCTTTTTACGAGACCGTCAACAATGGTTGCAGATAAGGATCAGTAAGAAAATGAATCTCGACAGTTTGTTTTATCCCAAAAGTGTGGCGGTTGTCGGCGCCTCCGATAATCTCGGCGGGGGGAAAATGCCGTATTTCCAGATATTGCGGGTGACCGGTTTCGAAGGGGCTCTCTATCCGGTTAATCCGCGGCGCGGCACTGTGGACGGCGTTCCCGCCTACGGCTCCATCGACGAACTCCCGGAATCGGTCGATTATGCCATTGTCGCCGCGCCCGTTGAGCAGTCCATTGATATTGTCAAGGCGGCAGTCCGCAAACAGATAAAATTCATCCATTTTTTTACCTCCGGCTTCGGAGAAACAGGAAACCGTCAATTGGAAGAGGATCTGATCAGGGAAGCCAGAAAGGGAGACCTCCGGATCGTCGGCCCCAACTGCGTCGGCGTTTACTGCTCCGAATCCAGAATCGCATTTACCCCCGGCGTTCAGGAAGAGACGCCGGGAACAGTCGCTTTTCTCGGACAATCGGGCGGGGTGACGGGAAATTTTCTGGCCATGGCGACAACGCGGAAGATCTTTCTCAATAAAGTCGTCTCCTACGGAAATCAGATCGATCTTCGGGTTGAAGATTACCTCGATTATCTGGCCGGCGACAAGAATATCCGGCTCATTGCCTGCTACATTGAAGACATCAAGGACACGGAGGCGTTTCTCAAAACCTTGAGAAGGACGACGGCCGTCAAGCCGGTCATCATTTTGAAGGGAGGGAAAACCGATACGGGATCAAAGGCCGCAGCGAGCCATACGGGTGCCATGGCAAGCAATTATACCATCTGGGCCGCCGCCGTCAGGCAGCATGGCGGTCTGCTGGTCGATGATTTCGAGCAGATGATGGATCTGGTGATGCTGGGCACAAGCAGGAAACTGCCGCGTGGAAAACGTGTGGGGTTTCTCGGCGCCGGGGGAGGCATTTCAGTTCTTTTCACCGATCTTGCCGAAGAGGCGGGGCTGCCGCTTCCGGAATTGAGCGAAAAAACGCAGCGAAAAATCGGCGAAGTGATCATGGGCGTGAACACCTCGACGGCCAATCCCGTCGATCTGGGGGCTTTCGGCTTCGATCTTAACGTCATGCTCCACACCATGCAGGCCATCGATGAGGATGACGGGATCGATGTGATCATCCCCTACTTTTCCGTTGAATACATCATGCGGTCGGAATTTTTCCTCAACGTAAAGAACAACGCGGACACCATCTTCGAAATGGCCGAAAAGATTAAAAAACCCGTCATTCCCATCCTGTCGAGCTTCGTCGAAGACAATCTTGATGCGGAGCGCACGAGGATTTCCACGTTCGCCACGCTGAGGAAGGCCGGATTCCCCGTCTATTCCAAGATACAGGATGCCGTCTATTCCATCGGGTCATATTTTGAATGGGCGGCAAAGCAGGGGGCTGGAAAAAAGCGGTGACGGATTACGCCCCGAATTTGATGCGCTCGATTTGCGATTCTTTCATGTTGTCGGCCATCGTCCAGAAGTAAGCCTCGCCGCAGCCGACATGGAACAGGACGAGCAGGGGATCTCCCGGTTCGTTAATTCCCAGCCCTTTGAGGAACGGTCTGTCTGTGAGCACTTTGCTTTTTAAGGCAAGATCATCCAAAAATTCAATTTTCCCGGCAACCCGCAGCACTTTTCCCGGCGGCGGGGCCGCTGCAAAAAAACAAAGTTCGATCCTGGGATTGCTTTTTAACTGACGATAAATCGCCTTGACCGACTCCGTCTGAAAATAGAAGCCTTTTTCATCGGCAAACCACAATCCGAGCGGCCTGATGCGGGGTTGATCGCCGTCGGCCGTTGCGACGTAACAAACGGGGTTCTCTTTGGCAAATTTGATGCAATCCTGAAAATTCATGGGAGTCTCCTTTTTGAAATTGTCGATTTTACATACGCATTTATTGGGACTCTTTACTACCATTTCCAAATCGTTTCACCAATTAAAAATTATGACCTCCAAACGAACTTATGATAGAGGGATGACATTGCATCCGGTTGCATGAGAAAACGAAAGAGGGGGCAAGAACCGTCCATGACAAACGAAGTGAACAAGGTCATCTATTCGATGATCGGCGTAAGCAAAACCTACGATAAAAAGATTGTGATCAAGGACATTTCTCTGTCCTATTTCTATGGCGCCAAGATCGGCGTTCTCGGATTGAACGGATCGGGGAAAAGCACCCTTTTACGCATCCTGGCGGGCGTCGATCAGGACTTCAACGGCCGGACGATCCTGTCGCCGGGGTATACGGTGGGTTATCTGGAGCAGGAACCCCTTCTCAATGAAACAAAGACCGTGCGGGAGGTCGTAGAAGAGGGCGTCAAGGAAACGGTCGATCTGATGGCCGAATACAACCAAATCAACGAGAAGTTTTCCGAACCCATGACGGACGACGAGATGAACGCGTTGATCGAGCGGCAGGGAAAGGTCCAGGAAAAGCTGGATGCCTTGGACGCCTGGGACCTTGACTCCCGATTGGAGATGGCCATGGACGCCCTGCGCTGTCCGCCCGGCGAGACGCCCGTCAATGTCCTTTCCGGCGGCGAAAAAAGGCGCGTCGCCCTGTGCCGCCTCCTCCTGAAAAATCCGGATATTCTCCTTCTCGACGAACCGACGAACCACCTGGACGCCGAGTCCGTCGCCTGGCTCGAACACCATTTGCAGCGCTACGCCGGAACGGTCATCGCTGTGACCCACGACCGGTATTTTCTCGATAATGTGGCCGGCTGGATTCTCGAACTGGACAAGGGAGAGGGCATTCCCTGGAAGGGTAATTATTCGTCCTGGCTCGATCAGAAGCAGAACCGCCTCAGGCAGGAGGAAAAAACCGTGTCGGAGCGCCAGAAGACCCTGCAACGGGAACTGGAGTGGATCGGCATGTCGCCCAAGGGAAGACACGCCAAATCAAAGGCGCGCATCAATGCCTATGAGGCGCTCCTGGGGCAGGAAGGAGAAAAGCGCGCCGCCGACCTGGAAATCTACATCCCGCCGGGACCCCGCCTCGGGAAGTTTGCTGTTGAAGCCGAGGCGGTGACAAAAGGCTACGGCGAGCGGCTTCTCATGGAAGGGCTGACATTTTCGCTTCCTCCCGGCGCGATTGTGGGGATTGTCGGTCCCAACGGCGCAGGCAAGACGACCCTCTTTAAGATGATTACGGGGCAGGAACAGCCTGATTCAGGAACCATCCGGATTGGCGAAACCGTCAAACTGGCCTATGTCGATCAGAGCCGGGACGTTCTGAATCCCGATAAAACCATCTGGGAGACCATATCGGAAGGCCAGGAAATGATTCCCATGGGCGGCAAACTCATCAATTCAAGGGCCTACGTGGCGCGCTTCAACTTTTCCGGCACGGATCAGCAGAAGAAGGTGGGCGGCATTTCGGGCGGCGAGCGCAACAGGGTCCATCTGGCGCGGATACTCAAGGAGGGGGCCAACGTGCTTTTGCTCGATGAGCCGACGAACGATCTCGACGTCAACACCATGCGGGCCCTCGAAGAGGCCCTCGACAACTTTGCCGGCTGCGCCTTGATCATCAGCCACGACCGCTGGTTCCTCGACCGGATCGCGACCCATATCCTTGCCTTCGAGGACGAGAGCCGGACCTATTGGTATGACGGCAATTACACGGAATATGAGGCCGACCGGAAAGCGCGCCTCGGCGCCGCCGCCAGCCAGCCCCACCGCATCAAATACCGGCGTCTTGTAAGAGCCTAACCCCGCCAACGCCGTCATGCCGACGAAAGCCGGCATCCAGGAAATCAGGACTGGGGACAGATTTGAAATCTGTCCCCAGAGATTTGTCCCTTTTTAAGAGGAGGCCGCGATGGCCACCAAAATGCGCGACGCCACAGATGTTGATCTTCAGGCTCCATTGGAGATTTACAACCGGTTGGTTGCGGAAACACCATTGACCCGGGCTCCCGAGCATGAGACATTCCGGCGAATGCAGGTATTCACCGGTAAAATACCCCATAGTTTGCTTTTTAAATTTCCTTGACGTGTCTCCTTTCTCTTCATATACTCCAGCTAAAAAAAACAATGACTTATCAAACAAATTATCCTGCATGACGGATTCGATGACCTTCAGGTGACTTTTCACACCGTGTCCGGGAGTACGATCAAGGCAACCTCATGGCGGGGTGCCGCATAAAGAGAAGAGTTCTGTATGAGAATGTTGGATAAATTGTTTTCTTATGTGCGTGCCGGAAAAATTCGTGGACGAGACGCGTTGATGCGCGGATCCGATTACGAAGCAAAGATCAAGCGTGAAATATCAGCATATAAAAACGTTATAAATGTCGCCGATTTACCCACGATACACGGCTATTGGGCAAACAATTTTGTCGTGCCTTTGATTGCACCATTCGGCTTTAGAAATGATAAAGAGTTCTTTCAGCGTTATATTCAGTTGGCTGCCAAGCACACTGGTACCCGGCAATGCCGGGTTATTGCGCTTGGTTCCGGTAATTGTGAGCTCGAAGTGAGTCTTGCTGAAGGGTTACAAGCCCTTGGGAGTGACAATGTCACCATCGAATGTACGGATATCAATCCCTATATGTTGGATCGTGCACGGGTATTGGCTGCCGATAAATGCGTGGCGGA
>JAFGHS010000153.1 GCA_016930075.1 Deltaproteobacteria bacterium
AAAATTTCAAAAATTGAGGAGCTAATATCTAAAAAAAGAAGAGGATTAATGACAGGCCCTTTCGGCTCAATGTTAAAAAAAAGTGAACACATTAAATCAGGGATTCCAGTTTTAGGCATTGAGAATATCGGGTTTATGGAATTTATATATGGCACGAAAATATATATTACTATAGAAAAAGCAAATCAACTTTTACGATACAAAGTACTTCCCCGAGATGTTATTATCTCACGATCTGGCACTGTTGGCGAGGTTTGCGTGGTTCCAAATGACATAGGAGAAGCCCGTTTTTCTACAAATATAATACGAGTAGCTTTGGATAACAAAAAAATTGACCCCAATTTTTTTTGTTATCTTTTTAGTGGCGCTCCCTTTATTTTGGATCAAATAGCTGGACTTTGCAAAGGAAGCACCAGAGATTTCTTAAATCAAAATATCCTTAAATCAATAAGTTTTCCCCTACCTTCAATTCAGGAACAAAGAGAGATTGTCAAACAAGTAGAGGCCCTGTTTAGATTAATAAAAAAAGTTGAATCTCGGTATAAAAAAACCAAAGCCCAGATAGATAAACTTACCCAATCGATCCTTGCCAAAGCCTTTCGCGGCGAGCTGGTCCCCCAGGACCCCAATGACGAACCAGCCTCGGAACTGCTGAAACGAATCAAAGCGGAAAAAGCGAAAACAATCGCTGAAAGCAAGACTCAAAAAACAGAAACAAAGACCACCCGTCGTAGAAAAAGCAGCGGTTCACAGTGAAAGCTCCAAATATGTACTGAAAATCTCCCCCGGCCCCTCTTTTCAAAAGAGGGGAGTTTATTCCTCCCTTTGTCAAAGGGAGGACAGGAGGGATTTTTATACCGCTATTATCCTAAGACGATTAGATGGAGGGCGTTCCGGAAATTGCTGCCGAAATTGCAACCTTTTTGGTGCTGCCCCATCTTTTTATAAATGTTCCTAAATAGGGAACAATTATATTGACATCCATTAGGGAACATATTAATATATGCACATCATATCCAGGAAAAAATTAAAGGAATTCTGCGAAAGACCGGACGGCAGGGATGCCGAAGCCCCTCTGGATGCATGGTGGTACGAAGCGAAAAGGGCAAATTGGGAATCACCATCAGATATCAAAGATAAATACCGGTCGGCAAGCATCCTGAGAGACAACCGGGTGGTATTCAATATCGGAGGCAATAAATATCGACTGGTCGTCAAAATCAACTATTCCACCAAAACGGTATTTGTCCGTTTTGTGGGGACGCATAAAGAATACGACCGGATCGATGCGGAGGTGATCTGATGATCAGCCGACTCATTAAAACAGAAAAAGATTACAACCTTGCATTAAACCGCATCGAGCAGCTTATGGATGCAACATCCGGCTCCCCGGAGGCGGATGAACTTGAGCTGTTGACCGCCCTTGTGGAAATGTATGAGGATCAGCACTTCCCCATGGATTTGCCTGATCCTGTTGAAGCCATCAAATTCAGGATGGAGCAGCTCGGACTGAAACAGCAGGACCTGGTCCCCTTTATGGGAAGTCGCAGCAAGGTGTCCGAAGTTCTGAACCGCAAGAAACCCCTGACCCTTTCCATGATGCGGGGACTTAATAAGGGATTGGATATTCCGGCAGAGGTGCTTCTGCGGGAGCCGGGGGCGGTTTTCCCTGAAGGATTCTCTGATTTAGAGTGGTCCCGATTTCCGGTAGTGGAAATGGCCAAACGGAAATGGATTCCCGAAATCGATGGTTGCACGGATAAGAATGAGGAGTTGATGCGCGGTTTTATCGGTCGGGCAGGTGGTATTGAATCTGTTGCCGGCGCCTGTTTGCGACAGGGATTTAGCGCCCGCCTGAACGCCAAGGCGGACAAATATGCCGTTTCAGCTTGGTGTTTAAGGGTGCTGGAATTGGCAACTGCGAGACCGCTGGAACAAAAATACGATAAGGGGGTCTTAAGTTCCTCAGCACTTAGGGAGATTGCAAAATTGAGCTATTTCAGCAATGGTCCCCTTTTGGCCCGTGAATATCTGGAGAAACAAGGTATTCATATGATCGTTGTCTCTCATTTGTCCAAAACCTATCTGGATGGCGCGGCCATGCTTTTGCCGGACGGCTCCCCTGTGGTAGGCCTTACTTTGCGCTACGACCGTCTTGACAATTTCTGGTTTTGTCTTTTGCACGAACTTGCTCACATTATTAAGCATCTTTCAAAAAACAAACAAATTATCGTTGACGATCTTGATCTGCGTAAACATGAGCATGCGGCCGCCGATCCTGTTGAACAAGAGGCCGATGAGCTGGCCTCCGCTTCTCTGATACCGCCAAAGCATTGGGAAAAAATAAACACGCGCCCGATTCCTTCCGCCGAAAAGGTAAAAGCCCTGGCAGAAAGCCTTAAAATTCATCCGGCCATTATAGCCGGTCGAATACGATATGAATTGAATAATTTTCGGATTCTTTCACAACTTGTCGGGCATGGAAAAGCGAGGATGCTTTTTGAAACGAATGGGTAGAATTCATCATCAAGGATTGAGTTCGGCATGCAGAAAATAAAAGACATACCAATATCCGACCGTCCGCGCGAAAAGCTTCAGCAAAAGGGAGCCGCGGCATTATCCGATCAGGACCTGCTCGCCATCCTTTTGGGCAGCGGGACCAAAACGCACGATGTCATGACCCTGTCCAGCCGGATTCTGAAGGTTCTGGACAAAACCAGCGCCAACCCAACCCTTAAAGAACTTCAGGCCATCGAGGGCGTCGGTCCGGCCAAGGCCACCTTGATTGCCGCCGCTTTTGAATTCGCCCGCCGGCGCATTCGTCCGGAAGGGTTGAAGATATCCTTTCCGCCGGATGTCTTGCCGCTGATCCGCCACATGGCCGACCGCAAACAGGAACACTTCCTCTGTGTTTCCCTCAATGGCGCCAACGAGGTCATCGCCACTCGCACCGTTTCGGTTGGCCTGGTCAATAAAACCCAGGTGCATCCCCGCGAGGTGTTTGCCGACCCCATCACCGACCGGGCATCCGCCGTGATCGTGGCCCACAACCACCCCACCGGCAACCTGACCCCTAGCAAGGACGATGTTGAAATTACGAAGGAACTGAAGCGGGCCGGTGAAACCCTGGGCATTAAGCTGCTCGATCACATCATTTTCAGCCATAAGGGGTATTACAGTTTTTTGGAAAAAAATGAATTGTAATTTTGTAATGTGGATCGTTTCTTTACACCGGCATAGAGAATGAGGTGCAGGCATGAAAACAATAAAATGCCCTCGGCAAAAAATTGTTGAAGAAAACAGATAAGATGCTTTTTACCGCCAAATACCTTTGGTATGCGGATATGGTAGCATACAGATGTTTAGGGAAGAGTATGACAGGATCAACTTATGCAGCCCTCAAGTACGGTCCTCAGTTAAACAACTATCGAGACCTTGTTGATAATATAAAAAAGGCAAACGAAACCAATACACAGCCTTTGACGACGGATGAAATGAATATTATTGATAAAATATCGAAAGAATTTCCTAATGAACGGATGGTTTATGATGCGGCTCATCGTGAAAAGGTGTTTAAAGAAACACCCATCGGGGCGCTGATTCCTTACTCGCGTGCACTCGACCTGACGGAAATCAAGTTATAGGTCCTACACGGCAGCTTAATATTTACTTGCTGCCCCAGGGCCTGATCGCTTCCTTGAGCTGGTTGTAACCGTCGATGTAGCGCGGGCGGTTGCCGCTGTATATCCTGTCAAACGTTGT
>JAFGHS010000154.1 GCA_016930075.1 Deltaproteobacteria bacterium
CGAATCATGAATCCAAACATGGCCTTATCCTATACCTTTCCCAACCTTCATGCAACCGGCTGCGTCGGGCGCCTGAATTTATACCGGATCGATCCGTCCCGCCCGACGACTTTCTAGGCACCTCGAAAAACTCGAAAAAAGGAATGATTTTTTCGAGGTGCCCTCCTGTCAAAAAAAAGGCTGTCTTTCCCATCGCCGGTTTTCATTCCCGCGGTGAAGAGACAGCCGTTAATCTTTATCCGCAATAATTATCCTTTGATGGCTCCGCCGACGACTCCTTTCGCGATCTGCTTGTTGAAGACAAAGTAGAAAATCACGACCGGCAGGAGCGCCATGAACATGGCCGCGAGCTGCCAGCCCAGCTGTGTGCTGGTCAACCCGGAAAACGAGTAAACGCCGACGGGGAGGGATTTGGTGCCCTCCGTACTGGCGACGATCAGGACGAGCAGGAATTCGTTCCAGATTCCCAGAACGTTGAAAATGGCGATCGTGGCCGCGACCGGAATGGACATGGGTACGATGATTTGGAAAAAGGTGCGCATGGTCCCGGCGCCGTCAATGAACGCGGATTCAACCAGACTGTCCGGCAGGCCGCGGATAAACTGCGTCGTCAACATGACGGCCATGGGCAATCCGAAGGCCGTATAGACAAGGATGACACCCACATGCGTATCGGTCAAGCCGACGGCCGACATCAAAAGATAGAGCGGGATGATGACCGAGGTGATGTTTATCAGATATCCGAATCCGACCGTGGCGTTGATCACGCCCGACAATCGTCTGAATTTCATTTTACTAAGGCCGAAGCCCATCATCAGACTCAATAACACGATCGACATGGACCCAAGGACCGAATACATGAGGCTGTTCAAGGCTTTGGCCGCCAGGCCGCCGCGCATGAACGACTGGGTGAAATTATACCAGATCGTGAGCCAGCTGATCTGCGACTGGATGTGCGGCGGCAGCTGATTCAGCCGCAACCCGTCGCCGGGCTTGAGATTCGCGAGCTCGGGCGGCAGTTCCTCCTTGAGGGGGTACCAGAGCATCATGCGCCGCGAATAGCCGATGACGGCGGATTCGATGATGAGCCGCGGCCGGGTGTCGGCCGGATCATAGTCCGGCATGATATTGAGTTCCTGTTTGATGACGATGTATTCGTCATTGATATTGTCGAAAAGTTCCCGCGGGAAGCTCATCGAATCCAGGGTGAGTTCCTCATTCGTTTTGAACGAAGACCACGTCATCCAGACAAGCGGGAAAACGGTCAAAAATATCCAAATGGTGAATACGACATATGAAACAATTTTGCCGACGGGGATTTTCCGGTGCTTCCCCTGCACAATATGAGACTGATAGTCCATAATTATTCCCTCTCCTGGTGCGTTCCGCCGAATTTTCTGCCCAAGAAATTGCTGAGCGTTATGAAAACAACGCTGATGACGACAATGGCATTGGAAATTGCCGCGCCGAGATTGAAACGCAGCGGATTGTCATACGCGTCAAAAGCGGACGTATACATGTAAATGGGCAGCACCGCGGCATTGCGCCTGGTGACACCCATCGTGGTCATGGCAAAGATAAGGTCAAAGCCCTTTAATGATCCGGCAATTGCCAGGATCACACAGATCAAAACGGAGCCCGCGAGCACCGGTACGATGACCTTGACGAATATCTTCGGTTCCGTGGCCCCGTCTATCTGGGCGGCCTCGATGATCGAGTTGTCTATTTTCTGCAAATTCGCCAGAAAAATCATCATATACATGCCCGTGTACATCCAGAGGATGACAATGCCGATGGGGATCATCGCGGTGTTCGGGTCAAACATGAGCTCGAACTGCGCGTCAGGATTCCCGGTAATCCACTGGATCAATTTGGCGAAAGGCCCGTCGGTCTGAATGAGCTTTTTCCAAATCATGCCAAGAACGATCGTGGACAAAAACTGCGGCAAAAAGATGAATGACTGGAAAAAGCGCTCCGCTTTTACCAGCTTTCGGAAAAGGATATAGGCGAACATGAATCCGATCGGTATCTGGCCGAAAACGGAAATCAAAACGACGATCATGCCGTTTTTGAACGCATGCCAGAAATCCTTGTCATTGATCATGAACATATAATTTTCAAATCCCAGGAAATTGACATCGCCGTGCCCGAAGAGCGTGACTCGTTCCGTGCCGCTGGTGACGTCCCAGAGCTTGATGGTTTTATCGCGGCTTCCCGTGGCGATCGTCCTGCCGTCAGTGCTGAACACGGCGGTCATGACCGCGTTGGTGTGACCTTCCAGCGAACGGATGAGTCTTCCCGTGGAGGCGTCCCACACTTTCGCCGTGTTGTCGATGTTCTCATTGTCCTCGCACGAGGAGACGATAAGCTTGCCGTCCGGGCTGTAGGCCACACCCTTGACATATCCGGTGTGTCCGATCAGCGAGCGGATCTGTGTTCCTGTCGCGACGTCCCATTCGATGATGGTCTCGTCCGAACTGCCCGAAACAATCGTATTCCCGTCCGGGCTGAAGGCGATCGAATTGACCGTCAGGGCGTGCCCGGACAGCGTCGCGACCGGCGCGTACGTTTCGACATCCCAGAGGATGATATTCTTGTCCTGGCTCCCGGAGGCGAGTAATTTTCCGTCGGGGCTGAAGGCCACGCACGTGACCGGTCTCGAGTGCTCGATGAGATTTGTGATCAGTTCCATGGTGTTCGCGTTCCAGATGGCGATGGATAAATCCTCGCCCGCCGACGCGATCAGCCGGCCGTCCGGACTGTAGGCGAGACCCAGGACGTGTCCGCTGTGTCCGCCGCGCAATTCTCCACGCATGTCGCCTGATGGGACTTCCCAGAGACGGATGTATTTTTCCA
Organism: Deltaproteobacteria bacterium; assembly: GCA_016930075.1. Taxonomy (GTDB): domain Bacteria; phylum Desulfobacterota; class Syntrophia; order Syntrophales; family JAFGHS01; genus JAFGHS01. The sequence continues at coordinate 2,857 of JAFGHS010000154.1, forward strand.
CTCCGCCTGTGGCAAGGGTTTTTCCGTCCGGACTGAATGCGACGGCGTAAACCGCCAGGCTTTTGCCCATGAGTGTTTTGATCAACGCTCCTGAAGAGGCGTCCCAGATTTTGATGGTATTGTCATCGCTGCCCGAGGCGATGTATTTTCCGTCGGGGCTGTACTTGACTGAATGCACGACTGTGCCCTTTACCGGGTTGAAGTCAGTCACACTCAACCATACCGAATAGATAATGGGATACGTCACAACGGCAAGATAGAGGAGCAACCCCGGTCCGACCATCATGAAAAATAACAGCAAACCTCTGAAATCAAATCGTCGTCGTTTCATCACATTCTCCCTTAGAAAAAGGGGGGCACATAAAGCGCCCCCCCTCTTTTTACGAATCAAAGGCTAAGAAAGGAATCAATTACTTAAGAAGTGCCTGGACTTCCGCAGCAACCTGTTCCGGTGTCTTTGTGCCTTTCACGATTTCCTGCATGCCCGCATTGAGTGCGTCGTTCGGAGCGCCGGTCAAATAAGAGTCGATGACCTCGGTGACGCCCGCCTTCTGGGCGAGTTCAACCTTCCGCTTCACGATGATCGGGATATCCGAAGGAACCTGATAGTTCTTCAGGATCGGGGCCACGATCGCGCCGTCACGCAGGCGCTGGGTGACTTCCGGTTCGGAATAGAAGTACTTCGTGAGGAACTTCAGAGCCGCATCGCGAACAGCCGCGTTCGAGCCGCCCTTCTTGGTGAGACCGTAACCGACCGAAGGCGCCGCAGCGACTGTGCCGGCCATGGCGGCCTTTTCACCCGGGAGTGCAGGCCATGCGAGCAGGATTGTGACGTCCTGAACGGCCTTTTCGATGCTGCCTGCAGCCCACTGACCCTGGACGCAGAACAGAGCCTTCTTGTTGCCGAAGTTGGCGAGGTTCGTTCCATAGTCGACGCCGACCGATTTGCTGGAAATGACGCCGTCTTTCACCATGGTCTGAAGCATTGTCAGAGCGGCAACCCATTCAGTACCCGTAAACTGGTACTTGCCGGCAACCGTCTTCGATACGAAGTTGGCATCGCCCGACACGCGCGCAATAATGGTAGACATCAAGCAGGAGCCCCATGCCCAACCATCGGCACCGTCGATGGAAACAACTTCAATACCGGCTGCTGTCGCCTTCGGAACCATTGCAACGAGGTCCGCATAGGTCTTCGGCGCGGAGAAACCGAGTTCCTTCACCAGCTCTTCGTTCATGAAGAGAGTGGTACAGATGTTCGAAGTTCCCAACGGAATTTCGTAGATTTCGCCATTGGGACCCATGGGCGGAATCAGTTTGAGGTCATAGTAGCTGGCATCCATGTAGGGCCTGTGGTCAAAGAATTGACCGGCTTCCTGCCAGGGTTTGCCCCAGCGGGCATCAGGTCCAAAGTACGCCAGATCCGGGGTCGATTTCTCGCCACCGGCCAGATTGGCGGTGACCTTCTGGTGATATGCTTCATCATACAGAAGTTCGTAATCGAATGTCACGTTGGGGTTTTCCTTCTGGAAATTCTCAACGATCCGAACCCAGTTCTGACCTTCCTGGTTCGCTTCATTACCATAGGCCATGACCTGAATGGTAACCTTCGGCGGCGGACAGTTGAACATAGCCATGCTGAACAGAGCGACCAGCATGAAGAACACTGCTGCTTTTTTCATTAAAAAGCCTCCTCCTTTAAAAAAATTATTAATATAAGGTTTCTTTATAGAACCTTATAATAACCAAATATTAAAAATACCTCACCTGAAACCTTATTTTTTGAGTGTGTTTTGTGAAAGTCAAAAAGCCAACATCCATATGCTGAATACAGAGGGTAGCATAGTCACTTTTCATACAATTTGTCAAGCACCCCCTCACCCGGTTTGAATTTTTTTCTTTTCCGCCCGGAAGCCGCTTTTTTTTCATTTCTGCCCCGGTTCTTTTCTTTTTGTTCAAACCGCTGTCCACGGGAGGTGGAAAGAACTTTTTAATTCCTTATTCTATAATAAATTATTTACATCCTGATGCCCTGGATTGAGAACGGCAAATCACGCTTCGCATTCTGAACAGACGTAACAAACAGAGGATCCGATTCCACTCAATTTTGACAGAATAGAGGTGTTTTTGATTTATAAACTCCCCTGACAGACTCAACAGGATGAGCCGGAGATATAAATTTTGGCGATGATCTGTTCCACGTCGAATCCAGGCTCGCTGTTTACGGGGAATGCCCGATTGGTGGGAAGGCTTTCAGAAAAAACGCCAATCAAAAGGCGGCGGATTTGGGGACGGCGGCAATGCTTCGATCGATTCTTCCTTTTTAAGTCCTCACAATCATTTTGCCTCTTTCAGCTCATCAATGCTGATAGAACCATAGGGGCTAATTATCTCCAATGTATCTTATTTGTCCATTATTATTCTATGATATGAGATACAGAAATAATTGTCTGAAACCGCCTTTTCCAGGAGACGGCGGGCGGGTTGTGGTCAAGGCGGGCGCGACCCCTGCGGCGCGCGATGTTGCCGCAACCGATCAGGCCCCAGCGGATGATCCATGCACTCAAGGCCCTTCCCCCCCAAAAAAAGCCGGCGAGCCATTCACAGTCCCGCCGGCAGATAAATCATCTATTTAAGCTAGTTTAATCATGCAACAGTCTGATCGCTTTTTCTCCTTGCATCTTCTTCAGTACATATAAATCGTATTGGCCACGGCGTGGGCGCTTCCGTCAGCCGGAAGATCCGTGCGCGTTGTGTCGGTCCAGTAACAGGCCACATGTTTTGAGCCGTCATACCACATGCCCGCTGTATAAACAGTGCCGATGCTGACGCAGATGTCGTAAGCACCGGACACGTGCAGCAGATCGCCGCTTGCCCCGGGAAGATCGGTTTTCACCGTGCCGGTCCAGTAGCAGGGTATGAATTGCGAACCGTCGGAGTACATCCCGGAGGTATAAATCGTGCCATTGTAGACGAACAGCCGCCGGGCGCCCGCGTGGTGAACCCCGTCGCCGGAGAGATCGGTTCGGTTTGTTCCGACCCAGTAGCAGGGAAAAATCTTTGACCCGTCCCACAGGTGGCCAGATGTGAAGACTGTTTGGCCGGATATAAAAATCCCGAAAGCGCCCGTGTACATGTCGGCGTTCCCGGGCAGGTCGGTTTTAAACGTGCCGGTCCAGTAGCAGGGAATCATCTGTCCTTCCGTCGTGGCATAGGAGCCACATGTGTAAACAATACCGTTCGAAACGAAAAGATCATTCACCATAGCCCAGTTCCCCGGAATCTCTAGATCATATCGTGTCGTATTGATCCAGTAGCACGGTTTATAGGAACCGCTGCCGTCGTCGTAAGAACCTGCCGTATAAACGGTTCCGTTGATCACCATGATCGCATTGGCGTTTCCGTCATACCCGTCGGTAGGCGAAAAAAGATCGACCCGGGTCGTGTTACGCCAGTAACAGGGTATTTGCAGCGTGCCTGCGCCTTCCGGATACGGAATCCAATAGTAACCCGATGTATAGATTGAACCGGCATAGGGATACGACTCCGTCCCGTTGCCGCCGAGCACGCCGTCAATGGGGAGATCGGTCCGGACGTTGCCCAGCCAGTAGCAGGGTATATCCGTCGTACCGTTGTCATAGTTCCCGGACGTTATGACCAGTGGAATGGTGTACGAACCGGCGGGAATCACAGACGGCCGCTTGTTGGGCTTGCAGGCGATCGCCTTGACCGTACAGCCATAGTTGATCTGGAAAGGACCCTCGTACAGCGTGCCTGCGGTCTCGCCGGGATTCGATCCGTCGGTCGTATAGCGGATCGTGGCGTCGCCGTCCTCGCAGGTGATCGTCACCTCCTGGGGCCCGTAATAGACGCCGCTTTCAAGACTGATCTGCGGCGCGGCCACCTGCTCGCCGACGGCCGGGATCTCACATGCCGTGATCCCGAAGAGGGCGATCGCGCAGGCGGCAACCAGGGCGATTTTCAAAACGCGTTCAAACATGATGTACCTCCGTAATAAAGTTGATCTTTTTCCGAAAATC
>JAFGHS010000155.1 GCA_016930075.1 Deltaproteobacteria bacterium
AAAGAGAGCTTAACCTTAAACCGAGCAGACGTGCCAAGTGCACCTTAAACAAACCCATTTTTTGTCTTGACAATGGGGAGACCCTTAGGGTGCGAAAATATGTAGCTGCATATACCTTGCGTCGCCTTCATCAAACTGCATTTCGTGAAAATGTGATTACTGCATACGATAGTTCATGCTCGATATGCCGATTAAAACATCGAGAGCTTTTAGATGCGGCTCATATTATCCCGGACACCCACCCCATGGGCGACCCAATTGTCATAAATGGACTTTGTCTTTGCAAGATTCATCATGCTGCTTTCGATCAAAATATAGTTGGGATTGATCCTGATTACACCATACATATCAGATCGGATGTGCTTGAAGAAACAGATGGTCCGATGCTACTTCATGGATTACAAGAACTTCATAATGGTAAATTGATCGTTCCCCATAAGATTCAAGATAGACCGGATAGAGAACGCCTTGAAGTGCGATATCATGAGTTCTTAGAGATACGATAAAGAATGAAAAGAAAAATCCTATTTTGCATCATACTCGCAGTATTTATTTTAAGTTCACCTGCATTTGCCGCTGACATCATCCTGCCTGAAGGCACCCCGGTCAAAGTATGCTTCTCACCGGCCGGCAATTGCACCCAGGTCATAGTTGATGTGCTGGACAAGGCCGAGTCGGAGATCCTCGTTCAGGCGTATTCCTTTACGTCGGCTCCAATTGCAAAGGCGTTGTTAAATGCGTATAAAAAGGGTATAAACGTCGCGGTAATCCTCGACAAGAACCAGCGGAAGGAACGTTATTCATCGTATAAGTTCTTTCTAAATCAGGGGATTCCGGTCTTCATCGATGATAAGCATGCCATAGCACATAACAAGGTCATGATCATTGACCGGGAAACGGTCATTACGGGATCGTTCAATTTCACGAAGTCGGCTGAAGTAAGGAACGCGGAAAATTTGATTGTGATCAAGTCGAAGGAGTTGGCCCGGGAGTACGTGCGGAACTGGGAGGAGCATCGGGCGCATTCGGAGTGAGGGGGCTCTTTTTCTGCATCCAATACTTCAAATACAAAGTTTCAATGCGGTCGATCTGGCAAGAGCATTGAATTCCATTTGAAATTGATTAGAGTGTGCTAAATCTTAACAATTATGTAAAACTTAATATTTGTTATTCATCTTGAAACCCATAGAATCTTATTGAATACATAAATTGTCAGTATATTAATCTTAATTTAGTTATTATGAGATATTATATTGATTTAATATTCCTCCAATAGTGAAGTGTCAATATCTCTTCGTAATTTGGGGTATCGCCTATCATACCATTCCCTTACTTCACTCTTTTGAACGTCATCAAGATTATAAAGTTCATAAATAAGTTCATCTAATTCAATTTGTTTATTGTAGTAGTCATAAGAATGGTCTAATTTCTGTGAGCAGATAATACTATTTACGATAGTCTCAATTTTACTCCTTTGATTATCTGTTGGTATTGCTATAGGTATTTCTTTTATACTATCAACTTGAGAACTTACAGAATGATTAATGAATACTTTAACAAAATATTTAATTAATTTTGAATTTAGCAGACCTAATAGAAACTCCGTCGAAAAGTAATCACTGAAAATACAAGAACCTTTTTGATCAAAAACGCTGCCATGGCTTAACCTAAAGGTCGGGCTATAAATACCTGTGTCAGAATAGCTTAAGCCTTTTTTAAAATAGTAACTTGCCCCTTGAAACCGACCCTTCTTGTCATATTTCATTTGTTTGACAGCTTCTCTCGACCAGTTTACATAAAACTCTATAGGTCTATAGTATTGACTGAGACTTTTCCCAGAAATATCCGAACTCCCAGATTTATCCAATGGTACAAAATATTTTTCATTAAAGCGGTCATTTACCAAAATACCGTTTTGTTTTTCATCACTTGAAAGAAGCAAAACGTCTTCAGGTGTAAGGGCTGTCTCTTCATCAACTTCAATATAACTTCCTTTAACAGCTCCACCTCTAACCCCAGATACTATACGATAGTATTCTCTAGTGCTCGGCGGGATTAGCCCCTGTTTTGCTGTGGCAATATGGCCTAATTTTAGAACATGTACATTATTGATAATTTTTACGTTAAATTCAATATATCTAGATGTCTCCATATTTTTTAATTTTACTATGGGATCTTCAGTTTTTTCATAATCATCCATAAATGTGTAAAGATTTGGGAGCCCATCAAATATAGTTCTCATTGTATTGATATTTATTATTCCTTGTCGGTTTTTATATCTCGCTATTCTTTTTTTATCATACGGCCAACTTTCAGTAGCTGATAAATCATGTAATATAAATTCATAAACAGATCTTAATTCTTCTCCATTCTTTATTGGGTGCAATTGCCATAAATCGAAGAATTGATAAAAATTGTCAGATCTCTGCTCTTGATCAGCACATTTTTCTAGTTCAATTATCACGGGGAAAATATCAATTCCGGGAAAAGTTGATCTGTGCAATTTTAATATTCTAATAATCTTGCAATGATCTAATATAAGTGCTCGCAGTTTTAAATGTGATTTAATGGTCAGAAATGATGAACTAGTTATAAAAATAACTCTTTTCCCTTCTGATAGTCTCTCAATTGCATTGGCAATAAAATAACCGTATGAATCCTTTGATTGGAGTTTATAAATATCATTGTAATGATCACCTTCAACAACTTTTACACCATATGGTGGGTTTCCAATCAAGAGATCAGGATCAAGGGCTTTAATGCATGATTTTAAGAGATTTTTTGGCTTTTCTGGATCAAGGGTCCGATAAAAGTCAAAATACTGTTGAGGTTTTATTGTAATAGGATCAAGTGAATTCTGACAGTCAATGTAATGATTTGCTTTCCAAGTATTGTGATTACCGTGTTCCCGGAGTGTTGAAGCTTTGACATTATCTTTTAATTGTTCCAAGAATACACCAAGAAGAGTCAACTGAATCGCAAAAGGATCTATATCCCTACCAAGGACATGTTCTAGTGCTTCATTATGAGCCTGATGATAGTCTAATTGCTGTCCTGCTTTGATATGGTCACTAACTACTTCATTAACATACATTCTATATATTTTTCTATAAAAATGACCTGAACCACATGAATTTTCAACTATCTTTTTACTCCGAAATCTTCCAAGAAATTTGTTTCCAAGATTGACCATAAATTCAACTGTATCCTCAGGTGTATAAATGGCGCCAATCGAATTTTTTAGTTCTTCGTCAATTAATTGTCCATATATATCTCCAATAACGTTGCCCCTGTATTCACTTGAAGCATATATAATAATACTCCGAATATCTATGGCAATGAGTTCCTCTCTTATTTGTTTTAAAGTTTCGCTTTTTGGGAAAAATTTATCATAATTTTCCGCTTTTAAGATTTTCCCATACTGGACGGTATAAATATTAAATCCATATCTAAATATGTCTTCATAAGTAATTTGTGCAATATCTTTGCCCAATTTTAAATAGAACTTTTTTGATTTAACATAGATGCGAAAAGCTTTATTTCGATTTTTTTTATCAACAGTGTTTAATATTTTATAGCCAAAAACACCTCCAATATGGCTGTATTCTTCTTTCGGAAAAAAGTTCTGAATAATTCTCGGCGTATCGAACCCAGACGAAAGATCTTCTATTATTTTAATAAATAGTATTTTTAATACAAAATGAAGTGAAATTGTTTGAATAGCAAACTCAATTTGCTTTTGTTTATCAGTAGTCGTGCCTACATATATTTCTCTTTCCTTAATTATATTTTCGAGTGAGTCGCATAAATTAATGTTTATTTTTGGATCGTATTTATTATTCTGAAGATCAAAGAATAATGACTTTAAATCATTATATACCCATTCTTTTATTTTTTTTAATAATGTTATCAACTGATTTGGTGTTATAATAGCTCTTACACTGCCGGGTTTTTCACATATTATTTGGCTCCAATGAGATTGGGAAATTTGTTTATACGATATTTTACCATCCTGAGCGTCAATTTCATTGGTTTTCTTGTAAAAATTATAATCTTTTCCATTAGATACGACTATGAATGGAACAGGACTATCAAAAAAATCACTGATTGCATAAGAGCGTGCCTGATGAAAATCTTTTTCTTCGATATCATGAGAATATTTTTTTGCTTCAACAATTGCATACGGATACCCACCATGAAGATACAATCCATCATATCTCCCCATATCATCTTCGTTTAATTTGACAGCGTGTTGAGCCTGATAATCCAATGAATCCGGCGTGGGAAAACCACAAGAGTGACTTAAAAATGGTAGTATTAGTTTGTCTGCCGTATCCTGTTCAGAAAATGATTGCTTTATGGCATCTGAAAGTAACATGAATGACCTCCGTGAGGCATATAATGAAAAAACTGATAACCCTAAAGTTGTCAAATATCAAGGCAATTGTGATTTCCAATAATAATAACATAAATTTATAACCTTTTTTTACTATTCGGAAGGTGGAATGGCCGCTCAAATTGTAGGATAAGATATTTAGGAAAAAAATTATGATTTTACACAAGGTACGAAGTCAAACCGAAGCCAACCTTACCAATATTAACTTTTAATAAGGAAATAGTATTCGATGACATTGGCAGTAAATACAGATTTTCATTTTCCCCTTGTTCACAATCAGACATTACGGGTTAAAAGACGCTATAAATGCCCTTTCAGCCCATTTCTCAAATTCAATCAATAAACCGATACCGTAGTTCTTCATTGACAACAAATTTCATTTCCAGGATAATCCACACATCTTTTCTCAGAAAGAATTGCAAATTTGATCTCCAAAATCATCTCAGGCGGCCAAACCGGAGCCGACCGAGCCGGTCTTGATTTCGCCATACAACATGACATCCCACATGGCGGCTGGATTCCGAAGGGAAGAAAGACCGAAGCGGGCCCCCTGCCTTCACATTATCAGCTAAAAGAAATGCCCTGGGAGAGTTACCCAAAGAGGACGGCAAAGAACGTCCAGGATTCAGACGGAACGTTGATTGTCACCCATGGGAGATTGACAGGAGGCTCCGCTTTTACCAGGGAGTGTGCCTCAAAAGCAAAGCGCCCCCGCCTTCACATAGATCTGAATATTTCAGATTTTGACGAAGCTGCCGATCAAGTAAAGAAATGGATTGAAAAACATAACATAATGACGTTGAATGTCGCCGGTCCCAGGGGGAGCAAGGACCCCAAAATATATCAAGACACGATGACCCTGCTTAAAATGACCATTTCCCGCTGATCCACCTGTTGAAAGGAGCCTGTCATATGTCTGACGATTACACCAAGATATTCGAGAACCTCAAAAGGCAGCAGCACAGGAAAAACCTTCACCGAATCTGGACATTAGCCATATCCAACAAGATTGATGAGCTTACCGATGAGGAATGCAAAATCGCAGAAATCATGATGGAGCATGAAGAATTTCATAACAAATTCGATATGGCCGATCAATTAATGGATCATGATTTCGATTAAAATTCTGAAATAAATCCCTTCCTCCATATCGACATGCATTTGGCAATTGAAGAGCAAATAGAAAAAGGTGAACCGATTGAGACGGGGATCTTTATCAAAACGATGACGGACAGGGGAATATCCCGGCATGACGCCGTTCATGGAGCCACGAAGATACTGCTCAAAATGGCCTATGACGCCGTTCACAAACTTGATTATTTCGATATCAACAAATATCAGGAACTGCTCGACAAACTGAGGTTTTTTGAACCGGACGAAATTGAAATAGAACTCGAGAGGGAGCTTAACCAGTATCCACTTCAGTGATCAAAACGATTTTGTCTGCAATCCAATAATATAACGGACTTCTAATCCGCGGGTCGCGAGGTCGAATCTCCCTGGATTTTCCATAGATAAGGGTTTCCGCATGGGAACCCTTTTTTATTAATCCAGACAAAAAAATGAAGCGCCTGAGCCTGAATGTCGAAAAAACTAAACTTTTAAAATTTATATTCGATGATATATAGTGTGAAGCAATTCACATTAATAATCTTATTTAGCGGACACTCCAGTCGTCAAAAAATGCGTTAGGCTCTATAAACGGTGAATAAAGGGAGGGACATCTTGCCGTGGAGAAAAAGGCTGAGTATCTAAAGATGAGGGAAAGAATCGAATTACTCGAAAGGGAGTTAAAAAAGAGCAGAGAAGAAAAATCAGAACTGAATGACATCAAGCAAAGATACTATAATATTGTTGAATCTATTCACGACAGCATTTTTCTGGTGGAAAAGGAAACACTGAGGATTCTCGAAGTTAATCCTGCCGCATGCGAACTTTACGGCTATTCGAACGAAGAATTGCTCGCGATGAGAACCGTGGATGTTTCCGCCGAACCGGAAGAAAGCACCAAAGCCGTTCAAAACGAGCTTCCCACCGTTCCGATACGATATCACCGCAAAAAAGACGGCACGGTTTTTCCTGTCGAAATTACAGGCGGTTATTTTACAATTGGAGACAAAACCTATCATACCGCTTTTATCCGTGACATCACCAAACGCATGGAGGCGAAGGAATCCCTTCTTCAGAGCGAGGCGACGCTCCGGGGCATATTCGAAGCAACGCCCATCGGCCTCTGCATCATGAAAGACCGCATATATCAAAGCGCAAACCATGCCTGGTACGAGAATTTCGGCTATTCCCCGTCCGGCATCATCGGAAATACAACCCGGATGCTCTATGAAAGCGAAGAAGAGTACGAACGCGTGGGCCGGGAATTGTATAAGGATTTATCGACGCTTGGCAAGACCACTGTGGAAACAAGGCTGCGTCATAAGAACGGGAATTTCCGCGATGTCATTCTCATCGCCGCCCCCCTTCAGTTTGACGATCATTCGTCCGGCGCGGTGGTGACAATACAGGATATAACTGAACAAAAACTAATGGAAGAGGATCTGAAAACTCAGCGGGAACGGCTTGAAAACATAATCAAATTTCTGCCGGATGCAATTCTCGTTATCGATAGAGAGGGTAAAGTCCTGGCGTGGAACAGAACCATGGAATACATTTCAGGCGTCAAGAAGGAAGAGATGGCCGGCAGAGGCAATTACGAATATGCATTGCCCTTTTACGGCGAGCGAAGACCAACCCTGGTTGATTTAGCTCTTCAGCCGGATCCGGAAATGGAGCAAAAATATACAACGTTTAAAAGGTCGGGCGATATGCTGTCGGCTGAAACATTTATAATGATTCCAGGCATGGGAGAAACCCGTCATCTTTCGGCTACGGCATCCGCCCTTCGAGATGAGCATGGTGATATAATCGCAGCCATAGAATGTATTCGCGACGACACGGAACGTAAAAAACTTGAAGAACGACTTAAGCAGGCCGAGAAGATGGAAGCCCTGGGGCAACTGGCGGGCGGCGTGGCCCATGATCTGAATAACGTTCTGGGAGTGCTGGTCGGTTATTCGGAGCTGCTTTTGAACGGCCTGCAGCAGAATGATAAAATGAGGAATTACATTGAAAGGATTTTGGAATCCGGCAAGAAAGCCGCCGCGATGATCAGCGATCTTTTGACACTGGCCAGGAGAGGCGTTGTTGTTTCCGATGTAATCAATCTAAATGATTTGGTTAAGGATTATCTGAACATGCCGGAATTCGAAAAATTAAACTATTATCATCGTGATGTGAAAATTGCGGCCAACCTGGAAAACGGTCTCCTGAATATCAAGGGTTCGCCCGTCCACATCGGCAAAGTGATCATGAATCTTGTCTCCAACGCTGCGGAAGCCATAACCGGCCCGGGAACGGTAACGATAAAGACGGAGAGCAGATACATGGACAGCTCCATCGAAGGTTTAGAGGAGATGCCTGAGGGAGAATATGCCGTCTTATCGGTTATTGACACGGGAAGTGGAATTTCGGCCAGCGACCTGAATAGGATATTCGAACCTTTCTATACCAAGAAAAAAATGGGCAGAAGCGGAACGGGACTGGGGCTCAGTATTGTCTGGGGGACTGTTAAAGACCACAACGGTTACATAGACGTTAAAAGCAAAATAGGACAGGGAACCACATTCAGCGTTTACTTTCCCGCAACCAGAGAAGCCGTGAAGGCCGTCGGCGGCACAATGTCTTATGAAGATTTTATGGGCAAGGGCGAATCGATCCTTGTCGTGGACGACATCAAGCAGCAGCGCGAACTGGCCGAAACCCTGCTCGATAAGCTGGGATATAGCGTCACTTGCGCCAGTGGGGGGGAAGAGGCCATCAAACTTGCTAAACTTAATAAATTCGATCTCGTCATGCTGGATATGATCATGGATCCGGGTATAGACGGCCTCGATACATATAAAGAAATCCTTAAAATCAATCCCGGCCAGAAGGCTATTATCGTCAGTGGCTATACCGAGACGGATCTGGTCAAAAAGGCGCAGGAACTGGGCGCAGGCGAATTCGTTCAGAAACCTTATATCCTGGAAATACTCGCCAGAGCCATCAAAAGGGAGTTAGAAGGGAAAGGCGCGAACCGTTAATACTTACCGAACGATTTCCGCCGTTATCCGGACATCGGAAATATCATTGCCCGTCATACTGTAAAACAGATCGATGGCCTCTTCAATGGCAGCCGAGAGAGCCTCATTATTTCCGTAAGGCAACAAGTCTTCACCGGCATATCCGGCTGGGAAATCCAGGGCCTGGGCCTGTACGGCCTTGACCACCGGTCCGGCCGGCTCATCGGTCATATCCCAATAAGAGCCGGATAAATACTTATAGGCCATGTCATGGATCCGAAACTGATGGAATATGACGTTAACCACGCTCCGGTCCGACTTGTAGCCCTGCGACTTTAACCGCGTAGCGTAATCCTGTTTGCTCAGGTCTTTATGCGTTACATAACGGTACTCAGTGGTCACCCGGCTGGAGGTTTCCGCGTTAATGACATGCATCTGGCCGAACGGCCCGATGACCTTAATTTCAATGGTGTAATCATAATCAAACGCCCCGCCTTCTTCCGGGAAAAAGCCCGTGTACGAATATTCGAGTCTCAAACCGAAAGGCTCTTCGCCGTGCAGCTCAATGGCCGATTTTGCCGCTGAGAGGGTCAAAGGCGGTAATGATTCGACATCGCCATACACATTAATCAGGCAGGTATTTTTTTGAACGGGATCCGTTCCTTCCGCATACAGTTCAATCAAATACCAGTCCGTAAACTCTCCCCATACGTCCGTTGCCGCGGGCACTTCATTATAAGATGTCCCCGGCTGTGTTGCAGGCGAATCCGGCATAATGCTGACCGGAGCCCGATAAACGTATGAACTGTCTTCGAACAAGGCCGTCACGTTTGGAGCCTCGTTTTTGTTGGCAATCCAGGCGGCGTAATCTTCATCGGTGACGGATCGAGGTGTAAACCGCGCTTCGTTTTTCGCGATGTCCCAAACCACGACAGTCTGTGTCCCGTCACCGCCCCAAGATATGCGGAATACGGCAAATTCACCGCAAGGCCTGGGATCGTGGGCGAAACCTACAACTTTGGGATTGTTCCAATCCTGGCCTGTAAACTCTACGATCACATCGTCGCCGACAGCGAAAGCCGAGCCATTGCAGGTCATATATTCGATGTCGACATTTTCGAGGTTGTTTGACTGATTGACGTTGAGATTTTTCACGGAACTGCGGGCTTCATCGAGATCAACATTGCATTTGTCGCCGTCCTTCCAGGTGATCGTTCCCGTCCGGTAGGTGGGCTTCCATTTCTGCCAGCCGGGAAGCAGGGCGAAATTCCAGAAGACGCTTTCCGGGGTCCCGGCGATGGAGGGTTGAAGCTGTCCGTCCCTGGACGGATCGTATTCCGCGTTGTCCTCAAAGCCCGGCTGGATCATGACTTCGCCGCGTTCGCCGGGCACTTCAATCGTTCCGACATTGCCGGTCAGATCTTCGGTATAATCGGCGCACCATGCGTCAATCTCCGGCTCCTGGGGGGCGTTATAGATGAGATAGTCGATACGCTTTTGCAGACCGGTAATTTGGAGTTCGGTATAGGATTTCTTGCCGGTGATGGCCAGGAGGGATGTCTTTTTTTGCGTGATGGAGGTCAGGGCGTTGATGATCTGCGTCGCGTACTTTTCGGGATCCTCCGTTTCCCATGCCTTGACCTGGGCTTCGAGTGCGCTGATTTCACCCTGCAGAGCGTTGATTTGCGATGTGATGACTGGCAGCAAGGCTTGAAGGGCCGCAATGTCCGCGTTGAGCTTGGCGATAAAACCGTTGATCCGCTGGGTGGCCAGGAGAAGGCGGATTCTGTATTTGCCGTCAGCGCCGCCGCTTAAAATCAGTCCTTTTCCCATCAATTCTGCTCCGCTATTTCCATCATGAAGGACAGGGGCGAAACCGCCCAGGTGATCATATCCACGGTGACCGGCTCGCCGTTAACAACGGCGGTGTCGCCCGGCCTGAGATATAGATCAGGGGGGAGACGGTACCGCCGCTTGCCTGAGTATTGAGCCTCGTAAAAGATGCTGTCGAAATTGACCGTCTTGGTTTCGTAGGTATGTGTCCGATGGCCGGACAGGGTGATGGATTGACTGTCGCTCCCCTTGTCGAGACGGATGTCTTCAAGATCGACGGTCATAATCTTTTCACGCACCCGGCTTTCTCCGACGCTCTTGACAATGTAAGTGGTTAAATCGCCGTTCGCCCTGACTGTGATGTCCGAGGCATAATCCGTCCCGGGAACGACGACGGACATGAAAGAGGGATCGCCGCTTTTCAAGCGGGCCTGAAATGACGAAATCGGCAAAAGCAGATCGTCAAGGCCGTCCGCTTCGCCGGAGAGAATGCATTCATAGGTGACGGGTCCGGTTAAGGGGGGCAATATCAAATAGCCGGAACAGTCCAGGATGGCCGTCAGGCTCAATTTATCCGGGCTAAGACATATGCGAGGCATGGCGGATAAAAGCGTTTCTGCGGCCAGATCAGGCGAGGTAATGCGCAGTTGTGCGGAGGCCTCCAACGCAGCCTGAACCGAGAGCGGCTCGGCTTCGATGATCCGGCCCCTCATGACGGCGGAACAATCCAGGACCGTGTCATTTTCCAGGACCGACGCGGCAATGACGATCCGGAGATTGGCGGACAGGGACGTTATGCAGGTCAAAGGTCCTGGCACAATATCGGTTACCCAGGAGCCCCAGGCCGGTTCGGTGGCGCTGTAGTTCCTGATCCTGACGGCGTCGACATAGAGGGCATCCGAGCCATAGCCCGATACGGCTTCGAGGCGCAAATAATTGATTTGATCGCACCGGGATCCGGAATAAATTTGTGTGCCGTTGACCAAAACGGTCAAGTTTCCGGCGCCATCGGCAATGAAGGAAATAGTATTCCATGCGCCGGTGTTTATGGACACTGACGATGAATGCCAACCGCCGTCCCAATAATCCCAAACAGCATTGCCGTGAACGCCAACGGTTAAGCGGTCGGAAAGGTCGGAAGCTTTCGCAACGGCAACATATAAATGTTCATCTGTGGATAAAGGATAAATACTAATATCCAAGCGAGTCGCGCCCAACGCCAAATTATAATCCGACACGTCCGATCCGCTGCCGGGTACGGCTAATTTTGCGCTGTATGTTCCTTCAAGGGCATAATCCGCAGAAAGTGTAAGATCATCGCCGGTCCACCCCGCTTTTTCATAGGGTACGGCTGTTTCTGATAAATACCTGATGTCGTTGTTGGTTTCCTCCGGCAAATAGATGCTGCCGTTAAACATGGCGGGCTGCTGGCCGATGAAAGACGTTGTTGACAGCCGCCGTTCATTGGAAAGAAACGCGCCGGAAACCAAAACCGTATTGGCAGTCACATGAACAAGATCGTTGAATCTGTAATAACGGGCATAAGTTTCTGTTTTTCCCGCATGGGCGGCGGTGTGGGGCTGCGAAACGATAAATGCATCATTGTAATGATCATCGGCTGTCGTGTATATGCCCTGCACCCTGCCGACGCAGGAGCCGTCAAGGACATTGCCCAGGCCGGTTGCTATTTTGATGTCATCAATATGGCAAATCCTATCATCATTACCATAACCATACTGATAATAGGCTAGGCGGCCATCAGTCCAGGACGTTTCATAGTCACAATCAAAAGTACCCTGCGAGACATTATTGAGGAATACTTCGACCGTTGCGGAGCCTTCGCCCGCAGTCTTATCCACTTCAAATCTCCACGTTTGCCATTCCGCTGAGGCATTACACTTGACAATATCCGTGCCGACTTCCGTAAAGCCTCCAGCCTTAACGATAAACAAGCCATTCGATGCAAAGATCGCGGAAAAAGTCCAACTTCCCGTCCCATATATCAATCGGGCATAATCTAAGTCGGTCGTGGCACCCAGGCTGTCAAAATAAGTTTTGATCTCAAGCGTGAATTGGTTAGGCGGAGAGGCGATGGTTCGATAAAGACAAGCATGCCGGTTATCCGCTGCGCTATTATTCGTGTCGAACTTAAACTGTCCGGCCGGATCGACCGTAACCCCCGCATCTCCGGTGCTCACCTCCGTCCAGTCTGCCAGAGTTGAACAATCATCATTCAATAAATCCGGTGACAAAGCGCTATCCGGGCATTGATAAAACGTCCTGAGCACATTGCCCGCTGCCGTGCCGTCCGCAAGGGCGGACTCGTAATCAACAACAATCACCGCGCCGGAATCCGCCCACTCCGTGATCATCATCTGAGTCGATCCGTCATAGGTGACAAAGGCCATGGCCGAGGGATGCCCGCTGAATCCGGCTCCGCTGCCGACAGTAAACGAATCTATGATGACCGCCGCATGGGAACTCAGAGACGAGGCCAGATCGATCTTGTGAACCATATCCGTGTCGTAATCGACGCCCCATAGATATGAGCCGTCCCACACCAAAGCCGACATATGCGTGGAATCAGCCGCTTGAAAATCAAAATACTCCCCCGTCGCTGCTCCGGTCGCAGGATTTATTTCGTGAATCCGGGTCGGACTTTTTTGTTCAGCCTGGTAAAAATAAGAACCGGCCAGACAGAAGCCCTCCGGCGAACCCTGGGCGTCGGCAAGCTTGGTGTTGCTGTAAGAGGGGTATTCGAAGCCGTCGATATAGGGAAATGTTTTGTAAAAATAACTGTGCGATATGGCACCGGCCCGGCCATAATACATATAAAACGTCGTGGCGGACGTCCCGATGGAATCGAATTTGATCCAGACCGTTGCCAATTGGTTTGGGGTAGTCCCTGAAATGGACTCAATCCAATAATCAAGCTCGGTTATTCCGTCGGCCCCGGTGAAGCGCAGATCGTTAAAGGAGGAAAGGCAATTTCCGTTACAATGCACATCCGCGCCGGATGATCCGGAAGACTCGCCGACAAGCAAGCGCATCTGATAGTTTGCTACGGCTCCCGACGCGCGCGATAAAGTGACGCTTTTGCGATATGAATATCCGGATAACCAGCCCATGATGACTTAATCTACGAGTTTTTTATGGTGGGATCTGAAATCTGCAGAGACATCCCCTCCGGAATGGTGATGTCGTCTCCGAAATCGATGCATCCGACAACGGTATCGTCCGCCGTTGAGTCGTCATAGATGATCGCCGCCCCGGCCGGTCCGATCGATCCGCCGCTGGCCGTCCAGGTGGCGTCATCGAAAGTCCGCGCCCCCGCGTCGTTATCGTCATCCTCCGCCCAGGAACCGCCCGACAGTTCCTTGTTCTGTTGCGTGTAGCCGTAGCCGGTTGACAGTTCATCTGAGGATACATCGGCAAGCGTCGCGTGTGCGTCCTTGTCGAAGGCAAACGATGTATTCATGAGGATGATTTTAAAGGTGTCCGCGCTCACATCGACAAGCTTCTTGCCGAGCTGATATTTCCAGTGATTTGATAATGTGCATTCTACTGCCATTTTCAACCCTCCAGCTTCATATGGTTAAATCTTCTTTTACGAGTATTGTCAGGGCTATTTCCGCCCCGGCTTTCGTCATGGTTTCGATCTTTGCCAGAAAACAACCCTCATCAGTCGAAACGGTGATCCACATGGCCGAGGAAAACAGCGCCCAGAGCAAAAGCCAGAGATCCCGCGTCATGGGAATTCGGATCTCCAATGTCCGGTCTCCGTCCGAAAGCCCGCCGTCCGTAATAACGACACCGCCGTCGAGCGTCTTTGTCCGGGTGATCCGGCGCTGGCCGCCTCTCAGTGATGTGGATTCGGGGGAGGGCGACACGATAAACGCGCCGTCGATGTCGTATTGCTGCGAGGCTATGCCGATGATGAAGTTGTTTTCGCTCATGTCCCGTACCCTATGAGAAATTCCGCTGATGATTCATTCGCGCGAATCTGGCAAGCTTCTAAGACTTCCCATAAAATCATCTCCAAATGAGGTTTCAGGCCGTCCGCGGATATCTTGATCAGATTATCGCCCCGCTCAAGGGCCTTCACTTTCATATCCAAAAGCTTCAGTTGCCCGGTGACGAGTTCTTTCTGCAAAGCAAACGTTTCCTCGCGGCGGGCGGCTTCTTCTTCGATCTGCCTTTTGATGAAGCTCTGATAGGGGGAAGATTGTGTCAGGGCGCTGAACATATCGCTCATGAGGGAGCCCGTGCTCTGAATGCCCGTATCGATGGATGAGAACATGGCCTCGACTTCCTTGGTCGCCGCCTCGATCTGGGCAATGTTGACCTTCGCGTCCCATTCAATCGTCTGCTGTATGATCTCGGACTGCTCTTTGATCCTGGCCGTCTCGATGGAGACATCGATTTTCTTTTCTTTAGGAAGGGCGTCCTCAACTTTGCCCTGGGCCGCGCGGAGTTTGTTCTCATCAACTTCAATGTAGGTGATGGATGTCGTTCCGTCCGGAAGGGTCTCGATGATCGTGTTTTTGGCTTTTTCCAGGGAATCGGAATCGGCCTTGGCTTCGACGTTGACAGTGGGCTTGATCTTATCCATTTCAACCGCCGCCTTGCCGATGTCGATCAAGGCCTGTTCGGTTTCAGCGGACAAGCTGAATTCTTTTTCCTGGGGAATTTCATCGACGGTTTGTTTAGCCGTCGACGCCGTCTTATCGAGGTTCGAAAATCCCTCGATCATCTTTTTCAGGCCGCGGGCCGCGTCTTCACCGTTTTCGTCAATGGCCGCGGACACCTTACGCCCGGATTCCTCGACGGTTTCCATCATGTTTTTGAAGGCCGGGGAGAGGTTAGCCAGTCCGAAAGTCGCAATTTCCACGAACTTCAAGACAGAGCCTTCAAGCAGCACAAAAAGCCCCTGTATGCTGTTTCCAACCAGTTGCAGGCCGTTCCAAAGCATTTGCGCCCCGCCGCTTATAAGATTGAAGGTGGCCTCGATGTTCACGCCGTATTTGTCAAGAGCAAGAATGGCAACAGCGAAGCCCGCGCAGGTCATGTCAATCACCTTCGCCAGACCCAACAGCGTTCCCGTCATCTTCTGGGCTTCCTCATCACCGTTGGCGATGCCCTGCAGAAAATCAACAATTGCCGATGCAAACGGCCTGAAGGCGTCCGCCATGCCCGCCGTCACCTCCAGCAGGCCGGAAACCATATCAATAACCGTCTGGAGGGCGTCAGCCAGATCATCGGCGTTCGTCAGATCCAGATCGCCGAAAAAAGCCCCGATGGATTCGGCCAGATCGTCAAACGCCTTGATGAATTTATCGTAATCAAGGTCTTTTATGGCGTCCGGGAAGGCCTTCGAAACGCCCTGCACCCAGGCCGCTATGTCGCTTCCGACTTCCTTCAGGTAATCGAAAAGGGGATCGAACGCGCCGGTATCCACGCCGACCTTGATTTCTTTTAAAAGCCCGGCCAATGCCGTCCCGATCTGGGTATACTCAGGCATGATCTTTTCACCGACGTTGATCAGGGTGACCTTGAACGAATTGAGAATGCGCTGGTTGATGTTCTCGAATTCACCGGCGACTTTGGCGTAGGCTATGGCCGTCGATCCGCCCGCGTTTTCCATTTCCTTCAGGTTCTTGCTGAAGAGGGCGGCGTCTTCAGCGCCCAGAGCCAGGACGCCGGACAGGCCCCGGATGTTTCCGAACAACTGGCTGGTCAGGGCGATATTGCCCCCCGTTGCGGCGTTCACGTCCTTGATGACACCCTCCAGCCCTTTCGATTTCAATGCCTGGGCGTCGAACTGGATTCCCAAAGCCGCCGCCGCTTTCGCCGCTTCCTGGGGCGGGTCGATAATGGCCGTGATCGTGCCTTTCAGGGCGGTGATGGCTTCCGCTGTCGGCATGCCCTTGGCGGTCAATGTCGCAATCGCCGCCGAAAGATCGCCGAACGGAATGCCGGCCGCCGCCGCGATGTTCGTCACCTGGGCGATGGATGAAGACAGTTCCGGCATGGTGGTCTGACCGAGCCGGACGGTCTGAAACAGGAGGTCCGAATATTGTGTCGCCTTATCCGCCGATTCGCCGTAGGCGTTAAGGGTCGATACCAGAACCTTTGTCGTGTCGCCTAAATCAGAGACACCGGCCACGGCCAGCTTTTCGGCCTCGGCGACGAATGCAACGGAGTCCTTATAGTCGATCCCTGCGGAGATGGCGGCGTAGATCGCGGCGTTTATGTCTTCAATGGATTTGACGGAATCGAGGGAATAGTTTTTGATGTCCTGCCGGAACTGTTCGATCGGCGCGCCGGTTTCGGTTAATAGTGTCGTGATTTCCCCGAACTGGCCGTTGAAATCTCCGGCCGTTTTCAAGGCCAGGGCAAGACCGCCTACCGCCAGGGCCGCAAGGGCGGCGTCGACCATCATCACCTTGTCGGCCACACCGGCCAGGGGGGCGGCCACACTGTCAATGACGGAATCGATGCCGTTGAAGTCCCGCTCGAATTGGCCGAGCGTCTTCGTCAGGTCATTGCGCCCGCCGAACACGATTTCAATGGTTTTAGTGATGTCCGCCATTAATCTTTACCCTTGGATTTATAGAAACGTTCCCACAAAGCGATTTCCTCAAAAGTCAAGAAGCCCTGCGGGAACAAATCAGGTCTTAACTCGAAGAGGCACCGCCCTCTGGCGTGTCCGAGGTAGAGGCTGATCCTGACGTCGGCTCTTTGCCAGAGGGCTTCGATTTTCCCGGCTCTTGACCCCGTCCGGTCAGCGCCATGATCCGGTTTGTGAGTTGATAAAACTCGATGGGGAACGTCTCACACAGGCGGACGGCCAACTCCTGAGTGCACGGCGGGTTGACGCTCCCCATCGTTAAATGTTCGATCCGTTTGGCGATATCGGTAGGCGTCTGTCCGCCGATGCCGAGCAGGTCCCTGACCGCTTTGGTCTTGGACTCATGGTTGCCGGCAACCAGCCCGTCGATAATCGCCGTAATGTTTTTGGTCCGTTCCGCCGCTTCGCTGGCAAAGCCCAGTTCCTGGCCGGTCAGGCCGCGGACCGTCCAGAGCGGAGACTCGCCATTAGGAAAAAAGTCCGTCAGTTCAGGCACGGGAACGGCTTCGGTTCTTGGTTTAAACTTGGCCTTCAGAAAGGCCTTGGTGTCAAAACCCATCGCTGCAACCTCCCCGTTATGAGATGACTTCAACCGCCGCATCCTCCGCGCTGATCGTACAGGCTGCCTGAATCTGGTCACCGGCCGGGAATGTCCGGGAGATACCAAGCTTGCCCTGGGCCAGGATATAGGGCTTCGAATTCAACTTATTCTGGAAGAACTTGAAAAAGAGATTTTGCCCTTTAAGAGACAGAAGCGGGTCGGATATTCCGTCATTGAGGTAAGCGGCAAAAGATCCCTGATTGAGAGATTGTGACGTGGAGCCGAGGGCCTGTCCGTATATCTGCGTTGACGATACCGAGTAGGTTGTCTCCGGAGGCACATAATCGGAGGACTTCGGAACGTCCGTAAAGGCCGGTTCGTAATACTGCGCGTAGACCTGCTTCGGCGCGTCGTCGGTATGGATCAGAGGAAGGGCGGAAGCAAACACGATACCCGCATTGCCCAGGACGCCGCTTTCAACATTGAAGCGCTTCTCCGTCCAGGTAGGATAATCGTATCGTTCGCAATGGGTCCCGACAACCTGCTTGATCTCGTCCGCCGTGATCGGAGCGGATGCGGCCGAACTTAGCCAAACCTGGGCGATTTCGATAGAGCCAACCGGGATGTAAGGCGGTCCGCCGTCCTCCCCCCGGGTGTTTGAAAACGAACCGTCATTTTCCGCGCCTTTCACTGCGGAAATAGCGCCCGCCGACGTGATGGTGATCGAGTATTTCACGTGCGAGAGGGTAGGGCGTGTAATCGACAAATCATCGTCGGCGCTGATGGATTCCAACTCACCGGCCAGATAGCAGGTCATGGCGGCGACATCGACAACGTCATCCGATCCGCTGGCCGCCACGGACACCGCCCCGCCCGTCGCCAAGCCGTTCGGCTTGACGACCGGCTGGTATCCCGCCCGGTTGGACCATAAAGGATCAGCGCTCCGGAAATCCTTGTGATCTCCCTGGTCCGTCAGCGCGACAAAAGGAACAAGGTCCTGGCCGCTCTCATACTGAATTTTTGCATTTTCCGCGTTCATGTTCTAATCCTCCTTTTCTGCGAATGATCATTATTTTATTGGTTGTAGGGATCTCCGATGGCCGTCCAGTAGGTGATGTTGAACCTTGCCTTGGCCGCAACGGATATATCGCCGTCCTTCGGCGCTTCGACGCCGCCTTCTACATAGACAATGGAATCAAGGTAGTTTTCCGGCGTCGGTTCACCCGGCCTTGTCCTGTCCCATAATGGAGATGTGAAGCACTTGATCAGGTCGCCAAGTATCCGCTCCCCGGCAACTGAAGGATCGTCCGAACCGAAAACGGCCAGCCCTTCAACCTGGACGGGCATGACATGCTTTGACCGGCCATAGGCATTTTCCGCCGTTTCATCCTGGGGCCAGACGACAACACAGGGCAGTTCGCCCGGATCGACGGACGGCCTTGCCCTTAAGACGTTCAAACCGCAATCCGTGTTGTATTCCTGAGGATCTCCGTCGGAACGGATGACGGCGGCGCGGGTCATGACTTCCAGGATGATTTCTTCGCGGATCGTGTTCATTTCGCTCCCATTTTGCTCATTTCGTAGTTGATTTCTTTCTTCAGGTTCTTATCCAACCGGGTTCCGGCGTTGTTCATGACCGGCTTCATGACCGAATCGCTTTTAACCACCGTTGTTAGCCGCGGTCCGTAAACCGCTTCTATGGGAAAACGGTATTTTCTTTCCATCAAAGGCCATGGCCTTCGGACAATCCTTCCGACCGGCTTTCCCTTGTATGTTCTCCAAAACACGCCTTTGTGGCCTGTCTTGAGCGTGGCGATAAAAGCGCTTGTGTATGATTCGCGCGGCTGACCTTTATAAACCCTGGCCGTCACGCCCTTTTGCGTCTGCGTTGGTTTGAACTCGCTCAAGGGAATGATATTCCCCTTAATGGAAACAACGCCGGTCAAACGGCTTACCGACGCTTTATTTGTTGATATGTTTTTGTCTATGGCTTTCTTCCCGGCATTCAGGACTTTGCGGGCCTCCGTCGACGTATCCGTTTTGACCCCGCTCAATGTGCCGTTAATTGCTCTCGATATGACCTTTTCCGGAACGCCCTTCATGTCCTTGAACATCCGCTTGACCTCGTTCAATTGAGTCCGGTTGACCTGAACGCTTAGATTCATGTCACCTCCGCCTTGAAGGTAAAACGGTCATCGTCAGCAATACGTTTCACGGTGTAGGTCGTGGAATCGTAGGTGAAGGTTTCGCCCCGAACGGGTTTTCTGCCGAGCATGGACAAAGGCGCCTCGATAACGGTGCCCGTTTCCCAAACCTGCGCTTCAATCCCTGCCGGCTGAAGCCGGACGTCGAAGTCAATGAAGACCTTGCAGGGGATGGGATCGCCTTCAGCAGGATGAAAAACCGCGTCCTCTCCCTGTTCTTTTTCCTCGAATAATTGCAGCACGGCTTCGTCCATAATGGCTCTCAGACCCATGAATTAAGCTCCTTACCTGGCTTTCGCCCGGGTGGCAAACCACCATCCAACCGCCATGGTCGTCAGATAGATAACGCCTTCAACAAGCATTTTAATGATCTTCAGGGCTTCATCCGGTGTAAAGACCTGACCCTCCGCCTGTTCGATGACCGCTGCTATCTGAAAATAAATCAGCGTGGTCAGGATGCACATGTAAAGGGTGATGCCCGGCCGTGTCATTCCCCGGATGAAATCAACGATGGTAAAGACCAGGGCGGAAAAGCTTTTCACCCATGATGAAGCTGAATCGATAAGCCCGGCGCTGGCAAATGTCACTTTGTCCGTCTCGAACGATTTCCCCATGGCCTCATATTCGGCCAGCTCCCGCTCGGTAAAGGCCTGTTCCCTGGCGATGATTACCGCTCTTTCCGCTTCCACCTTTGTGATCTCAAGGTTTTTGTCCAGCATGACCTCTTCATGCTGGTACCTCGCCTTGGTCGTGAAAAAGTCGAATACCCGGTTAACCAGTCCGCCTAAAAGCCCGGTCACCCCGCCGAACGCGGCGGAGCCCAGGAAACTAAGCAACGATTCCATGATCGCACTCCCAATTGATGTCTAATCGAAAACTGTTTTCCCCGATAATCTCCCGAATCTTGTTGAAAGCCGCCCAGGAGCTGAAAACCGCCTTCTGATGTCCTAAAAAGCCCCGGTAAATCCCCGGCAGGATGCAGCCCAGGGAATGACGCCGGAAGCCCTTGCTTTTGTCTCCGGCCAGATTGCCCGTGTGAATGAGGATGGCCGTCCGGTCCGGAACGTTCGTCACGCAATAGTGGTTCGGAAATCGCTGGCTGTGCCAGGGAACGCACAGATAGCCGCCCTCTGGAATGCAGCTGAGAGCGGGTTGATTGCCCTTCCATGGCGGCTCGCAGGTGAAACAGGTTAAGCCTTCGGCATGCAGGACGCCGAAGGTGCCGTGTGCGGATGTTTCAATCCTGTTAATCGTGACGGTCTTCATTATCGTCCCCTGGTTACCCGTGATCCGGCCGGCAAGCCCTCATGACTGTGGAGGTCGATGGCGTCCCATAAATTTCTGTTGGTCGTATCCTGCCTTCCGTGCTGCTTGTCGCAATCATCCTGATCCACCTTGTTTTCGAGACAATCCTCTATCCGGTCGATCCGCTTCATGATGATTCCGAGCATGAACAGGTTAATGGTCAGCAGACCGGTGATGACAATTTGGAAAACAGCGTTCATGGTCCATTCCCCTGGTCCTAAGCCCTCATCCGAAGGAAAGATGAGGGCGGCTGTTTCAAAGATTCCCGCTTAGGCCGTCATCTTGACCAGTATTCCCGGCCGGTAGCAGATCGGCAGGGGATTGCTCTGCATGTGCAGATCAACGCCGCGATTGAATTTTCGCATTTCCTGTTTCGCATAAAGCTCCTTGCCGATGGTGTTGACGGTTTCTAAAAAGTCAGCGGGCGCGAAAAGCGTTTCAAAGGCGTTCATGGTGCCCAGGGGAAACGCATGGCCTTCGCCCTCCGCGATGAATCTCCGGGGTGTTCCTTCCGGATCGGTGG
Source organism: Deltaproteobacteria bacterium (assembly GCA_016930075.1). Lineage (GTDB taxonomy): Bacteria > Desulfobacterota > Syntrophia > Syntrophales > JAFGHS01 > JAFGHS01. The sequence goes on from JAFGHS010000155.1 coordinate 21,549, forward strand.
CGACACCGGCGTATTCTTCGAAAGAAATGTTGCCGATCTTGAAGTCCTTCCTCGGATCGCCACCGAGGACATTCACGGCCGCCACATGGCCCAGGTAAAGCTCCTTGACCGAATCATGGGCGATCAGGTCGTCGAAGAATTCGCGCGAAACGAGCGCCTTCACGCTGCTCATGACTTCGCCCAGGAGATTGTCCTCGATGTGGCGCACAACCTCGCGGCATTTGGCAGGAACGTCGATGGCGTCGTTATCCAAATCGAAATCAACGGTCTTTTGCGCAATGCCGAACTCGGTATAGAGGTTGTAGAGGGTCGAAGCATCGGCGTCCAGGATGATTCCTTTCAATGCGCCCATGCGGAGATGTTCCAGCGTGATGGCGAATTTGTTCCGGCCTGTCTGCAAATGGTCGTTCATGATGGATGAAAGGGTTTCAAGGTCCGACTCCGATCCAAAAGCCCGCAAGCCTTCATATTCGTCCGGCATAATCACGTCATCAACGGGAATGTGAGGAATAGTGAAGGTCCTGACTTTTCGCTTCCCCATTTTGTTCTGCGTTCCGGGCGAGCCGGGGGGAAGGGTGGGGAGCAGGTTCAAAACGCCGTTTTTCTCTTCCACGATAACGGAACGGCTGCGGACACCCTTAGCCGGCATAAGGTTAAGCTCCCTGAGCCGTCCGTAATTGTTCGGAAGGATGTTGATCGCAGTGGTCAGCGACACCATGTTGAACGCGTCGTTTGCTTCAAAAGGATTGAGAATCATGTCTAAAGTTCCTCCTTATCTTTCCGGAGTCATCCGGATATAGTCGTTAAATGTTTTAGGCTTCGGTCCGTGTCAGAATGCCTTTGTCCGCAAGCTCGGCCAGGGCGGCGGCTTTCTGGTCCGATGTCGCTCCATCCGGCCAGACAAGGTCATCCGGAACAATCAGCGCATCCCGGACGATGGCGACCCCGTCAACGTCGTCGCTGGCCGCGTCCACCGCATCGATCAGAAAACCGTGGGCGTTCTGCGATCCGTCGACGGCGGAAAAGTCGATTTCGACGGCCTTTCCGCTGCCTTCTGCCACCTCGATGGTGAAATAATCGCCTTCTGAGTTGTAGCCGGTTGCATAGCTGATGGTCAGATTGATCTGCGGGTCGGCGAATGTGCCGGTTCCGCTGGTCCCCTGGGTGACAACCAGATCGCCCAGGACCGTCCCGTCAGGCGCTTCTATCCGCCAGACACCGTCCTGGCTTTCGCCGTTTGCAGTGGTGCAGGTGGCCTTGTATGTCCCGATCTGTGTTTTCAACCCGCCCGTAACGCCGGTGCATTCTCCGTTCGTTCCCGATCCGAGCGTTCCGGTCGTGGGGATTGATTTCAGTATCTTTCCGATGACGGCTCCCAGGGAAAGATTTTCGCCGGTGTTCACGGTGACGATTTCCCGGGAATAACGGTTTTCCTGCTCCCATTTCAGGATGTCCTGAAGGGTGTTCGGCTGATTCAATTCAGTCATGTTTTGATCCTCCTGTCTGTGTTTAAGGTTTTCGGGGTTTCGCTATACGCATGCATAGTGACGCTTATTTCACTCTTGTGAGGTTATGCCCCGTAGCTGCTTCGGCCCGCTTCTGGGCGTTGGCGACCAGGGGATTCACCGCACCGGTGGAGATTGCGCCAACTGAGGAGCGGATGCCGTTTCTTTCCGCATCGGCGGCCTGTTCGGCTGTGACTTTCTGCCGGACGTCCTCGACGCTCAAGGTTTCGTCTTTGATGTACCCGAGGGCGGCTGTTTCCATTTTGGCGAGAGCGCATATTTCAATGATCGCAAGGTTCCGTGTCTGAAGTTCCTTTTTCCCGGCTTCCAGGCCTTCGGTGTAACCTGTTTTGTGTCCCTCTTTTTGACCTTCCGCACGTCCTTCCGCTCTGGCAGCCTCTTCAGCCGTCTTGATCAGGGCGTCGGCGTCGGTCTTCGTCACGACATCTTCCTTCGCGGCCGCTTCCGGGTCCGCACTCACCATTGCCTTGAATTTGTCCCGCATCTCGTTAAAAAGCTTTTCGATTTCCGTTTTCATAATCCCTCCATACTTTCGATTTTGTAGTTTGCTCAAAAACTGGTTCCAGGACATGACGGCATCGGCAAAGCCGGCCTGGACCGCTTTCTTGCCTGTGTATATGGCTGCTTCCGTCGCCTTGACCGCGGCGGGTGTCATACCCAGGTTTCGGGCCACGGTGTTGACGAAAAGCTCATAGGTGTCATTGATGTCCGCCTGCAGGGAGGCAAGCGCTTCCGGAGAGAGGGGCGCGTGGGATGAATAATCCACTTTATGAGCCCCCGCAAAGACGGGCGTGTAAACGAGGCCGACCTTTTCGTCCAAACCGCTTTGATCGACATGCATGGCGACAACGCCGACCGATCCGGCCCCGCCTGTGCGGGAGATGTAGCGTTTGCCAGCGGCTGAAGCGATGGCGAACGCCCCGGAAAAACCGTTGTCGTCAAAAACCGCATAGGTGGGCTTTGTTCCGCGGGCCTGATAAATCTCATCGACAAGGTCGAACACGCCCGCCGCCTCGCCGCCATAGGACGAAATCCGGAAGATGATGTTCTTCACCGAGGGATCGCTCAGTGCGGCTTGATGCTGTGCGCGGATCGTCTCGTAGGATGTGTCGCCGAAAATGCGCTCCATGAACGGATCGGCATGGTAGAAAAGGAAACCGTTCACGTTGATGATGACGATTCCGTTTTCATTGTTGAGGCGAGGTTCCGGACTTGCAGCGGCAATAAGCAATTCGATGTCCGCATCGGATAGAACAGGGACCTGTCTTTGCGAAAGAATCGCCATATATGACGGGGCTATAAGAAGCGGCCTGTTGTAGATTCTGGATGTGAACGTGTTTTCAAACGGCATGTTAATCGCCCTCCTTTGGAAATAGGCTGTCCGTCAAAGCTGAATCCGTTGCCTTTTGAATAGCGCCGGACTTTGCGGTATGCCGGGGATCGCTGTCATAGATCAGGCCGTTTTGATCGGCCCGTTCGTTGTCTTCGGCAATTTCCCGGTCCACCGTTTCGATATCGCCGCCCCGCTCGGCTATGACCTGGGCTCGGGATTTGAATCCGTTCCGGACAGCCATTTGCTCGGCGAGTTGATCCTTAACCGGGTCCACCCACGGCCAGCCGTCCGGACGCCATTTGATGCGCCGATAGACTCGCCGGTTCTGGAAATAACCGGGAAGGGGAAGAATGTTGTTGAGAACAACGGCGTCCAGCCAGACATGAGAGACAACCCGGCAAAACTGAAAGGCGAGGATTTCCCGCTGAAGTTGTTCGACGCGGCGGCGGAATTCCAGAAGCCCCACCCGGATGGATGAGTAATTGACGCCGGAAAGATCGCCTGTCAATTGCTCATAGGTCCAGCCCGCTCCTCTGGCGATGTCCCTCAATTGCTGTTTTATCCATACTTCGTAAGTCTGGCCGACGTCGGCAGGCTGAGAAAACTTGACGTCCATGCCGCGGGGAAGGACAGGGAAGGTGCCCGGCTCCAGGGCGATAACGTCGCGTCCCTCGCTGTCGTCACTGTCCTTTTTTCCGAAATAAAGGCTCGGATCGCCCGTTATATTGGTCTCGGTGATGAATCCGCCGAAAAGGGCGGCGGTCTTTTTGCGGACAAGTTCAGCATCGGTATATAAATCAATTTCGCGTAAGCGGACGATGATTGAGGCCAGCCAGGGACGCCCCCGCATCTGTCCGGCGCGAACCGGTTTGAAGACATGAACAATCCCGCCGCCTTTGGCGTCCGCGGCGTCATAGGCGGGAACCCTTATCCGGTCTCCAAAGTTGCGGTTCATGAGAAAATGTTCGCCCGGGTGTTCCCGGAATAGCCAGTAGGCGACACACCGCCCATCGGCATCGATCTCTTTCCCGAAGCGGACTTCGTTGCCGTTCGGTGCGATGGTGTTGTAGGATTCGTCAAGATGATCCGCTTCCAGGAGCTGAATCTGAAGAGGAACGGCAAGGCCAATGTTAGAGGGGCGCGGAACAAATCGGGTTATGGATTCACCGGCGTCGATAAGCCCCCGGCAGATGAGGCTTTGCTGTCCGTAAAAGTTCAATTGGCCGTTGAAGTCGGATTCGTCGACCCAGTCGTCCCATAGCTGCTGAAGCGCCGCTTTCAATTCCGGATTTTCGAACTGCCAGCGGGGGCAAATGCCGGAGCCGATAATATTGGCGACATAGCTGTCAACGCCGCCGTCAACCAGGGGATTGTTCCGGATAAGTTCGCGGGTCCGGGACCGGAGCGTATTCAGGGAACTGAAAACCGATGACGTGGGACCGGCCGTCGACGTGCCCCAGGTGTTCATGCGCCGTCCCGTGGCGGCTCCTTCGTAAAGCGCCACGGCGGTGGTGATGGGGATCTTCCGGCCGTAGCCGTCCAGGATGTTAAGGCAGGGTTCCGTCATAAGCCCTTATCCGATCTTGTCAAAAAGAAGCGGGGCCGTGTTTCCGGCGTCTGAATCTCGGAAAGAATCTCGCCTTTGAGCTCCCGAAGCTTTGTCAGGTCGGCCTGGGCGAATTCAAAGACCTTGTCGCCGATGGAGCAGCGAACGACCCGCTTGCCGCTGACGATGGCGCGGATGGCGTCTTCAACGTTGCTCAGGTCTGTGGACGTGTAAGCCATATCGTGATCTTAACCGCTGGTTAAAAGTCCCTGGAAATCCGGACGCCGTTCCAGGGACCCTAAAAAGCCTTCGATGGGCGTCCCTCATCCTTCACTAAAGTCAGAGCGGATCACGGCGGCGTCTCAGTTCGGTACGCCGGACCGCTTCAAAAAATTTCGGCGGCTGCAACGCCTGAAGGTCAAGGAAGCGTCACAGCCAAAATGAAAGAGGAGCTGATTTCGGGGATTAGAATCTCATAGGGAAATTGGAAGTTCCAGACACTCAGATACACTCCACGACACTCTGTTCACAAAAAATGAAGGGGGATAAAATATTTTGAGGGGTTATTTGGGGGAAATTGTTCGTTGTGAGAAAAAAAGG
>JAFGHS010000156.1 GCA_016930075.1 Deltaproteobacteria bacterium
GTGACCGGTCTTCCCCTCATCGTCAAACTGACGCCGAACGTGGCCGACATCACCGAGATCGCGCTGGCGGTCGAGGCGGCCGGCGCCGACGCGGTCTCACTGATCAATACGCTGACGGGAATGTCGGTGGACATCGAACGCAGACGCCCCCACCTGGCGAACATCACCGGCGGATTATCCGGGCCGGCCCTCAAACCGGTCGCCCTTAGGATGGTATGGCAGGCAGTCCGCTGCCTGAAGATCCCGGTCATCGGCATCGGCGGGATTGCGACCGCTGAAGATGCGCTGGAATTCCTCATCACGGGGGCGACGGCCGTCGAGATCGGCACGGCCAATTTCATTCATCCCGCCGCAACAATGGGGATCCTGGACGGGATCGAGGCATATATGATCCGGCACGGGATCCTCCGGATCGACGAATTGATCGGATCGCTTAAAACCGATCCATAACGAAAATGACAACGGGAAACACGGATACGGGATATTAAAATTTGAGAGAAGATCATGCCTCTTTATCTTGTGCGACATGGCGAAGCCTATTCAGAGGCTGCCGATCCGGACCGCTCTTTGACGGAAACAGGAAAAACGACGGTTGACGGCATGGCCCAACTCACCGCCGCATTTAAAATTCCGGTGTCACAGATCCTTCACAGCGGTAAAACCAGGGCAAGGCAGACAGCCGAACTTTTTTCCAAACACCTGAAACCGTCCTCCGGGGTAAATGAGATCAAAGGGATCAATCCGAATGATGATGTTACAAAAACAGCGTCACAACTCGATTCAACGCTGAACGCGATGATTGTCGGACATCTCCCTTTCCTTGAGCGGCTTGTCTCTTATCTGGTAACGGGATCGCCGGATCGATCTATCGTTAAACTCCAGACGGGAGGGATCGTCTGCCTGGATCGGATTGGGCAGAACGGTTCATGGCATATCAAATGGGCGCTGATGCCAAAGATGGTGTAGCGATGTATAACGCCGCCCTCATCAACGATCCTTTCGGAGACCCCGGTGTTTACGTGGAATGCAAGTACCGCCGGGAGGCCCTCCTTTTTGATCTCGGCGATCTTCATCTTCTTCCGCCCCGCAAACTTCTGAAAGTCGATTATATCTTCGTGTCGCACACCCATATGGACCACTTTATCGGTTTTGACCATCTGCTGAGGCTGTGTCTGGGCCGGGACAAGCATTTGCACCTCTTCGGCCCGCCGGGGTTTCTCCGGCACCTGGAACACAAACTGACGGCCTACACCTGGAATCTCGTGGAGAACTATACGAACGATTTTGCGATCATCGCGACGGAGATCCATCCGCATGCCCAGACCACAAAACGCTATTGCTGCCGGACGGCTTTTCAGCCGGAAACCCTTGGGGAACGCCGTGCTTTCGACGGCGTCCTCGTGGAGACACCCTTCTTCACCGTGCAGGGCGTCTTCCTCGACCACCTCATTCCCTGCCTTGCCTTCCGTTTCGAGGAGCGGCAACGGTTCAACATTCTCAAGACGGTTCTGAAGGAGATAGACCTGCCCACAGGCGCCTGGCTGATGACCCTGAAAGAACATCTCGTGAACGGCGACGCCGACGAAACGCCCGTCCGGATCTGGTCCAAAAATCTACCGGATAACGCCGGGGAACGGTGGCTGCCGCTGGGCGTATTGAAACAGGCCGTAAAGGTGAGCCCGGGCCTGCGAATCGGTTATGTCACCGATGCAATCCACAGCCCGGAAAACTGCGCCGCCATCCTTGAACTTTCCGATCATGCCGACCTGCTCTTTATCGAAACGACCTTTCTTCAGGATGATCTGGAAACGGCGGCAAGGAAATATCACCTCACCGCCCGGCAGGCCGGCACGCTGGCGAGACAGGCCCATGTAAAACGGATGGTCCCTTTTCACTTTTCCCCGAAATACAAGATCGTTCCGCATCTCCTGGCCGAGGAGGCCATGACGGCGTTCCGGGGCGACCCGGTGTGATGGCCCACTGCCATCCCTGCGGCAAGGCCATCAGGGATCCCATGATCAAACGGCAAATCATCCCGGAAGAATATGCCGCCGCCGTCCGGGATGCCATCGCGACAGGAATTCACAGGCTGAACCGGTAACGGTTTATGGTCAATCATCCCTGCTCCTTTCGCAGAGTGGGATTAACAGAGGTTCTAATAAGCCACTATTGCTTGAAAGCTAATTTTCCTCTATCAGATTAAATACTCCTTCCTGCTACTCAAGCGTCTGGAGATTTTAACGGGCATGCATTGTTACAATGCGTAATGATCAGGTCGCCTCAACACATCCTTCCCGCAAGTTTCGGCTCAGCATCGCCCATTGTAATGAAAAATACCTTTTGACATACAAAAGTCCATAGCCTTATACTCAGATCGTAAATTCTTATCAGTACAGGCCGGCAGGTAAAGATATGGAAAAAAGAACCCGAGTCCCGAGGGATCAGAAAATAAAGAAGGGGATTCAGGAACTGATCGATCATCAAGGCGGCGGTTACAACGCAGCTCTTGTGGCCGAGATCATCGAAAATTCCCTTAAACTCCTCACCGATGTGGAGTCCCGCGGTGATGTTCGTGTAATTCAAACGGCCATTCGGGAACTGCGATACGCCTTCAAGCTGTTTGCCCCCTATGCCGATATGCGCAAGGCGACTTTGTTCGGTTCCGCGCGGACCCAACCCAGCAAACCGGAGTACCAGCAGGCAGTGGAGTTTGCACGGCGCATTGCAGATGAGGGTTGGATGGTTATCACCGGTGGCGGCCCCGGCATTATGCAGGCTGGTCATGAAGGTGCAGGCAGTGAAAAAAGTTTTGGCGTTAATATCCGTCTCCCCTGGGAACAGGATGCAAATCCCGTCATTCAAAAAGACAAAAAGCTCATCACCTTCAAATATTTCTTCACTCGAAAACTGACGTTTCTGCGCCATTCCGATGCTATTGTCCTTTTCCCCGGAGGCTTCGGTACATTGGACGAAGGCTATGAAGCCATCACTTTGATGCAGACGGGGAAAAGCCGTCTCATGCCGCTTGTTCTGATGGACCAGCCGGGAGGAACCTACTGGAAAACATGGTATAAACAAACCCGAGAACATTTGCTGAGAAACAAGTTCATTTCCCAGGACGATTTCGAACTCTTCGAGATTGTAGACGACGTGGACGCCGCAGTCAGAATTATAACCCGATTCTACCGCAATTTTCATTCCATGCGGTTTGTGAAAGACTTTCTTGTCATTCGGATGAAATTCGCTCCTTCAGATCATGCGATCGACGGGCTCAACATTGACTTCCGAGATATCATTTCCCAAGGGAGGGTGCAGCGGATCGAGCCGACACCCGAAGAACGGGAGGATGGATCAGACCTGGAGTATCCACGCATTGCCTTTGAATTCAACAAGCGCGATTACGGCCGGCTTCGGAAGATGATCCAGGTCATCAACAGTTTCTAAACCGAAGAAAAGGGAAAAAGAGATGATCGTTATGCTCTCAAAATGGCGACAGAGTTTTTTATTGAAATCTTCCCGTAGTCAATAGAAATGGGATTTCAAGGGATATACGAGCTTTCAAGTCGTAATGGTGACGTAGTGCTTATCTTATCCTAACATCGGGATTATTTTTCTTTTCCTTAAAAAACGTCCACAATAACTATCAATGTCTTTCTCTCGCGAGATCATAAACTTTAGAAAACTTACGCCTTTATATTTGCACGTCTGATATATGCTCATTATTTTGAGATATTCTTCCATACGCGACTCTCTAAAGAAAGCCAGATTCCTGTTTTATGTGTGGCCAATAATTTAATCGCATGTTCAACCGCATTATTATTCCAAGAAACATTATCGTGATTTAGAAAAAGAAAAAGTTTATCTCTATTTCTCGCCAATCTTCTTTGGTATTGCATCGCTGTTTCAGAAATATAGTCTTTTGATAAAACATCCTCGAAGAATCTTGTGACTTGCTTATTATGTTTATTCAAGTGCCTCTTTTTAAGACCATATTTGTCAATAGTTGCAACAATGTTGCGTAAAACACAGGTAAAGCTCTTTGCAATATAATACTCCCCGAAAACTGGACAGTGGAATAAGGTGCATGATAGCCTGCCATCGGAGGAAAGGAGAGCAAGGATGGACAGGAAC
>JAFGHS010000157.1 GCA_016930075.1 Deltaproteobacteria bacterium
ATGGGTTTACCGATGATTTCATGGAAAACGGGAGAGAACAGCCGCAAATGCAGGAGCGAAAGGATCTGTAATGTATTTGCTTGATACAAATATCTGTATTTTTATCAAGAACAGAAAGCCTCTTTATGTGCTCGAAAAATTGCGCGGTGTATTCGAACAAACCGTTTATTTATCCAGCATCACGGTAGCCGAATTGCAATTTGGCGTTTACAACAGTCAAAACATTGAAAAAAACAGAATATCCTTAACTGAATTTCTGGCTCCATTTGAAATTATTGATTTTGGTAATACCGACGCTGAACACTTTGGAATTATAAGATCACAGCTGAAAAAAGAAGGAAATCTTATCGGCCCTTACGACATGCTCATCGCAGCTCAGGCAGTTGCGCGCAATCTCATCCTTGTTACAAATAATACAAACGAATTTATAAGAATTAAGAACCTGAAACTCGAAGATTGGAAAGAATAGCGTCCGTAGCCGGGCGGCTGACCTCTAACGTTACGCATTGAACATTAAAGAGAATAGCGAGCTATACAATATGAGCGTACCGGACAGAATCAAGGAATTAACCAGGACTTTCGATGATAATCTGGAAGCGTACAAAAAAGGTTCATACAATGAAACACAGGTGCGCCGCGAGTTTATAGACCCTTTTTTCGAAGAATTGGGTTGGGATATCACCAACAAACAAGGCTATGCCGAAGCCTACAAAGACGTCATTCATGAAGACGCCATAAAAGTCGGGGGGATCACCAAGGCGCCGGATTACTGCTTTCGGGTCGGCGGCGCCCGAAAGTTTTTTCTGGAAGCGAAGAAGCCGTCGATCAACATCCAGGAAGACATCCATCCGGCTTACCAGTTGCGCCGGTACGGCTGGAGCGCCAAGCTGCCGCTGAGCATTTTGACGGACTTCGAGGAGTTTGCCGTTTACGACTGCCGGGTTAAACCGGCGATCACCGACAAAGTTTCCCATTCCCGCATCCTTTATTTCAGGTACTCGGATTATGCAGACCGGTGGGAAGAAATCGCCGGCATCTTCTCCCGGGATGCCATCCTGAAAGGCTCCTTCGACAAATACGCCGAGTCCAACAAAATCAAGAAAGGCACGACGGAGGTCGATGCCGCATTTCTGCAGGAGATCGAGCGCTGGCGGGACCTCCTGGCCCGCAACATCGCCCTGCGCAATCCGCATCTTTCCCAACGAGAATTGAATTTCGCCGTTCAGCAGACCATCGACCGGATCGTGTTTCTCCGCATCTGCGAGGATCGGGGCATGGAGCCGTACGGCGGATTGATGGCCCTGCGGAACGGGGAGAATGTTTATAATCGATTGTTCCACCTTTTTAACAAAGCGGACGAGAAATACAATTCCGGGCTGTTTCATTTCAGGAAAGAAAAGGGCCGGGAGAATTGCGACAGCCTGACGCCCTTCCTGCAGATTGACGACAAAGCGCTGAAGGATATTTTCAGCAACCTGTATTACCCGGAAAGCCCCTACGAGTTTTCCGTTCTGTCTGCCGACATCCTGGGACAGGTTTATGAGAAATTTCTCGGCAAGGTCATCCGCTTGACCGCCGGGCATCAGGCGAAGATCGAGGAAAAGCCGGAAGTCCGCAAAGCGGGCGGGGTTTACTACACGCCGGACTACATCGTGGGCTATATCGTCAAAAACACGGTGGGCAGGCTGGTGGAAGGCAAAAAGCCCGGCCCCAGGGGCGGCGTGAGTCACCTGAAAATAGTGGACCCGGCCTGTGGTTCAGGTTCTTTTCTGATCGGCGCCTATCAGTTTTTGCTGGACTGGCATCGGGATGAATATATCAACGACGGAACGGAAAACTGGTCAACCGGTAAAGCTCCCCGCATCTATCGCTCCCAGAAAGGGGAATGGCGTTTGACCACCGATGAGCGCAAGCGAATCCTGTTGAACAACATTTACGGCGTGGACATCGATCATCAGGCCGTGGAGGTGACAAAACTGTCCCTCCTGCTCAAGGTGCTCGAAGGGGAGGACGAACAGAGCATTGGCAAGCAAATGAGCCTTTTTCAGGAACGGGTTCTCCCGGACCTGTCGAACAACATCAAGTGCGGAAACTCCCTGATTGGGCCTGATTTCTATGACCATCAACAGATGAGTTTCTTTAACGAAGAAGAAAGCTATCGGGTTAACGCCTTTGACTGGAATGCCGAATTCGCAGAGATTATGAAGGAAGGCGGGTTTGACGCAGTGATCGGCAATCCGCCGTATGTCCGTCAGGAAGGGTTGGGTGCCAATTTCAAAGAGTATGTGAAGTCTCGGTACAGCGCCTTTTTCGGCACTGCCGATCTTTATGTTTATTTTATTGAACAGGCACACCGGCTGTTGAAGCCGGGCGGTTTATTCGGCTACATCTGCTCCAACAAATTCATGAGGGCCAATTACGGCGGGCCGTTGAGGTCTTTTCTCGCAAGCAAGACAATTATCCGCCAACTGATTGATTTTGGTGAACTGCCAGTTTTTAGCGGGGCCGCCACCTTTCCGGTCATTGTGCTGACGACGAACTCGAAACCTTCCCTTTCACAAGCCTTCATTTACGCCCCCATCAAGCGGCTTGACTTCGGTTCACTGGCAGAGGAGGTCCATAGTGTGGGTCAAGTTTTGAATGACGCGGCTTTGAAGGGAGACAACTGGACCCTCTCCGGCGCAGACGAGTTGGCTATTTTCGCAAAGATGAAGAAGATCGGAATACCACTTGGTGACTATGTGGGTGGTAAGATTTTTTATGGAATCAAGACCGGTTTGAACGAAGCTTTTGTGATTGACCGGGAGACAAGAGACCGGTTGGTAGCCGAAGATCCGAACTGTGCTGCAATTATTAAGCGGTTTGCCATTGGCGATTACATCCGCAAATATCGCATCGAAGGAAAGGAACGGTTTCTCATTTTTACGAGGAGAGGTGTGGATATTGATAAATATCCTTCCGTCAAAGCCCATCTGATGCAATACAAAGAACATCTTGAGCCACGACCGGTTGGATGGAAGGGAGCTTGGCCGGGGAGAAAACCTGGTAAATATCAATGGTATGAAATTCAGGATACGGTCGACTATTACATGAACTTTGAGCAGCCCAAAATTATGTATCCCGATATCGCTAAAGAAAGCCGTGCAACTTTCGATAGGGAAAGCATCTTTGTTGGCAATACGGCATACATTATACCTATAAATGATTTATATCTGTTGGGAATGCTTAATTCGAAGCTTATTTTTGCTTATTTTAAGCGAATCGCCTCCGTGCTTGGGGACGCTGATAGAGGTGGACGCCTACGCTGGTTTACGCAGGACGTTATTAAAATCCCAATCCGTCCTGTTGATCCAGCTAACCCCACCGACGTCGCCCGGCATGACCAAATGGTCAGCCTTGTCGATCAGATGCTGGAGCTGAACAAAAGACTCGCCGAATCCAAGGTGCCCCAGACGACGGAGATGTTGAGGCGGCAAATCGAAACGACGGACAGGCAGATCAATCAACTCGTTTATGAATTGTACGATCTGACGGAGGATGAGATCAATATAGTAGAATCAGAAACTTGTAAATGAGTATCATCTTCATCAAGCCGACCCCCAAAGCGGGGCGGATGATTAAGACTTGTATGCAGAAAATATATAATTTCTGAACGGTGGCGATAGATACAATCTTATCATGGCAAGAACTCGTTATCTTTTTGTTTCCCCCTGAAACGGGACATCAAATAGGCTCAGAAAAGTCGCTTAATTATTTCTTGATGTAAAATAACAACCCTGCTATTATTACAACAAACAAAATAATAGGTGAGATGCTGTGTATATCAGGAGAAATCTGGAAGGGAAAATAAGCAAATACCTGAAGACACCGGAAATCATTGCTGTCACGGGCGCCCGTCAGGTGGGGAAAACAACTCTCCTACAGCAGATTCATCAGGGGTTGGACAAGTCTCTATTTATTACTTTTGAAGATGTCGCTTACCGGCAGTTATTCGATACGGACATTCAGGCGTTTATCGAACTTTATATCAAACCTTACAAATATATCTTTATTGATGAGTTTCAATACGCAAAAAACGGCGGGCGGCAGCTTAAACTGATATTCGATACGGTCAAAGATAAAAAGATTTTCATTTCCGGTTCGTCCGTTCTTGATCTGACGATTCATGCCGTAAAATATCTCGCGGGACGCTTGTTCGCGTTTGTGCTCCACCCCTTGAGCTTTGACGAATTTCTTGCTTTTAAGAATCAGGAACTCCACAATTACTTAAATGTTAAAAAAGAAAACGCCAAATTAAGCGCCGCAATGCTGGAAATGATATATGCGCATCTTGAAGAATACATCTTGTACGGCGGATACCCGCGCGTTTCACTTTCTCAGGATCAGGAAGAAAAAAAAGAAGTTCTACGCAACATTCTCAACCTGTATCTCCTTCGCGATGTCAGGGATTTGATGGGATTGGGCGATGACTATAAGATGATCAGCCTGATGAAAGCGCTTAGCCTGCAAACAGGCAATGTGATCTCCTATCAGGAGCTTTCCCAAATTACGTCTCTCAATTTCGTTAGTTTGAAAAAAAATCTCAATCTTCTGGAAAAGACCTATATTATCGGATTGCCAAAACCGTTTTTCACCAACAAAAGGATTGAACTGGTAAAAAATCCCAAAGTATATTTTCATGACGCCGGATTGCGCAATGTCGTCATTGATGATTTCCGCCGGATGGAAATGAGGCAGGATAAAGGCGCTCTCTGGGAAAATTTCATCTATGCGGAATTGATTAAAGAAGGCGTTGACGTCAAATACTGGCGGACAAAAGCCAAAGCGGAAGTGGACTTCATTTTAAACGATAAAATACCGGTGGAAGTTAAGTCCTCACAGGCAAGAACTACCGTCGGGAAATCCCTTCACAGCTATATAGAAAAATACAGCCCGGCTGCCGCCTATATTTTCACCAGAAAAACGGAAGAATTATTCAAGATCGGCAATACGGCAGTTTACTTTCTGCATCACTTTACAAAAATACCGGATGTATCCGATGATGGTAAGAATTAAATTTGACGATATCGTAAAAACTCGCAAATTGCCGCATGTTGAAATGAAAAATGGGACGCTGTTACCTTATTAACTTATTCGAGGATAAGGCAAGTGGTGATATAGGGACACTTCCCTATTTCATTTACCATGATTGGTCAATAAATAGGGAAGTGTCCCTATATCAAAGTGACAGAACAAGACTTCAATAAAAAAAAGAGATATTTATGAAAACCATCACTTTAATCACCCTCGTTTGTATTGCCATTGCCGTGGGTGCGGCTCTCGCCTCTGCCGCCGGTGCATCGGACGAGTTTGCCAGAAACGCCTTTAAGGAGATCCTCTCCCAGGCTGACGCAAACAAGGACGGCAAACTCTCCGTCACCGAATGTAAGGCCATATACAAGGATCCGGCAATGGCAAAGAAGAACTGCACCTTCTGGGATGCCAACGCTGACGGCACGATCACGGAAGACGAGTATGCGAGCAAGGCCATGAGCATGAGGAGGAAGAGATAACAGGCGTTAGCGAGAGCATAACCCTGCCCTTGAAACAGCGACGGGTGACGAAAGAGCTGCCCAACACGGCAATCCAGCCAACTCCTTGCAGTCGCGGCTGATGATAACGTTGGCCTTAAATACGTGTTTCCATAATGCACACAACGTGCTAATATAAAATCATGAAAAGCATAAACTGGAACACGGAAAAGAGCGTCGCGCTTAAGTCGTCTCGGGGCATCTGTTTTGAGGA
>JAFGHS010000158.1 GCA_016930075.1 Deltaproteobacteria bacterium
CGGATCAGAAATATTTTTAACCCGGCGATGGGAAATAGGCTCTTTGCCGTTAAATTTGCCGTTTGACTTTTTACGAGGCCGTCAATGTTGCATCATATCAGACAATGATGGCACATGTTGCCAGTTGATTATTGACTCACGCTACTGGAATCTGTATCATGACAGAACTTAAAAATCCATCAAGAGAGGCACAAAAAATGACAGAAAATAATGCGGTCCTGCTGACGATTGAAGACACCATCGCAACCGTAACGCTGAACAGGCCGGAAGCGATGAATGCGTTCAACCAGGATTCCTATCACGGCCTGATGGAAACGGCGCAGAAGATCAAAGAAACGCCGGAAATCCGCTGCGTCATCATGACGGGGGCAGGCGGGCGGGCCTTCAGCGCCGGCATGGATCTCAAGATGATCGCCGGCGGCGGTTCCGGCTCCTCCGCTGTAATGGCCAAGGTCCGGACGGGTTTTGACCGTCTCTACGGCCTCAAGTCGATATTCACGATGTATGAAGAACTGGCAACGCCCGTCATCGCCGCCATCAACGGCTATTGCTTCGGCGCCGGCTTTGAGCTGAGCCTGTGCTGCGACATTCGCATGTGCGCCGAACACGCCATGTTTTCCCTGCCGGAAATGCCCCTCGGCGTCGTTCCCGATCTTGGCTCCACCCAGCGCCTGCCCCGCATCATCGGCACCGGCTATGCCAAAGAGCTGATCATTACGGGCCGCCGCATCAACGCCCAGGAGGCCCTGCGCATCAACCTGGTAAACCACGTTTATCCGAAAGACCAGTTGCTGCCCGAAGCCAGAAAGTTGGCCGAAGAAATCGCCAAACTCAATCCCCGCCACTGCGAAGCGGCAAAGCGGGCCGTCAATATGTCCATGTCCACGCCCCTCGATTGGGGCCTGCGTCTGGAAACAGACATCTGCATCGGCGCGGGAAGCGGCCAGTCCTTCAGCGAGGAAGCGAAGAAATTTTTGAAAAACAAGTAATGCCGTAGGGAAAAGACGCGAATGAATAATCCATCCGAACCAAAGCCGCAGACAGAGCGGACACAGATCGACTGCTACGCCTGCGGCCATTTCTACATCACCTACAACCCGAGATTTCCCTTAGGCTGCCATGCGACGGGGGCCAGATCACGTTTGTTGCCGTCGCAGGAAATATTGAACAACTCCGGCCTGGAATGTCGGTTCTTTGAGGAAAAGGCGCCGCTGATAAAAGGTTGAGCCGAAGCTGTAGAGGCTATCGAACCGTATGAACAAATTCGCCGGAACAAGCAGTAAAAAAAAGCCGAAGAAGGGAAGGAAGAAGGAATCAGGCAGCGGTTTTGATCTGGTGAAAGATATATTGTTTCATATTCCTCCTGAAATCGATAATTTTGGCTTCTATTTCCGTCTGGCCATATACGCGGTCATGATATTTTGGGGTCTAAAATTTATCTTTTCGCCGATGGCCGGCAACTATGCCGGGAGAAGTATTTTACACCTGGTCAACCTTCCTTTTCACGAAGCAGGCCATATATTCTTCGGTTTTTTTGGGGAATTTATTCGTTCACTGGGGGGCAGTTTAGGCCAGCTTTTGATGCCCCTCATATGCCTTTTTACATTGCTCCTTAAAACAAGGGATACATTTGGCTCTGCGGTGTGCTTGTGGTGGTTTGGGGAGAATTTTTTGGATATTGCTCCCTATATGAATGACGCTAACAAACTTACGATGCCGCTTCTGGGAGGCAATACGGGCAGCAGTGCTCCGTACGGTTTTCATGATTGGGAGTATATCCTTACGGAGTCAGGATTAATTAAGCATACAGATATTCTTGCAAATGGCACATTCGGTTTGGGCGTAATAATTATGATGCTGTCGTTTGTCTGGGGCGGATATTTGCTCATAAAGCAGTACCAATTTAAATAGAAACTGGCGGGAAATGTGCAAACAACGCATTCCCGGAATCCCTGAAGAAGCAACTTGGCGCAATAACGGCATTCCCGGTATGACCAATATGCCATATTACCGTATCCATGCTTATAAAGGAGCCTTGTTATGAAACTGTCGTCCGGTTTTGC
Source organism: Deltaproteobacteria bacterium (assembly GCA_016930075.1). Lineage (GTDB taxonomy): Bacteria > Desulfobacterota > Syntrophia > Syntrophales > JAFGHS01 > JAFGHS01. Next base: position 2,064 of record JAFGHS010000158.1, read on the forward strand.
CGGCTCAACCCTGAAGGAATATGACTGTGCCGTAAGCACCCGCTGGATCATGAATTATGCCGCAGCCATCGGCGATCCCAATCCTCGATACTTCAACGACGAACGGCAGGAGGGGATCGTGGCGCCGCCCATGTTTCCCGCAGCCGCTACCTGGCCCATCCTGGAAAACATCGCCGACTACATTGAAGCCGAAGCCTTTCCCAAAGAAGTGCTCATCACGCAAGTTCATTACACGGAACACCTGACCATCCACCAAGCGGTGACGCCCGGCAGCAATCTGAAAATCCGGGGCGCCATCGCCGCCATCCTGCCGCACCGGGCGGGAAGCCATGTCGTCATCCGGTTTGACGCAACCGACGCCAAAGGAACGCCTATCTTTACAGAGCATATCGGCGCCATGATGCGGGGCATTACCTGCGCCGACAGGGGGAAAGGAGGCGATCGGCTTCCGGTCGTTCCTCATCAGGAGGAGACATCCCCGCCATGTTGGGAATTGATGATCCCTGTAGACCCGTTGGCGCCTTTCATTTACGACGGGTGCACCAATATCCATTTTCCCATCCACACATCCGTCAAATTCGCCCATGAAGTGGGACTGCCCGGCATTATCCTCCAGGGAACGTTTACCCTTGCCCTGGCCGTCCATCAAATCCTTAACACGGAGGCCTGTGGAGACCCGCAGCGGATACATCAGGTCTATTGCCGGTTCACGGATATGGTAATCCCCGGCTCCGCCATCAAAATACGGCTCACAGGAAAAAGCAGGGCATTGACGGGAACCAATCTATTTTTTACCGTCCTTAATGCCGCAGATAAACCGGCGATCAGTGACGGCTACATCAGACTGAAAGACTGAAGGAGGAAATCATGACCTGGCAAAAACTGAATCAGACGTGGCATTATGTCGAAAAATGGGCGGCCGCAAGGCCGGATGCAGAAGCCCTCGTGTTCGGGGAAGATAAATTAACCTGGCGTCAGTTCAAGGAAACGATGGACGCCATTGCCATGGCCTATCTGGAGCTGGGAATCGAAAAGGGGGACCGCATCGCCCTTCTTTCCATGGCGCGCAATGAATTTCTCACAACCTACATGGCCGCAGGCAAAGTCGGCGCCATCTGGCTTGGCCTGTCGCCGAAGTTCACACTGGACGAACTTCGCTACCAGTTAAACGACTGCCGTCCGGCCCTCCTGATCACCCTGCGGGAATACATGGGCAATGACCTGACCGATACGGTCAGGACACTTATGAAGGAATGTCCTTTTTTGAAAAAAGTCCTTGTCATCGGCGAGCCGTTTGAGGGGACTGAAAGCTTTGCAGCTGCGATGACAAAGCCGCGCAGTCATTTCGCAGCCCCGCTGGAACAAAGGGCTTCCGAAATAAGCGAGACCGATGAAGCCCTTCTCCTTTACACATCGGGATCGACGGGCAAGCCCAAGGGGGTCGTCCATACCCACCGCAGCATCGTGGAGAACATCAAGGTAGAGATCGAGAAATTCTATTTCGATGAAAACTCGCGGGGCATTCTTCACTTCCCCATCAACCACGTTGCCGCCGACGTGGAGATCGGCTTCGGAGCCATTATGTCGGGAGGCTGCATCGTCTGCATGGACAAGTTCGATCCCGCGGAAACGCTCCAGGTCATCGAGAAGGAAAAGATCACCCATATTGGACAGGTGCCGGTCATGTTCCTTCTGGAATTCAGGCAGCCGGAATTCTGGACCTGCGATTTCAGCAGCGTCAAAGCCTTCGTCTGGGCGGGAGCGGCGGCGCCGAAAATCATGCTTGATCTCCTGGCGCCCATCTGTGAGAAAACGGGGGCCATGCTCCTGACCGGCTATGGCAGCACGGAGGTCTGCGGCTTTATCACGTACACCGAAAAAAGCGATACGATGGATACCCTCCTCAAAACCGTGGGGAAAATTGCCCAACCCTTTGAAATAATGATTGCCGATCGCAATCGCCGGGAACTGCCTGTAAACGAAATCGGCGAGATCTCCGTGCGTGGCCCTTTCCTGATGAAGGGTTATTACAACAAACCGGAGGAAACGGCGAAGGTCATCGATCAGGATGGCTGGTATTACACGACGGATCTGGGTTTCAAGGACAGCGACGGCTGCATCCATATCGTCGGGCGTCTCTCGGAAATGTTCAAAACAGGGGGGGAGAATGTTTATCCCCGGGAGGTGGAAGAAGTCATCGAAACCCATGACGCCGTTCTGTTTGCCGCCGTCCTCGGCGTTCCGGATGAACTCTACCAGGAAGTCGGCTGGGCTTTCGTCATGCCGAAGCCGGGTCAGGACGTTACAGAGGAGGCCCTGCGCTCATTATGCAAATCCACGCTGGCCAATTTTAAAATACCGAAGAAATTTTTCATCCGCCCCATGCTGCCATTGCTCGCCAGCGGCAAGGTGGACAAAATGGCCCTGCAAGCTGAAGTCCGAGACATGCATGAATAACATTTTTTTGGGGAGGAAAAGGACCTATGAATAACTGTTTCGTCAGTTTTTTCAGCATGAAATCGCTTATGAAGTGCGTTGCCGTGTTCGCCCTGGCGGTCTCAATGACGATCCTGTCCGCTGTCAATGCCTCAGGAATGCAGATCTTTGTAAAAACGCTGACCGGCAAGACCATTACCCTTGACGTGACACAGACGGATTCCATAGAAAGCGTGAAAGCCAAGATTCAGGATAAGGAAGGGATACCTCCGGATCGGCAACGCCTGATATTTGCCGGCCGACAGCTTGAGGATGGACGCACGCTGCAAGATTATAATATCCAGAAGGAAAGTACGCTGCATCTGGTCGTCAGGCTCCTGTGATGGCGCACTGGTCTTCAAGCCACGCGATCCAGGACGCAATTCCCTCACCGGTCTTGCAGGACACCTCGAATATCGTGATGCGGGGATTGAGGGCAAGGACGCGCCTGCGCAATGCCTCCATGTCAAAATCGCTGAGGGCAAGATAATCGATCTTGTTGACCAGAAGGACGTCACAAATCGAGAACATGAGAGGATACTTGAGGGGCTTGTCGTCCCCTTCGGGAACGCTCAGGATCATGACGTTTTTATGGGCCCCCGTGTCGAACTCGGCGGGGCAGACGAGATTTCCCACGTTTTCGATGATGATGAGGTCAAGATCGGCAACGGTCAGGGCATCGACGCCCTGCTGGACCATGGCCGCATCCAGATGGCAAAACCCGCCCGTCCGGAGTTGTATGGCCGGAATGCCTTGCGCGGCCACCTTTTCGGCATCCACGACCGAATCGATATCGGCTTCAATGACGCCAAGCCTTATCCGGTCTTTGATACCCTCAACCGTTCTCAAAAGGAGGCTCGTCTTTCCCGATCCCGGCGAGGACATGAGGTTAATGAGCAGCGTCTTTTCCCTGCTCAGGCGCTGTCTCAGCTCTTCGGCAAGTTTGTTGTTGTCCCCGAGAATTTCCTCTTTCACCTCGATCAGTCGCACCTCATCCATTACTGAACCTCCATTTCCTTGATGGTGTACTCCCTGCCTGAAATAAGCGTTCCCGCTTTTTCACCGCATTCAGGACATTTAAGTTCGGCTATTTTCGCCGTTTGGGCCTCATAGGTGTTTGAACAGGCATTGCATCGGACTTTGGCGGGCAGCCGGTCAATGACAAGTTTCGCACCTTCGGCAACAGTGCCTTTGCTCAAATAGTCGAAATAGTTTTGCAGCCATTCGTCTTCAAGCTCACTGAGCATGCCCACACCCATGCGAATCAGATTCACCTGGCGGACGCCGTTTTTCTCCGCGTGTTTCAAAACAACCTTCAGGATGCTTTCGGTAATGGGAAGTTCATGCATTCGGATTCCGTTCCTTGTCGTTATTTACTGTACAAAATTGACGCCTCTGCGCCGATCACAGATTCCCGTCAAGACGCCTTGGGGCATTCTACATTATTGGTCTTCAATTTCAAGTTATAACCGACTGACGGCTCGACCGTCCGCTTACCATCCGCCCGTCCCCGCCCTTCTCCTTAGTGCTTGACAGGAATTTATTTTAATCTGATACTGCAAAAAAAAAGAAGGGAGGACATGGCAACATGGCGGACATAGAACTTTGCAGGCAGTTGGCCGAAGGGGTCGGCGAGGGGGGATCGCAATTGATTCAGCAGATATTTCAGGTCCTCATTGATGATGATGAGGCCAAGGCCATGCTTGCGGCATCGCCGCCCGCCACGGCTGCGGAAATCGCCCAGAAAACCGGGCTGCCTCAAACGAAAATTGATGCCATGATGGAATCGTTATTTTTACGGGGACTCATCTTCAAACTGAAAAAATACGAGCCCATGAAGTTTTATTGCGTAAGGACTGTTCCTCAAATGCATGACTCAACCGTCCTGACGCCCGGCATATCGCGGGAGGCGCTGGACCTTTGGAAGGCCTACATGAAAAAAGAATGGCCGGAGCACGGCGGGAAAATCATGTCCGTCGTACCCAATTCCGTCATGCGGGTGGTGCCGGTCAACGAAACCATCGAACCGGAGGCGCAGATTCTCCCTTACGAAGACGTGGCCAAGATCATCGAAGGGGCGACAACCCTGTCCGTCACAAAATGCTCCTGCCGCGTCATCGACGGCGCCTGCGGCATGCCTCTGGAGGTCTGCATGCAGGTAGACCGCGCCGCCGAGTACAACATCGAGCGGGGCACGGGAAGAGAGATATCCAAAAAGGAAGCCGCTGACATCCTCAAAATGTGCGAGGAGGAAGGGCTGGTGCATTGCGTCGACAACCGCCAGGTCGTCGGCCATGTCATCTGTAATTGCTGCAAGGACTGCTGCCTGAACTGGTCGGTCATGAAAGGCCCGAAGAAATGGGTTTCCCCCAGCCGTTATCAGGCCGTCGTTGACCGCGACATGTGTTCCGGCTGCGAATCGTGTATAGATCGCTGTTTCTTTGATGCCTTATCCATGAAAGACGATATTGCCGCTGTGGATGCGGAAAAATGTCTGGGCTGCGGCGTTTGCGCCGTGGTCTGCCCGGCGGAGGCTTTAAGTCTCAAGGAAATTCGCACGGCCGACTTCGTCCCGGCCTCATAGCGGGAACCTTTTTGACGGATTGTTGCCCGGCGGCGGTTGCGGCGGCAATCCGTCTATGCAAAACTCCTTACCACCTGCCCTGTTCATGCCGGCAATGTTTCCCAAAGGGCCTGCCTCAGGCCCCATAGCGCTTGCTTCGCTGAACCGCTACCGGATCATCGCTGTCGGTGAAAAATCCCGCCGTTTTAATGAAGAGCCGGCATCGAAGCAGCGTTTATGCGCCGCGGCTGGTTGACGCAGACGGCCAAGGCCATTGCTGCCTCGCCGGTGTGGCAGAACATGC
>JAFGHS010000159.1 GCA_016930075.1 Deltaproteobacteria bacterium
CGGATCAGAAATATTTTTAACCCGGCGATGGGAAATAGGCTCTTTGCCGTTAAATTTGCCGTTTGACTTTTTACGAGGCCGTCAATGATGCTTTTTATTTCAGATGTTGCTTGAGCCATTTGATCATCCTTTTGGTATCTGTCAGTATCATTTTGGAAGTTTCCTGATTGAATTCTTTCGACAGTATACGACTGTCCTCCGGATAACGGGTCGCGACGCTTACATTATCAATTCGTTGAAAAAAATCCTTCGTATCTTCAGGAAGCACTAACTCCGTTTTCTGTGTCAAATTGATAAGATTATGAATCTTTGGAGGCATATATTCCGGATATTTGTAAGCCAGAATCGCCTTGAGTATCTTTTCAATGGCAAGGTGGCACATGAACACGACTTAAAGATACCTGCCGGCTTTATACATCGCATCCGCTGTCTGGAGGTCATAGTTTGAAGTTGCTATCCAGTTCTTGACCAGTCTATTCATGAGCATTCCTTAAATATCCCCTATTGATAGCTGACAATAGGTAAAACTCACACCTCTGTCAATAGTTCAATTTCGAATTCCCTATTTCTTTTTCGGACGACCTGCTTTTTCAGCCGATAACTTCCGGGAAAGCAACTGCTCCAGACCTTCCACAAAGCCGACGCTCCCCAGAGGACGCCCTGTGGACGTCGCCCGCCTGATTTTCCCATCCATCGCCAAATCCTGCTGCCTCAAAAAGCGACTATAGGCTGCCCGCTGCGGTGCATCGAAGCGAAGTGATGACGTGATCAACTCGTCTTGCGCCCCTTCCACCGTTGCCCGGCAGCTTGACCACGGATATGCCAAAGGATCTTTTACAATGCCGGCCTTCACAGGGTTAAGCTCAATGTAGCGCATCACCGACCAAAGGTATATCTCATCCCCAACGATGACGGAAAAGAAACGATTCTGCCACAAACGGCCGCTGCGGCGATATTTTCGATTCACATGCTGGGTATAGAGAAGATTGGTCCTGCCGACGCAGCGTGAAAGACTGTTTGCTTCCTCCGGCACAGCGAGCAGGTGGATATGATTGTTCATCAGGCAATAGGAAAGAATATCGATCCGGCAGGATTTGCAGTAGCTTTTAAGAGTAGATTTGTAAAAGCCGCGGTCTTCATCATCAAAAAAGACATCCTCGCGATTGTTCCCGCGCTGTGTGATATGATGGGGGTAACCGGGTGATGTAACGCGTGCGATTCTTGGCATGGGCTACTTATATGCCTGTCGCGGGCTGTCGTCAAGACAAAAATAGGGGAGTGTCCCTAATTACCCTCGGCCCTAAAAATTGATTTGCTGGCATCCACATTGGCGGCATTGGTAATCGTGCCGGTTACCGAAACACTGCTGCCATTTCTGGTCGCTCCGTTTGTGGGAGTGGTTATGGAAATGGCCTTCAAGGGTGCCGCCTTGTTCCTATTTCAAGCCCCTTTAGCCTTCCCTACCTGCAGCTCCAGGAAACGTTCGGGTACACCGGTATCCCCAGGAAACCCCTATCGGCCAGAGTTCGGCAGCCGAAGCGGTAGACCTGACCGCCCGTCATGTTCCAGGTCCAGCTCGCGCTCGCGGAGCCCTGTGATATAGGGACAGGAACGTCCATGGCCCAGCCGTCATCACTCTCGCTTGTTCCGTCCGCGACGTTGTGTCGTGCAGTTCTGAATGTGAGGTATCCTGTCTGAACATGGGACTGGACGTCAAGATTACAGGTCACGAGGCAGGCGCCGTTTTGGGGAAGAACAACGTCCACCGACCCCATCGTATACTGCCAGCCGGACGAGGTTGTAAAAGAGGCGACCTTCTCGGTTCCCATCCATTTCGCGGCCGGCAACGGAGGGCTGTTCTTGAGTGCGGCGCTTTTGGCAATGTCAAAATTCTTGGCGTCAGAGGGGCTGCTTTTGCTTTTGGCAAGGTCAAAATTCTTAGCATCAATGGGACTGCTTTTAATGGTAACCGGTTGTGTTTCTACCTTTTTAGTCGTTGCACATCCAACTTGAAGAAAAATAACGCCACAAAGCAGTAAAAAAAAGCTCGAACTAAACAATTTGCCGTAATGACTGATCAAGTACTTCATGACTAACCTCCTTTTGTTGGTCGGGTTTGGGGTTGTACCACTCGATCACCTTGCCCACGGCGTTTTTCGGCAGCGACGACGTCCGCCGCTTCCTCAAATCCGTATTTCGATTCCATGGTTGTCTTCTTTCATGCTCTTGTCGGTGACAGATTTCTAAAATGACAGGATCATGCAGCTTAATGATCTTGCCCGACAGACTGATGCATGGGTCAAGTATAGGTGAAGTGAATTTTATGTCAAGTCATCTTTGACAAGTGAAATCCCCTCTTCAGTTATTCAGTATTGCCGATGACGACGAAGGACGGATGAATTGCCGGCTTACCTATTGACAAACCTCTTTCCCTTTGGTAATGATCGTACCGTCAGTAAAGTAAACACCGGTGCGGATTGTCCAATAAACAGCGGATGAGACGTAACGTGAATGGAGGACTTGGGAATTGGTTCCTCAGGATAAGCATAAAATCGTCTGCCAAAAGAGAAGAGACCGTGAAAAGGCCCAGCGGATTCAGAGCATCATGGATGCCGCAAAAAAGGTCTTTGACACCAAAGGCTATTTGAAGGCGACAATGGATGAGATCGCCCTGGAGGCGGAGGTAACCAAACCGACAATTTATCTTTATTTTAAAGCCAAGGACGATCTCTTTTTTACCCTCATGCTGCCTCTTATCGACGACATCGGGCAGGAGCTAGCAAAAGTCGAAAAAAATCTCCTGGCAGGAAATATCCGCGATGGGGTTGGTTTGATCACGGCGATCTTCAAGGCCTTTTATCACGGGTATAAAATCCTGCCTGAGACGTTCAGGATTATTCAGTTATTTCAACAGCAGGGATTAATGGGCGAATTAAGGCCGGAAATTCGCAGCGCCTTGAATGACAAAGGCCGCATCAACCTTGTGCTGTGCAGACAATTACTGACCAAAGGCATGGAGATGGGCATCCTCAAAGAGGTGAATGTCTATGAAATGGCCGATGTTATTTGGGGTTTGCTCGTCGGCATCATCCAATTGGAAGATGCCAAGTTTTATGACAACAAGAAGAAGCGTTTTAAAGAAAACACACTCCTTCTGGCGGTAAGGCTGATTGCCGAAGCCATGACAATAAGAAACGGGGAAAAGAAATGAAAACAACGGATGCAATAAAACTGATCAATAGGGTAAAAGCGGAAGGACGGCTGTCCATGACGGAGGCGGAATCGAAAAAGTTGTTAAGCGATTACGGCGTGCCCGTTGTAGAAGATAAGGTGGTTGACCATTGGACTGACGCTGTCTCGTATGCCCGGGAAATCGGATTCCCGGTTGTCGTTAAAGGCCACGGTTCAAAACTCACGCACAAGACGGAACGCGACCTGGTCAAAACAAATCTGAAATCAGCCGAGGAAGTTCAAGAGGCTTTCTGCGCTGTCAAAAAGGCGGCCGGCGAAGATTGGGAAGGATGTCTGATATCGCCTTTTGTGAAAGGCAGCAGGGAATTCGTCGCCGGGTTGTTTCGGGATTCCCAGTTCGGGCCGGTGGTCATGTTTGGCCTGGGCGGCGTATATACAGAGGCCTTAAGCGATGTGACCTTCCGCGTTGCCCCGCTGACTGAAAAGCATGGACTGGCCATGATTGATGAGATAAAGGCCGGCAAGCTCCTGGGCGCTTTCCGGGGTGAAGCACCCGCAGACCGGGAACAACTGCTGCGGGTCATATCAGGGCTGTCCCGATTAGGGCTGGAACACCCTGAGATTCAGGAAGTGGACATCAACCCCCTGATCATCATGCCCGACGGCAGCGTTAAAGCCGTGGACGCCCTCGTTGTTCTTGACGGCGGCAAGACCATGCCCGTTACCGGGAAGGCGAGCGAAAGCAATCTGCGGAAGCGGTCTGCGGAAATTCGCGCCGCCATTGACGTCATGGCCCATGCCCGCTCCGTTGCCGTGGTCGGCGCTTCCGGACCGAATGAGAGCGGATTTGCCGGAATGTTCGGTTGTATTAAAAATTTCGGTTATCAGGGAAGGTTATATCCCATCAATCCGAAGTTTGACGAAATCAATGGCTTAAAGGCGTATCCCAACCTGTCTTCATTGCCGGAAGCGGTGGATCTGGTCATTGTTTCCATTCGCGGGCCTCTGGTGCCGGGTATTCTGAAAGAATGTGTTGCCACGGGCAATAAGAATATCCACATTTTCAGTTCCGGTTTCAAGGAAACGGGAGAAGAGGAAGGCATCAGACTACAGCAGGAAATTGAAACGATTGCCCGGGAAGGCGGCCTCCACGTAATCGGTCCGAATTGCATGGGATTTTATGTCCCGAAGACCCGGCTTTTGACCTGGGAAGACGCCTCAAAGGAAAGCGGGCCCGTTTCCCTGATCAGCCAGAGCGGCGGCAATGCCCAGGACTTTACAAATTATACGACGGACCATTACGGCATTCATTTCAGCAAGGTCATCAGTTACGGCAATGCCCTGACGCTGGACAGCACCGACTTCCTGGATTATCTGGGCCGGGACAAGGAAACCCGGATCATTACCATGTATCTCGAGGGTGTGAAGAACGGACGGCTCCTGCTCAACAGGGTCACGGAGATCAATCGTCGAAAGCCTGTGATTATCTATAAGAGCGGTCTTTCGGAATCGGGGGCCAGAGCGGTGTCTTCACACACGGGCTCTCTGGCCGGCGGGGAAAAGATATGGAAGGCCTTTTTCCGGCAAACCGGCGCTGCTCAGGCAGAGTCTCTGGAAGAAATGGCTGACATCACTCAAGCATTTCATCGTCTGGGGAAAGTCCGCGGAAGAAGGACGTCCGTTCTCGGATTCGGCGGAGGCATAGGCGTTTCTGCTGCAGACAATTGTGCGAAAGCGAACCTGGAGCTTCCGGCCTTTTCAGAGAGTCTGACCCGAAAATTGAGAACGTTGATACCGCCTGCCGGGGCCATGATCCGTAATCCGATCGACGCCGTTGTGGCGTTCATCAATCTGCCCCTGATGGGGGAAGTGCTGCATCTCGTCGCGCAAAGCGGTGAAATTGATAATTTTGTTATTTCCGTCCCCTTTGACTGGCTGTTCAACAAGGCGCCGGGGGGGGCCTATATTGAAACGGTTGCGCAATACGTTGCGCACGAAGCGCAAAAACACACCCTTGGAAAACCCATCATGGTGGCCTGGCGTCAGTATCAGCCTTCAGAAGAAATCAGGAGATGGATTCCCGTCTTCGAGAACATCCTGATGTCGGCAGGCATTGCAGTTTATGAAGGGCTCCCTGCGGCGGTCTCTGCCCTGGCAAAAGTAGCAGAATACTATGAATATCAGCGCGATAACAAACAAAGGAGGATACCCCATAGACTTTCAATGAAGCGAGGAACAGAGGATGTTCAAACCGTCGGTGCACGATTTTGCCGATCAGCGTCTGGCCCCGCTGGTGAAGGATTGGGATGAAAAAGGCGAGAACCTGGATGATGACATCCTGTCTCAATACACTGATGGCTGTGGCCGTGACGGATATGGCCCTCCAGGTCTTCGGCGGCTACGGCTACTCGAAGGAATATCCTGTCGAGCGGATGCTGCGCGACAGCCGGGGCTGGCCCGTCGCCGGAGGCACCATGCAAATCCAGCGGGTCAATATTGATGACATCGTAAAAAGTCGAATTCTGTCATTTCGAGGAGTCCCGCTGAAGCGGGACGACGAGAAATCTTTAATGATTTCAGGATTTCTCCCCC
>JAFGHS010000160.1 GCA_016930075.1 Deltaproteobacteria bacterium
AATACAGCTCCTTCATTTCCCCCGCTGGCGGGGGTGCCTTCAGGCGGGGGTGGTTTCGTCAGCAATCACTTCTTCAATCATTTCAATTTTTTCTGGGCATCATGAAAAATCTAATGATGTATTCGGCTTTTTCTTCTGGTCTTTCTTAGTTTTTTTATCAATCAATTTATAATCATCAAAGACTTCACAATCTGGATTTAAACAAACAGGTCCAATTTTCGAGTCAATTAATTCCCTATTGCATTTTGGGCATTCCATATTTTCCCTCCTTTTTGTCGCAATCCCTTCGTGAATCATCCCGTCTGGTTACCCGGCAACAGTATAAATCGATTAATCAAACATGACTCACATTACAACCATTAAGTCCTCAAGTCGCTTTCTTACAACATCCGGGAAAACTCCCGCCATCTGCAACAACTTGTCTTTATCAACGGCATCCAGTTCCAGTTCGTCAGCAAACGGAACGCGTTTGCGCAAATAAATCGCATCGAGCAGGGCTTTTTCCGGTCCGGCGAGATTGAAACCGTCCATCGTTTCAAATCCGTTGAAGAGTCGTGGCGCGATTCGCGAGAATTCAATCGTCACAACCCCAAAGTGGACATTGCGGGACACGCCCACCGACGCATCGAGCGTTAGGACCGTGCAGACGACGGGTGATTGAAGGAGAACGCCGTGACGGTTGAGCGCCCATTCGCAGGAAATGTAGGAAGGCGTCCTCAGAAAACAAGCGATCTCCTCGATGGCGGGCATCGGTTCGCGCAGCCGGTTTATATAGACGCCGCGCGCCACACGAATGACATACCCCTTGGCCTGCGCCCTTGTCAGAAACACATTGGCGTTGCCGGTAAATTTCTCGACGTCGGCATAACGGACCAGTTGCGGCAGTTGTCGCAATATCGAAACGGACGTCATGGCAGATGCACCCCTTTCGCCTCTATTTCGCTAAAGAGGGCGCGCGCCACTTCCAGGAAGGGGGCATATTTTTGGGCCTGGTGAACGGCCAATACATCGGGCGGCAAAAATCGCGATAAATCCTGTTCAATAGACTCGCGCATCATATCCTCTTCCTGCTTCGAAGGTCTGACAAAAAAATCAACGGTTCTTGCCGCAACAAAAGGCGCGCGGTAAAGTGTAAATTTTCTTTCGACAATCTTTACATCCACCGGCATTTTCAGGACGGAATAAAGATACCACAGATCAAAGAAATCCCTCCCCTTGAGGTATTGACGCTCCAGGAGGGCGCGGACCTTGTCGGAGAAAATCTCCGTGGGCGTCTGGGCGACGACAATTGTATTGGGGCGCGGCACACGGAATTCCCCGGCAGCAATTAAATAGGCGACAGGGCTCAACAGGGAAAGAACATGATTTTGAATATCCGGCCGTTTTCCCGGTGCAAGCCCCTCGAATTCAAGTTTGATGGAAATCTTTTCCCGGGAACCGACCGGGCGAAAATCCATGAAGTATTTCAGGGCATCCTCGCGCGCGCTTTTCTCTTTTAGCATGACCATACCGATGCCAAAATGCGGGATCATCAGTTTCTCGACACCCTTGACGGCGGCATTGAGAATTTTCTGTACGTCTTCAGACGCCAAGGGCGTAACAAAATCAAGATCCTCCGAAAAACGGCTTCCGCCATAGCACCAGCGCAAAGCCGTGCCGCCCTGAAAGATCAAATGGCGACTTTCCTTCTGAGCATAAAGCCGATGCAGAAGGATCAACTGGGCAATCTCCGACTTGCGGATATAGGTTTCATGATATGTTTTCATAATTGGTTACGATATAATACATATTTGTATTTTAAAGTAAACGAAATAATTTATTTAGCAGAATTATCGCCCATTTTCAGCCGGTTTACATCAATCATGGAAGACGTCATCCGGGCAGAACCGGTTACCGGACTCTCCTGATCTGTTGGTCATGGTGCATTAATATAGCTGTTGCAGCAACGAATCACGGGGAAGACAGGAAAATATGGGAAACGACGACATCATTAACTATCCATTCGTCATCCAGGCCATCATCGAACATCCGGGTTTACGGCTTGTTTTTTCATTGACAGACGACCGTCTTTTTCCCTATACTCATTCCCCTGAAAACAATATTTTATCAGCAATTTATGACAGGATTTGAAACCGGATTTGCCTGTGATTTCGTTTTCGGAAAGTGGTCAGGAAGGGTCAAACGTTTGCCATTTGAATAAGGGAGAGATCGATGAACGCAGAGTACACAGTATCCCGTTACCTCCTCCATCGCCTGCAGGAGATCGGCATTAAACACCTCTTCGGGGTTCCCGGGGATTATGCCCTCGATTTTCTGGACGAGGTTATAGCGAGCCCCATCCAATGGGTGGGAACCTGCAATGAACTGAACGCCGGATATGCCGCGGACGGCTATGCCCGCATGAACGGCGCAGGCTCCGCCGTCGTAACATACGGCGTCGGAGGATTGAGCATTTTAAACGCCGTCGCCGGAGCGTTTGCCGAGTATGTGCCGCTTGTCGTGATCAGCGGAGCGCCGCCGTCCCTGAGAAGGGAATCGGGCGCCCTGGTTCATCACCTTATCTCCAACTATTACCTGCAGTTGGACATCTTCAAGAAAATGACGATCGATGCGGCCATTCTGACCGACCCCAATACGGCGCCTGACGAGATTGACCGCGTCATCAAAAATTGCGTAACCAAAAAGTTGCCCGTGTACCTGGAGATTCCTGCCGATATGGCTCACGCTTCCTGTCGCCGGCCCGGGGCTCTCCCCAATATTGCCCCCTCGGTCTCCAACCCGGACAGCCTCGCAGAGTGCGTATCCGAGGCTGCCGAGAGGCTCAATTGCGCCGAGCACCCCCTGATTCTCAACGGCGTGGAACTGCTCCGCTTCAGTCTGGGCAGGGAAGCCCTTTACCTCGTTGAAATAGCGGAAATACCCTTTGCAACCATGGTGAGCAGCAAGTCTGTGTTGCCCGAACTTCATCCCCAGTTTGTCGGCATCTACCAGGGCGGCTGGAGCAAGGAATCGGTGCGGCAGCAGGTGGAGAATTCCGACTGCCTCCTGTCTCTTGGCGTCTGGATAACCGATCTGGACACCGGCATGTTCAGCATCAATCTCGACAACCGGCGAATGATAGCAGCGGGCGGTTCTCAGGTTCGCATCGGCAATCATTATTATCATGACGTACTGTTGTCCGATTTCATCCGGGAACTTGCGAAAGCAGTAAAACCCCGCTCTTACCTTGCATCCCATCCGCGGGAAGCCTATCATCCGCGGGAAGCCTTCATGCCCGATCCATCCCGCCCTTTGACGGCGCCCCGCCTGTATGAATGTGTGAACCATTTCCTTGACGACGGCATGATTCTCCTTTCGGAACCGGGCGACGCCTTTTGCGCTGCCCCCGAATTCCATATCGAAGAGGCCGACAACTTCATTGTCCAGAGCTATTACTGCTCCATCGGTTACTGCACCCCGGCAGCGTTGGGCGTATCGCTTGCCCGGCCCGATAAGCGGCCCGTCGTCCTCACGGGAGACGGCGCGTTCCAGATGACGGCGCAGGAGGTTTCCACCATGATCCGGGAAGGCTGCCCCGTCCTGATCATCATCATCAACAACGACGGCTATCTGATCGAACGGCTCCTTCACGAGGACGGCCCCTACAACGATATTCGGATGTGGCAGTACGCAAAACTGACCGGGGTATTTGACGACGGGTCCCGCGCCACAGGCATCCGGGTCACCACGGAAGGAGAACTGGATCAGGCCATAAAGACGGCTCATGAGGAAAAGTCAAAACTTATGATCATCGATGCAGCGCTGGCAACGCGTGAATGTTCCGCGGGCCTGGAACGCCTCGGAAATGCCTTCCGTCAGGCGCAGAAGAAGAAATAGAACCTGTAAAATGCGCTTGACACATATGGCTTCTATTCATATACTCCCGGCGTAAAACAACGTCTTATTCAACATGAATTCAGGTCAATTAAGGGGAATATCTATGCGGGTCAGGGCTTCGGCGGTTTTTGAACAGGGCGGGAAAATTCTGTGCATGGAGTACATCTACGGCGGTAAGAAAGTCTATGCCATCCCCGGCGGCGGCGTCGATCATGATGTTCCACTTCATGAGACTATTGTCGATGAATGGAAAAGCGAGTTGGGCGTGAAGGTGGAAGTCGGCGACATCATCATGGTCGGAGAGGCCCTGGGCACCAAACGCCATCCCCAGACCCTTCATATCATATTTGTCGCCGAGGCCTTACACGGCACTCCGAAGGTCAGACCGGAAAACACGCACTCCCTGGAAATTGCCTGGGTCCCCATCAGCAAACTCAACGAATATCCTCTCTACCCGGATGTGGGCAAGCAATTGTACGAATATTTTTCGAATTCAGCGCAGCGGTCCATATCATTTACGCAAAACTGCATGGAAAGAGGATATTGGTAAAGCAAGAGGCTATAGATCTCCAAACGCCTTCAGAAAATCTTCTCTCGATATTCCGGTTTGAGTTAATATGGTTCGCAGTGTTGATTTCTTGATTTGAGGATGATTGGGCATTGTCAAAGGGGTTTTGGTTCCATCAGGATTCTGGCGTAACATAGCAATATGGTTTCCTTCACGAATGATATTGAAACCAAGTTGTTCCAATGCGCTGATTACTTTTTGGACAGGAGCGTCAACAGGAAATTTCGTCATTTATTTAGACTCCGGCCTCAGCAATAAACGCCTCAATAACCGGAGAATCAACTTCAATGTCGTCAGAACCAAAAGTTTCTATGTGAAACTGTATCGCTGATTTTACATCAGCCAGGGCAGCCTCATAAGAATCTCCTTGTCCTACAACAATGCCTTTCATTCCCAAGGGATAAGCAACATACGTATCGGGATGTTTTTCAACGACAATTTTATACTGTCTCATAAAGCGTTCCCCTATTTCATTTTTTCATGGCTGTGAGAATATCATATTACATGACAAAAAAACAATGATCATCAGCGACTTCCAAAACCTGGTGGACAAAATATGGAAATTTGACGATCCATCCCCCGTCATACCTTCACATGAACAATCGGCAGGCCGAGATGGCGGCGTTTGCTTTCCCCGTAAAGCGTCGTCTCCTCCCGGACCGTCGGCGTCCCCCTTTTCCCTTTGCCGAACTGCTCGATGGGATGCGATGCGCCCAAGTGGAGGGCGTGCTTGCCGTATTTGCCGCTCAGTTCGTCCACGGCCTGATACAAACCCCGCACCTTTTCCGCCTTCACGGCATCCTCAAAAAGAGAGTACTGGACATGGGTATGCGGCGCGAGGTCGATCAGGACAATCCCCGTCGCCCGGTAGAGATTTCCCTGACCATAGAGGGCGCCGAACATCTCCTCCAGGGTCCCGACAAGCTCCAGGGGATAGTTTGATGGGCGGTTGAGTTTGGCTTCGGCCGCGGCGGTATCGAAGTTCTGTTTCTTCAAAAAAGCAACGATCTTTTTGGGGGCCAGGCCGTAGCGCCTCGCCTTGATGCAGGCGGACTCCAGGTTTCTCAGCAGTTGGGCGAAAAGGTATTCCCGATTATCCGTGGACGGGGCAAAGGTTTTTGTCTTGCTGATGGAGGCATAGGAGCTTTTTTCCTCCGGCGACACGGGATAGGCGGATTCCCCGCGCAGCTCCTGCCAGATTTCGACGCCGGGCTTGGTGAAACGCTTTTTCACCAGTTCTTCCGGCATCCGGGCGAATTCGAGGGCCGTGCGGACGCCCATTTTGTTTAGGTAATTCGTCGTCGCGTGGCCGATGCCCCAAATCTTTTCGACGGGCAGGTCCCGGAGATAGTGCGCGATCTGACGCCCCGGGATGACGGTGAAGCCGTCGGGCTTCTTATGTTTGGACGCCGTCTTGGCCAGGACCTTGGAAAGGCTCAACCCCGCCGAAACGCCGATGCCCAGTTCCCGTTCGATCTCCTTCTTGATCCGAAGGGCGATTTCCTCATAGGAGGCGTGAAAGGCGCGGCGCATCCCCGTCAGGTCCGCAAAGGCCTCGTCGATGGAATACTCCTCCGTCTGGGGGGTAAAGCGCCGGATGATGTTGAACATTCTCCGGGAAAAGAGGCTGTAAGTCTCATAGTCGGACGGGAGAATCAAAAGATCGGGACAGATTTTTTTCGCCTCGTGGAGGGGAACGCCCCGCTTGACACCCAGTTTCTTGGCCGCATAGCTGGCGCAGGCGACAATGCCGCGCTCGCCCCCCGTGATGAGGGGCTTCCCCTTGAGCTCCGGATGGATCGCCTCCTCGCAGGACGTAAAAAACGCATCGCCGTCAACGTGCAGGATTGCCCGGGGCCAGGAATAAAGACTGAACAACCGATCATCACCGCTCATGGCCGCACCTCACGGGACGGCTGCCCGAATTTCCTTCCGCTTCGCCGCTCCCGGATCTTTCTTACGGGCAATCGCCTGTTGCGTACTACCGTTGCGGCACGCAACGCCGGTCCCCCTGTTCTTTTTTTCATACAATGGATAAGGCTTCGTGATTTCATGGGTGAGATTGTAATAGAACGTACGTTCTATAGTCAAGAAAATCTTTTGCGGGAGACATCCGCACCATTTTCTCCCCTATGACGAATCTAAATCAACCCGACCTTCATTTGCACAAAAAACCAGTTTTTACGCATTGCCATATTTCCTGATAATAAGGACTTTTTACGCATGCCTTCTGGAATAATTATTTGATTTCTAACGAGTATTGGTTTATGAAAAATGCCAGGCAAAGGCGAGGACGTTTCAAAAACCCGTATTTTACGTATTGAGTATAATAATTGTTGTGTAAATTAAAAATTGAACAATGAAAATAAGACCCTTTTCAATAATATTGGTGGTTTTTTTGATCTCGACCGCTATGCCAGCATTTGCAAATGAGCATTTGACATTGGATCCGAATTCCAAAATTGTTATTAAAGAACGTGGAAACGATGGGAAAGATAGTTTTTGTTCGAGGTTTACAATGTCTGTAGATCAAGTAAAGACCTTTTTCAACAAGGCCACCATCATGAGTCAACATGAACTCAATTATGAATACAACATTCTCTCTTGTTATGTTCGCGGGATTTTAATCGATAGCAAGGGTGAGCATGCTTGGGAAATCAGAGCTGGGGGCACGGGCAGGATTAATTATCATAATGACAACGAAGTTCTGCTCGGTTGTGAAGAATGCGCAGACGGATTCCAGTAGAGCAGCAATCAGAGATAAAAAAACACAACTATATAATCCACCGGACGCTCGTACCTCGCGCCGGTGACTACTTCGTTGGATTACTAATGAAACAACCAAATCTATTAATCATCTTAATGATATTTTTTTCTACTGTGGCCTATGCTCAAACAGCAGAGAAAATTAACAAGATTGGAAATGAGGCGCTTAATTTTGGAAACTATATACAAAAAAATAATGAAATTTTTTTGTATGGAATAAAAACAAACGGCGCTGATACAAAAAATGGCCAATGGGCATGTGCAAAAGTGGCAACAATAATTCTAAAAAAAGCTGGTGCTATTGATAAAATCTACTTAGGTGTACGAAATGTTGAAACAGAATTAAAAGATTGGAAAAAAATAAAAAACGAAAAGGACTTGAAGCCTGGTGATGTTGTTATTTGGGTAAATAGATTTACCGGAAGAGATGACGAAAAATGTACGGGTGGTGGCAACTGCCATGTCGGAATTTTAACTGATAATGGATACTTTCATAATAGTCCATTATCGGATGCGCCAACTTTTGGCGGCATTTCATTGTGGGCCTTTTATTTTAAAATTGGTTATAGGCCGTCGAATTAATGACTAAATCTAACAAGACGGCTGCAGGTGACGCATTCCGCGTTGCTCCATGCGCCCCTGAACCGCAGCGTTCGCCCATAAGTACTGATTCAAAATTTGACGGCCTCGTAAAAAGTCAAACGGCAAATTTAACGGCAAAGAGCCTATTTCCCATCGCCGGGTTAAAAATATTTCTGATCCG
>JAFGHS010000161.1 GCA_016930075.1 Deltaproteobacteria bacterium
CGGATCAGAAATATTTTTAACCCGGCGATGGGAAATAGGCTCTTTGCCGTTAAATTTGCCGTTTGACTTTTTACGAGGCCGTCAAAAATGGAATTATTGATTTAAAAACAACCATTATGATCCAATTAGCAGCAGCCTTCTCCCTTGGCTGTTATCCATGAATGGAGTATCTCTTTGGAGTTGCCAAAGAAAATGGAATCACCGATGAAGAAATAGGTGTTGTGCAGTCTATTACCATGGGGGTATCGGCAGGTAGAATTCGGGCACAGTTCAAGCGTGTGAGAGAAAAAATTGGGTATTGATCTTAATGGGGGGGGAAAAGGCATAAAAACCGGGTCAACCCGACCGGAAAAAGCACCGGCGGGTTAACCGCAGCGTTATAAATGTAAATACATTTGTATTGTCAATACATTTGTTATATAAAGAAATCATGAAGTTGAAGACAAAGAACGTCAAGTGGGACGAAGAAAAGAATAAGTTATTGAAAAAGGAAAGAGGAGCATCCTTTGAAGAAATTTTAAATTCTACGTTCCTGGGAGCTGAAAAACATCAGACAAGAAAGAATCAGATTGTTTTATTATTCGAGCATGAAAAATATGTTTGGGTAGTGCCCTGTGTTGTTGACGACAAATTTATTTTCCTAAAAACCATGTTTCCGAGCAGGAAATATACGAAGATGCTTACAAGCAAAGAAGGTGCAAAATGAAACGAGCAAAATTATCTAAAGAAGAAAAAGAAATTGAAGCTGCCTTGCTAAAAGGTGAATTCAAACCTCTAAAAGGAAAGGAACTGGAAAATATTGAAAATGCCCTCAGAGCAAGGAAGAAAGATGTAACCATGACCATTAGGGTTAATAGTGAAGACATTGAAAAAATCAAAAATAAAGCAAATAAGTTGGGAGTAAAGTATCAGTCATACATTTCTGAAATTATACATCAGGTTGCGCAGTAGAATTATTTAGAAGGAGCTTATAATAAAATCGCTCAAGCCGATCGCCGCGCCAGGGGCGTGGCTCCGGCTTAGCTTTTCGTTCGACTTAGAACTTGACATCGTATGCATTAATTGATATTTTTATGCATATGGAGGCTATATCATGAGAACGACACTCAATTTACCTAAAGATTTGATAGATGAGGCTATGAAGGCAACGCAAATTAATACAAAAACGCAACTTATTATAACTGCTTTAGAAGATTTAATAAGGAAATCAAAATTATCTGGATTGAAGGAATTTAAAGGTAAGATTGATTTGGACATTGATATGAACGCTATTAGAGGACATCAATGTCGATATTAGTTGATACATCTGTATGGATAGAATATTTCAGACGTGGAATAAATTCCGAAAAACTTGAGTTACTAATTGATGAAAACCTCATTGCTATAAATGATCTTGTTCTTGCAGAACTGGCTCCATTCTTAAAAATTCGTAATCAATAAAAATTAGTTGATTTATTATATGATATTAATAAATTGAACTTATTTATTGACTGGAATCAAATTGCTGATTTTCAATTCAAATGTCTTGAGAATGGATTAAACGGGATAGGTATTCCTGATCTAATTATCGCCCAAAATGCAAAACAGAATCGCTGTGAAATTTATTCACTTGACAGCCATTTCAGACTCATGAAAAACATCCTTGATCTGCAGGTAACAACTTAAAGCCGAACATAGAAATTCAGACGGACGCAGCAGAGCCGCGCCGCTGATGCTTGGCGTTGGGGTAATAAAGGGGAGGTCAGTAATGATATTTCAGTTGGGCAATAAGAATTGCATCTTCGGAAACTTTATAAACGAATCGATGTTCGTCAGTTATCCGCCTGGACCAGTATCCGGAAAGGGCATGTTTCAATGGTTCAGGTTTGCCAACACCCTCAAAAGGGCTGCGTTTTATTTCCTGAATGAGGGTGTTGATACGGTTGAGAATTTTTTTATCAGTTTTTTGCCAATAGAGATAATCGTCCCAGGCATGGTCGGAGAAAATGAGTTTCACTCTATCAGCTCCTTTTCAATGCCTTTGCCGTTTTCAAGTTGGTAAATAGATTCAATCAGCCGTCTTGTGTTTTGTGGCGACCTTAATAAGTAGGCCGTCTCTTCAAGGGATTCAAAATCCTCAAGGGACATGATGACCACAGATTCCGATGATTTTCGGGTTACAATCATCGGAGCATGGTCTTTGCAAACCTTTTCAATTGTTTTCGCAAAGTTTTGTCTTGCAGCTGTATAGGTTATAGCTTCCATCTTAGCACCTCCTGTACAGTATATTGTACATACGAAAGGGCAAATGTCAACATTTTTTTCGCCCCAACCTCGCGTTGCACAGGACGCCCAAAATCGGGCGCCTGTGAACTTATCGTTTGCCTGCAAAAACAGGGTTGCAAAATCATGACATATCTATTTATTTTTTATCAACTATCTTAGCCAACCTAAATACACCACCTCATTCAGGCATAGCCATTTTGCAATAATAAATCTGGCCCCTTTAGTCGTATTCCATCGTGTCATTCCCCGTAAATCGTCAATGAGGCAAAGGCGAAAGATCAACCCTTTTTAGAATCCCGTAAACTGGGGCTTCCTTTTTTCCCTGTACGCATCGCCTTGTTCTTTCGCATCGTGGGGCGCGGTGCGTGAAATCTTCAAACCGTTCGCTTCAACCCGCAGTTGGGCGTCAAAAAAATTCTCCATGGATTCCTGAAGGACCCGCTTGGCAGTCTGAATCGCCAGGGGCGGCCAGAAGGCGATCTGATTCGCCAGCTTCAGCGCTTCATCCATGAGGTTTTCCGATGAAACAAGGCGGTCGAGAAGACCGATGCGAAAGGCCTCTTCGGCCTCGCAATACCGGCTGGTCATGATCAGATCACAGGCGCGGCTATAACCGACAATGCGGGGCAGGTAGTAAGACATGCCCGTGTCGGGGCTTAAGCTTCTTTCCGGAAATACGACCTTGAAACGGGTCTTATCCGAACCGACGCGCATATCGCAGGCCAGGGCGATGGACATGCCGGCTCCCGCAGCGACGCCGTTCACCGCGCCGATAACCGGCTTGCCGAGGGTTTTGTAAATAGCGGCCGACAGCCTGCCGACCCAGCCGTAAGGATCAAGCCGCTCATGCATGGGCGGCAGCTCGCCCTCCCCTCGCTGCAATATGCCGACGTTGGCGCCGGAGCAGAAACCCCGCCCGGCTCCCGTAATGATGACGGCCCAGACACTATCGTCTTGTCGCAGGTCCTGGCAGGCCTGTATCAGCATATCCAGAAGGTCCGGACTCAAGGCATTCAATGTATCCGGCCTGTTTAAGGTTAATATGGCAACCTTGTCCCGTCGTTTGATGATTAGAGGTTTTTCAGACATATAAGACTCCTTGAGTGGTTTTGGTATTGGTGTTTACATCTATAAGGGGCGGGAAAGCCTGTCAAGCAATGATTGCGTTTGCTGCTTATTTCCCCGTTGATCGAAGGCAAGCGCCTGCCCCATGCCCGCGACAGCCTCCGCCGCCTGTCTTCCCGTCAATTTTACTTCTCCATCCAGTACTCGCCTTCCACCTGCCCTGCGTACAGGAACACCTTGGGATCGAAACCGGTCTGATACCTTAATACGCCCCGAATCCCTCAGAATTTCCCTGTCCCGGCAGTTAACGTTACGACGGCATATACAACGCTTTTTTTCGATCCGTCCGGATTTACAACGGTATGGCTCGTGCCGTCGAACGGATGACCTTGCCCATGTAACCGTTAAAAAACCATTAACAAAAGTATGACGCGAAGGCAAGAGCGGAATAGAAAAGGTGATGATTGCAACGGCGCCACGTTTTTCGAGACAAAAGCAAACCGAAAATTGGCGGTAAAACGTTGGAATTCTTTGCAATATTATGATGAACCTTTTTATAATAATTTTTTTTAATCAGCGGGAAAAAACACTATTAATATGATTTGATTTGGTGTATGGACGACAACAATCAATGTACACATTGAACATCTTTATTCATGATAATTTAGGGTACCGGCAGGGAGAATTTTATGAACGAGATTTGTGTCATCAGCAGTGAACACTATATCAAGGCACGCATCATTAAAGTCAAAACAAATCAAACCTGCCATATTGAAGAAACCATCAAACTGGCGGCCAACGGATTATCAACCAACCTTTTGAGTCATGCGCGCATCGCCGACGGATACCAGATGTTTCTTCAGCCGAACGCCGACGGGAAGACGATCTGTCAGGCGATTGTCGATGCTCTGTTGTGTTTGCCCGACGGCAATGTTGTTATTGAAAGAATTAACTGCTGAAGGTATTAAGAATAAAATCCTTTTTGCAATGCCCATCTCTTTAAAAAATTGTATTCCCCTAGGCGCTCCTGAAGTCGCGGCAAGAGCCTGCAGAAATTTCATGCAGGAATGTGAATAGGCGGTCCGGCATGCTGACCGTGTGTATCAGAATCGATTCCCCGGACATTGTTTTGATGATACAGGCACGGATAATCATGGGCACACGTTAAGCCGATGGACGAGGTAACGATGCAACACCGACGAACATTTCTGCCCCTGCTGTTTCTGACCCTCAGCCTAACCGTTTTGTCCGCCTGCAGCGCCATGCCGAAGCAACCCGACGCGGCCATAAAACCCTTCGCCCGGAGCAGCGCATTGCCTGCGCGCTGGCAGATATTCTGCATCCACATGCCTTATGAAACAGAAACGAAGTGGCATCTTGACACCCTGCTCATCGACCGGATTCTGGCGCCCGAACTGTACCGGGAAAAAGACAACATCGCCCTGTGGCGCTTTCACCGGCGCTCCGGCAATGACAGTGCCGGTCATCGCTTACGTTTTCTCGTCTACGCAGAAGAATCTGCGCTGCAACGGATCGCAGGCGCTTTGCAGCAAAGCCCCCTGCTGGAACAACTGATCCGCGCCAAACTGGTCAAAAACCTCGACGCGGAATGCGGCTCCGGCCCGGAAAGTATCGACGTCGCCGCCACCAGCGACCCGAACTGGTCGCCCGAACTGCAACACGCCTGGCCTTATTTTGCAATGGGCGTCAGCGCCGCCCTGCTTGATCTGATTGAAAGCGAGCGCCGGAAATTCCCTGAACAGGAACGTTCAGTGGAGGAACTGCTGACCATGTACGAGCAGATTCACAAAAACATCAGCCGGGTCTGGCTGAAAGAAGGACAGCATGGTTTTCTGCATCATCTGAACGCGCTCTTCGGCTATCAGCCGATCTGGCTGCAGCAGAATTCATGGTTTTAGGAATTTCAAGTGCGGCCGCGGCAAATCCCGCCCACGGCGTCATCCGGACATTATCCTTTTAAATTCTTTTAAGAACTTTCCCGTTCATGAGAAAAAAACGCGTGAAAGCGGCGGCGAATCCGTGATCAGAATCGTCGTTTCAGCTTGCCGCTACGGATGAGGGTGGCGGCGATCTCCTCGACGGAAATCGTCGCCACGTTCAGATAGGGAATATTTTCCTGATTGAACATGTTTTCCGTCATGGATACTTCCTTGGCGCACTGTTCATAAGTGGAGTAGGGCCGGTTAGGCCTGCGGGCAAAGCGGATCTTCTGAAGCCTTTCGGGATTGATGGTAAGGCCGAAAAGTTTCTTTCTGAAAGGCTGGAGAACGGACGGGAGGCTGTATTCCTGACTCATCCCGACAAGATCATCTTCCGTAATGGGATAGTTGGCGGCATAGAGGCCGAATTGCAGCCCCAAAAAAATGCACGTCGGCGTTTTGCCGGTCCGCGAGACGCCGATGAGAATAATATCCGCCTTCTCGAAGCCTTTGGTCGTAGCCCCGTCATCATTGTTGACGGCGAAATTGACGGCGTCGATGCGCACGTCGTAGTTGTCGCTGACGCCTTCATGGTAGCGTCCCACCGCATGCGTGGATTCTTTTCTCAGTTCGCTTTCCAACCGGCTGATAAAGGTATCGAAAAAATTGAAAACGGCGCCGTTGCTCGTCATGATAATGTCCCGCACCGACTGATCAATGAGGGTACAGAACACAATGGGGCGGGCACTGTTCTTTTTCGCCTCTTTGTTGATATTCCCGACGGCCTGCCGTGCCCGTTCAACGTTATTCACAAAAGGCAGAATGAATTCATCAAAAGGGATATTTTCAAACTGGGCCAGAAGGCTTTTCCCCAGGGTGTGGGCGGTGATCGCCGTGCTGTCGGAAATAAAAAAAACCGAGCGTTTGTTTTCCATGTAAAAGCCCCCGTCTCTGATATGAGGCTCTATATAGGAATATGCCCTTGCCATGTCAAGAGAAAAGGCGGGCGGGACAATTTCTCTTGACACCGCTTACGTCTTCTTATAATCCCACTGAGAATTACAAGAAGGCAAAGATAGCGACATGAAATACTGGAGAAAACCATTAGATATGGAACAGAACCGGGACAGCCTGGGGCGGGTCGTCATCATCGAAGACCGCTGCAAGGGCTGTCAGTTCTGCATCACCTTCTGCCCCCGCGGCGTCCTGCGACTGTCGGAGAAGTTCAATAAAAAAGGGTATCATTACCCCGAAGTTATCGATGCGTCAAAGTGCGTCAACTGCACATTCTGCCAGGTTATCTGTCCGGACTTTGCCATCTATGTTGTCGATGACAATGAAGATCAACAGCCGCCCATGACGGCGTCCGAAAAGGAGATTTGAAGTGGCTGGCAAGGCTGTTATGACGGGAACCTATTTTATGAACGGCGATCACGCCTGCTGCGAAGGCGCCCTGGCGGTGGGATGCCGGTTTTTTGCGGGATACCCCATCACCCCGGCGACGGAAATCGCCGAACGCATGTCCCGGAGGCTTCCGGAATGCGGCGGCATTTACATTCAAATGGAAGACGAACTGGCCTCCATTGCCGCCGTCCTGGGGGCAAGCTGGGGCGGTGTGAAATCCATGACGAGCACCTCCGGACCGGGGTTTTCGCTGATGATGGAAAATATCGGACTCGGCATCTGCACGGAAACGCCCTGCGTCGTCTGCAACGTGCAGCGGGCGGGACCCAGCACGGGATTGCCGACCCTCGTGGCCCAGGGCGACATGATGCAGGCCCGCTGGGGCTCCCACGGTCATTATGAAGTCATCGCCCTGGCGCCGTCCTCCCCCCAGGAGATGTTCGACTTCACCATCCGGGCCTTCAACTTAAGCGAACAATACCGTCTGCCGGTAATCATCATGGCCGACGAGGTCATCGGCCACATGAATGAACGGGTCGTCATCCCCCGTGAAGAAGAAATTACCATCACCGGCAGGCGCAAACCGACCGTTCCCCCTGACATGTTCAAGCCTTATCAGGCCGATCCCGACGGCGTGGCGCCCATGGCCAGTTGCGGCGAAGGATACCGCATCCACGTCACGGGCCTCACGCACGACGAACGGGGCTATCCCGTCATGGACGCCGCCACGCAGGAGAACATGACGGATCGTCTGATCCGAAAGATCAGAGGAAATAAGGACAAAATCATCCGTACGGATAACGCCTATCTGGACGATGCGGACATCGTCGTTACGGCCTACGGCATCAGTGCCCGTTCCGCCAAACACGCCGTCCGCGAAGCCAGGTCAAAAGGCATCCGGGCCGGCCTCATCAAACTTGAAACGGTCTGGCCCTTCCCGGAGGACCTGATCCGCACGCTCGCGCCGAGCCTGAAAGCGCTGATCATGCCGGAGATCAATGCAGGCCAGATGGTCCTCGAACTGGAACGGTGCGCCGGCGGTGCCTGTCCCGTGGAACTGGTTTCCCATTTGGGCGGGGGGCTTATCCATCCCGCCGCCATCCTTGACGCCGTCATGGCAGCTCATAAGGGAAAGAAGAAAAAAAAGAAGGAAGCATGACAACAAAGAAAATTGCAAAATTGCCGCCGCCCCATCCCATGGACAGTCTGCTTCGGGTGGATCGTCTGCCCCATATCTGGTGCCCCGGATGCGGCATCGGCACTGTTTTCAGCACCATCATTGCGGCGATTCAAAAATCGCAAACCGACCTGGATAAGATATCCATGGTGTCGGGCATCGGCTGCACGGGCCGCATCGCAGGCTACGTCAAGCTCGATTCATATCATACGACCCATGGCCGGGCCATTCCGTTTGCCACGGGTCTGAAACTGGCCAAGCCGGACACGAAAGTGCTCGTTGTCTCCGGGGACGGCGACCTGTTTGCCATCGGCGGCAATCACATCATCCATGCCGCCCGGCGCAACATGGACCTGACGGTGATTTGCGTGAACAATTTGAACTACGGCATGACGGGCGGCCAGCAGGCGCCCAGCACGCCGTTCGGCGCCAAGACCACAACCAGCGTTGACGGTTCTCCCGAAGAGCCTTTCAATTTCTGCGCCCTCGCCGCCGCCTGCGGCGCCGTGTATGTGGCCCGCTGGACGGCCTTGAACGTCCGTCTTCTCACCAATTCCATCACGGAGGCCATGAACAAGAAAGGCTTCAGCTTCATTGAAATCCTTACGCCGTGTCCGTCGTCCTTCGGGCGCCGCAACCGCATGGGAACGGGCTTGGATCTGTTGAAATTCTATCATGACCGGTCGGTGATCATGAACGACATCGATCCCAAAGACGCCGCATTAAACTTTGAAGGCGGCATCGTGGTAGGCCGGTTCGTCAATATCGAGCGGCCCACATTTATCGACAATTACCTGGCGGCACAGGGTCATCAGAACGCCGCGTGGCCGCCGCCAAATAAAAAAACCATACGGGAACCCCTGGAAAAAGAGTAACCACCATGACGTTTGATTGCGAAAAGCACATTTTAATTACCGGCTTCGGCGGCCAGGGCATCATCATGGCCGGCGACATCCTGGGAAAAGCGGCAACGATCTATGACGGGAAAAACGCCACGATGACCCAGAACTACGGCCCCGAGGCCCGCGGCGGCTCTTGCGCAAGCCAGGTCATCATCAGCACCGAAGACATCCTGTTTCCGTCCGTCTATGAACCACAGGTACTGGTCTGCATGAGTCAGGAAGGCTATACGAAAAACATCAAAAGCCTGAAAAAGAACGGCACGTTTATCTGGGATGAGGACCTCGTCAAAGCGAAAAAACACGATCCCTCCTGGAAAACCTATCACATCCCGGCGACCCGCTTTGCCGAAGAACTGGGCAATACCATGATGGCCAATATCGTCATGCTGGGGTTTGTCGCCGCCGTCGAAGACCTCGTTCAGATCGATGCCTTGCGCGAGGCGGTGCTGGATTCCGTTCCGGCCAACACGAAGGAAAACAACGCCAAGGCCTTTGACCGGGGCCGTGAATACGGCGAGGCAATCCTCAAGGGCCGTGCAAAACAGGAGAAATCAAGGGACCGGGCATGAAAAAGGCGTCTTCATCAAGCACCCCGAAGAAGGCCATCCTGGTCGTAGGATCCGGTTACGGCGCCCTAAAAGTCGCTCAGGATCTTGCCCAGTCCGGTCTTCCCCTCGTTTGGGTCGCAAAATCCCCACACTTTCTGGAACTTCCCGGAGGCCGGGAGAACTTCACCGAGTGGCCTGCGGATCTGAATTTTCAATTCCGGCCCCTGTACCTGCGCCTGACCCGCCACCCCCTTGTCACGGCGTTGACCCATGCCCATATAGAATCCATCAGGAAAGACAAAGACGGCTGGCGCACCGTCGTCGTGCAAAACCCGTCCTATGTGGATTACGATCTGTGCACCGGCTGCAGCCGCTGCATGGAGGTCTGCCCGCTGCAAGATTCGCCCCATCCGCCGTTGACGAGGACGCCGCCCTACTGCCCGTCCCGCGCCCTGGAGCTGGACAAAAGACAGCCGCCTCCCTGCCGGCAGGCCTGTCCCCTGGGCGTGAACGCCCAGGCCTATCTGGCCCTCACGGCAGCCTCCCGTTTTGCCGAAGCCCTGGAGGTTGTCCGGAGGGACAACCCCCTGCCCGGCATCTGCGGCCGGGTCTGTCACCATCCCTGCGAGGACGTCTGCCGCAGAGGCGAGGTCGATGAGGCCGTGGCCATTTGTTCGGTAAAACGCTTCCTTGCCGATTGGGAATTGCAAAATCAAGCGCCTCGTTTGCCTGCCGTCGAAAAGCCCCCCCGGCCCGAAAAGATCGCCGTTATCGGCTCCGGCCCCGCGGGACTCACAGCGGCCCATTACTTAAACCGGGAAGGGTTCGAGGTCACCATCTTCGAAGCCCACCACGAGGCGGGCGGCATGCTCCGTATGGGCATCAATGCCTTCCGTCTCCCCAGGGCGATCCTCAATGCGGAAATCCAGGCCATCATTGAATCGGGTGTAACCATCCATACGGACAAGCCCGTACAAAAGATCGACGATCTGTTCAAGGAGGGATTTCAGGCTGCCGTCCTCTGCACGGGAGCCCACCAGGACCTGCGCCTGAACATCCCCGGAGAAGAGGCCGGAGGCGTTGTGGGCGCCGTCGAGATGCTCCGTCAGGTTCAAGAAGGAAAACATCCGGGAATCAAGGGCAAGGTTCTTGTCGTCGGCGGCGGCAATTCCGCCATCGATGCCGCACGGGCCGCAGTTCGTCTGGGCGCCGGAGCCGTTACCCTCTGTTATCGCCGCGAACGCGGCGAGATGCCCGCCCGTCCTGCGGAAGTCCGGGAAGCGGAAGAGGAAGGCATCCTCATTGAATTCCGCGTCGCTCCGGAAAAAGTCATCTCGGAAAAAGGGCGCGTCAAGGAACTGGAACTCATCCGGATGAAAATGGGAAAACCCGATGAAAGCGGGCGCAGAAGGCCCGAACCGATCGCCGGATCGCAGTTTGTGGAGCCTGCAGACATGATCATTGTGGCCATCGGCCAACAGCCCCACTGGGAGCAGGCAGGCGTCAAAGGTAAATTTGCCGCCGATTCCTCCGGCCGCGTCGCCGTCAACAGCGCTTTCGCTACGGGTCAACCGGGCGTCTTTGCGGCGGGCGACGTCGTCACGGGACCCGCGACGGTTGTCGGCTCTATGGCCCAGGGCCGCCAGGCCGCCCAGCAAGTTGCTGCTTACCTGTCGGGGAAGAAACTTTCCCCGCCCAAATTCGAAAAGTCGGAAAAGGATCAGGATTACCTGCCCATCCCGGAAGACATCCCAAAGCTGGCCCGTACCGAAATGGCAAAGCGTGCAGCCCATGTCCGAAAATACGACTTCGCGGAAGTGGAAACGGGTTTTACGGAAACCCAGGCCGTCGAGGAGGCGAAACGCTGCCTCCAGTGCGCGTCCTGCTGCGAGTGCCTTGCCTGCGAAGCCGTCTGCGCAGACATCGGCGCCATCGATCATCATCGCAAGGCCCGGCGGATCACCTTTGAAAGCCCGACCGTTATCGTCGCCAACGAAGATGAAATCCCCGACAAAGAACTCCTGGAACAGGAAGGCGTCTATCGCATCGGCGACTTTCGGCGGTCGACCGACATCGTCAACGTCCTCATTGCCGGCTCCGCCTCCGCCGGCATGGCCATGGCCCAATGCGCCGATTTAAGGACGCAGGGCATCGTTGCCGACGTCAAACCACAGCCGGATTATGATGAAAACCGGATCGGCGTCTTCGTTTGCACCTGCAACGGCACCATGGCGCCGGCAGGAGCTCTTGAACGCATCCGGGCCGCAGGGAAACAGATGCCGGGCGTCATTCAAAGCGATCTGATCTTTTCGGCCTGTCATCCGAGGGGCGCAGAGCAGATCGCCAAAACCGTTCGTAAAGAACGTCTGGGAAGGGTGATTCTTGTTTCCTGCGTGTGCTGTCCCCTCGAATTCCAATGCATTTCCTGCAACGACCAGCGCAACCGCGCCCGCATCCATTTATTCGATGAATGGGGTCTCGACCGCAGCCGTTTTGAAACGATCAACCTGCGGGATCACTTAGGCGCCCGCGACTTGTCCGAAGACCAGGTCGTCGAAAAGGCCGTCGGCTTTCTGCGGGAAGCCTACATCCGTTCCCGCTTCCTGAGTCCTCTGCGCTCCGGAACCACCAAAATCGGCAACCGGATTCTGATCCTGGGCGGTTCGGAGGTGGGCTTAAGTTGCGCCCGGCTTCTCGATCTCCAGGGATTTAATGTGCGCCTGATCCATAAATGCACACTGGCGAACGGAACGCCGCTGCCCAAGGATATTGCCGTACGGCCAACTAAAAATATCACCGGATCGAACATCATTCAGACGCCGGCGGCGGCAATTGAAAAAATCCGCGGGAATCTCGGCAATTTCGAAACAACCTTGTATGAAGACGGCAAACGGCGCCGATGGAAAAGCGATGTCGTTTGCCTGGCGGACCTGAACCTTCTGTCCCTTGCCATGCCTGTCGGCATGTTCGGTTTGAAGAAGTTTTATCGCTATAATTTCGCCTTCTTTCAGACGCCGCAAATCGGCATTTACCGAGTAATGCCGCGCACATTAAAGAGGGTAAGCCCTCAGCAGGCGGGTGCCGCCCTGGCGGCTCATGTGGCCACCACCGCCGCCGAGGCGTTTTTGAAGGACCATGAATTGAGCCCCCGCGTCGATCCGGAGCGCTGCCGGGGCTGCGGCCGCTGCGTCGAGATTTGCCCTTTTGACGCGGTAAAACTCGTCCCCAACGACCGCGGTTTTTACACCGCCGAGGTCCTTCGCTACAATTGCGTGGGCTGCGGCGGCTGTGTCGGCCGCTGTCCCGTAACGGCCATGGACATACCGTATTTCTCCAACCGGCTTCTGGAAGAAATCGCCGCCTGCACCATGGCACAGGAGGATTGAGATGAAAAAAGTCCGCCTCCTCGGCATCTGCTGCAACTGGAGCCCCTTCGCCTGCTACAACGCCGCGGGCATGGCGCAGATGAAGATGCCTGACAATTTCAGACTGATCCGGGTGATGTGCATCGGCCGCATCAATCAGGCCTTGATCCTCCGCGCCTTTGAATATGGTGCGGACGGCGTCATCCTCCTGGAGTGCAACGACGAAGACTGCCGCTACGGCCCCGGGCCGGAAATCGGCCATGAAAACGTCAACCGCGTCCGCAAACTGCTGCACCTGCTCGGCATTGACCAGGAACGGCTTGTGGAAAAGAGTTTCGCGGCCCACGAACGGGAGGAACTTGTTTCGGCGCTGTGGGATTTTGTGGGAAAGATCGAGGCGTTGGGCCCCGTCACAGAGCAGGAAGCCTCGGCCAAATATGCGTCCCTCGGCATCGCCGATGATGTAACGGATACGACCCGAATAGCGGAGTTTCCGCCCCGGCGGAAATAACAAGGAACTTATAAACGGATTTTTTTACGACGTTTCAGAAGATTGCTTATGGACAAGAAGATCGACAGCATCATCCAGGACCGTTTCCTTTATCAATGCCTCGAATGTGGCAAGTGCACGGCCGTATGCCCCCGGCGCCTGACAGGTAAGGAATACTCGCCGCGCCTGCTGGTACACAAGGTCATTGTGGAGCGGGAGGACGAGGCCTTCATCGAAAACGCCGTGTGGGAGTGCCTGACCTGCGAAATTTGCAGCGAACACTGTCCTTCGGGCGTTCAGTTTAGCGGTTTTATACTGGAGATGCGGGAACTCCTTGCCGAAACCAAGGGCTTAAAGGGTTACCGCGCCCACGACGGGGCGATCCATTCCTGGATGCGCATGATGACGGCGCCGGAATTGAAGCAAAACCGCCTCGACTGGGTCACGGACGATCTGAAAACGGCCTCCCAGGGCGATGTCGCCTACTTCGTCGGCTGCGCCCCTTATTTCGATATCTTCTTTGCCGGCATCGAGGTCGATACGCTCGCCATCGCCAGGGACAGCATCCGGCTCCTCAATTTCCTCGACATCCAGCCTGTCCTGATCCCCGATGAGCGATGCTGCGGCCATGACCTCCTCTGGACGGGAGACCGGGAGAACTTCGAGCGCCTTCAGAAACTGAATTATAAAACCTTTAAGGACGCAGGGATCCGCGAGGTTATCGTGTCCTGCCCGGAATGCTATCAAATCTTAAGCGAGTACATGCCGAAAGTCATCCCCGGATTCGACTTGAAGATTACCCTCCTTTTGGATCTGATCCAGAAGGAGGTACATAAGGGTGGCACAGCCTTTGAACCGCTGAAACGCCGGACAACCTTTCAGGACCCCTGCCGCCTCTCCCGCATGTTGGACCGCTCGGCAGGCCCCCGGGACTTGCTCACCCGCATCCCGGACATGCGGTTTGCGGAAATGGAACACAGCGGACGAAATGCCATTTGCTGCGGCAACAGCGCCTTCATCAATTGCGACGCCCATTCGAAGCAAATCCAGGTCCAACGTCTCCAGGAGGCCAAAAGCACGGGGGCCGATCTCCTCGTCACAGCCTGCCCGAAGTGCATGATCCATCTGACCTGCGCCATGCGGGACCGGCTGAAGCAGGGCAATCTGAAAATGGAAATCCGCGATCTCATGTCGGTCCTGGCCGACCAGATCAAACCATACGGCGGATGACGCAACCTCCGCCGTCGTCCTGGCGAAAGCCGGAAACCAGGATATTAATGAATGATTTTTCCCAAATTTCTCTTTGCCTTGACACAAAGGCACGGGAAAAGGTAGTGTGGCAGCTGTTTTGTCAGGGGGTCATTTATGGGGACAGATTCAAAATCTGTCCCCATAAATGCGAGTTTTATGTGCAGTAGAGTGTTAGAAAGGAAGCAGCAACATGGAGAAGTCAGAATCCCATGATGCCGTCCGCATCGGCGTTTATGTCTGCCATTGCGGATCGAACATCAGCGACGTTGTCGATTGCGCCGCCGTAGCCGCGTATGCCCGTGAATTGCCGGGGGTTGTCCATGCCATGGATCAGGGTTACACCTGTTCTGAGCCGGGACAAGCCCAGATCAAGCAGGACATCCGCGAATATGGCCTTAATCGCGTTGTCGTCGCATCATGCTCGCCAAGGCTACACGAATCGACCTTCAGGAAATGCGTCAGCGACGCCGGTCTCAATCCCTACCTGATGGAGATGGCCAACATCCGGGAACAGTGTTCGTGGGTTCACGCCCTTGATCCGGAAGGGGCGACGGCCAAGGCCAAAGACCTTGTCCGGTCCGCCGTGGCAAGGGCTGAACTCCTGGAGCATCGGATCGAACAGGAAGTACCGGTTAAAAAGGCCACTCTCGTCATCGGCGGGGGCGTGGCAGGCATCCAGGCGGCCCTCGATCTGGCGGACTCGGGGTACCCCGTCGTCCTCGTCGAGAAACAACCGAGCATCGGCGGCATCATGGCGCAGTTGGATAAGACCTATCCGACCATGGATTGTTCGATCTGAATACTCGGGCCGAAGATGACGGATGCCGGTCGGCATCCCAACATTACGCTCCTGACGCTCAGCGAG
>JAFGHS010000162.1 GCA_016930075.1 Deltaproteobacteria bacterium
GTCGGCGTGGTGATGTTTTTTATCATGGCATTTCAGGAGATTTCCACCGCGATATTTCTTTACCGGGGCGGGTGGGAAACCCTGCCCATCGGAATCTACCTGAACTGGCACCGCGGCATGGAATTTGGAATTTCAGCGGCGATGGCCTTTCTGATGATCGTGATCACGTTTATACTTCTGCTGATCATTGCAAAAATCGGCGGAGGTATCCTCAAGGCCGCCTGGGGGCCCGGAGAGAGCCGGTAATCGGCCGGCAGGCCATGAAGCGGCATGATGTCCAGTGACGAACCAAGGAGATAAATTCAATGGTTTTGATTGAGATCCGCAACCTGTTCAAACGATACAAGAAAGTAACGGCGGTCAACCACATACGGCTCGATGTGGAGAAGGGGGAGATGCTGACCCTCCTCGGACCCAGCGGATGCGGCAAAACAACCACCCTTCGCTGTATTGCCGGACTGGAAAAGCCTGAGGAAGGCGACATCATCATTGACGGCAAGCCGATGATTTCGGAAGGTTTTGTTCAGCCGGCCCAAAGAGGAATCGGCATGATGTTCCAGAATTATGCCGTGTGGCCGCACATGAAGGTATACAACAATATCGTTTACGGATTGAGGCTTCAGAAGATATCCAGGCAGAGCATTAAGGAAAAAGCCAAAAATGTGTTGGAGTTAGTGGGTTTGCAGGGCCTGGAGGACAGATATCCGGGTCAGTTGAGCGGCGGACAGCAGCAGAGGGTCGCTCTCGCGAGAGCTCTCATCAGAAATCCCAAAGTGCTGCTTCTGGATGAACCGCTCAGCAACCTGGATGCCAAGCTCAGGGAAAAAATGAGATTTGAAATCAAAAGCCTGGTGAAACGCATGGGGATTACTTCGGTCTATGTGACCCACGACCAGGCGGAAGCGATGGTGATCTCGGATAGAATCGTCGTTATGGAAAAGGGAAACATCGTGCAGATCGGTTCTCCCCACGAAATATACGAAAAGCCCGCCAGCAGGTTTGTAGCCGATTTTATCGGCGCCATGAACTTCATTCCGGGAGATGTGGTAGAGGTTCTTCCCGGCGCAAATGAGGTTTATGTGCGCACGGAATTCGGCGAGAAGCTTTTGTGCAGGTCAACCGGCAGCGATGTGACGACGACGGGCCAAAAAGTCTATGCATCGATACGTCCCGAGGATGTGGAGGTATTCGCGGAGCCGCCTCAATCCAGGGAGAATCTCTTCAGGGGCGCCATTGCCAACAAGGCATACCTCGGAAACTTTCTTTTTCTTTTCATCGATATCAAGGGAACCACAATCAGGGTGCAGGCTCCGCATCAACTCCCGCAGGAAGAGGGTCATGAAATATTTCTGTATCTGAATCCGGAAAAATGCATCGTTCTTCCGGAATAAGAGGCACAAAGTTGCCAAAAATGGATTTGCGGGGAGAAAGATCATAAAGGCCGGGCATCGTGTGAGGCTTCAGAGGGCTTCCTGGTAGAGGATCGGGAAAGAAGCGTTTCCACCATCTCGGCAAAACCGTATCCCCCTTCTTTTTCCGTGACCCAGCAAGGCTCATGGGTCATTTTCCCACTGAAATGAATCACATTGGCCACGCCGACCGAATTCGGGAAATATCCGAACAGAGGCGCATCATTCGGGGAATCCCCGGTAAAAATAACCTGGTCTTTGATTGATTCAAGGTTTTGATTGAAAACCCCTTCAAACAGCAGGCGCGTCATGGCCAGTTTGTCGTAATCGCCAAACCAGCCGTTGACATGGATTGAGCTTATTTTCGCCCGGGCGCCGGACTTCACGAAACATTTTACGATTTCTTCCGCTTCCCGCATCGAAAGGGGCGGAACATCTTCGCAATAATCGATGGCAAGATCGGTTTCACGATAGGCCTGATCCGAGGCGACAGCGCACCCCGGGATTTTTTTCAGTATTTCGCGTTTGATTTTATCGAGTTTCTTGCGGTCGCCTCTGCGGTTTTTTTCCGTTTTCCAGTATCTGCGGAACATTTTTTTCCGGGTTTCGTCATAAGCGAAATAGAATGCGCCGTTTTCACCGACCAGCCCGTCGATGGGCCACATGCGGGCGATATGATCGCACCACCCGGCAGGACGGCCT
This sequence comes from Deltaproteobacteria bacterium, assembly GCA_016930075.1. Lineage (GTDB taxonomy): Bacteria > Desulfobacterota > Syntrophia > Syntrophales > JAFGHS01 > JAFGHS01. The sequence continues at coordinate 2,112 of JAFGHS010000162.1, forward strand.
GTGACCGTTACAATTCTTATTCCCGCCTTTTTTAAATGTTCCATTGCCGTGAAGACCACGGATGGAAGCCTGCCTTCGTGGGTCAAGGTATCGTCGATATCGGTCAGCACATACCCGATTTTCTTTTTAAGATCTTCGGGAAATCCGGAAAAATGAAGCATCGTCTGTTTCCTTCTCTGAGAACAATACAGGATTCAACACCGATACCGATCATGGATACCGAACTGATAAACTGCCGACAGGAAATTGCCTTGGCGCGGGCTGAGGATAAGGAAAGCGGTCCTGCATGTCAAGGAGAGATTTTGAAACGGTGACAGGGTTCATTGACACAAGGGGGTCGCCTGTCGTATACTCTAATCGAAGGCGTTCTCATCGCAACGAAACCCAGGAAGCATCCAATGACAAAGGCGGAACCAATGTTGAAAATCACGGTATTTTATGGAAGCCCCCGTCCGGGCGGCAACACCGAGATCCTGATGAACGAGGCGCTCAGGCCTCTTGCAGAGGCAGGCCACGACATCACGGTCTATCCGCTCAATACCCTGAAGATCAGGCCCTGCCAGGATTGCGGCGGCTGCACCAAGACCGGCGTCTGCGTCCTCAGGGATGACATGACCGCGATCTTTGCCGCGATCCGTGCGGCAGACAGGATCATCCTGGCCTCCCCGATCTTCTTTTACAGCCTGAGCGCCCAGGCCAAGGCCATGGTGGACCGCTGCCAGTCCCTCTGGAGTGAAAAGTATCTCCTGAAAAAGCCCATTCCCGCCGGCCCCCATGGCAGAAAGGGGTTGCTGCTGCTGGTGGGAGGCATGAAAAAGGAGAATGCCGCGCACTGCGCTGAGGCAACGGCAAAGGCGTTCTTCAGAACCGTCAGCGTACCGGAACATGAAACGCTCTCCTATGGCGGCATAGACGACCGGGGCGATATCGAAAAACATCCCACCGCGCTCAGGGACGCGTATGAGGCGGGAAAGAGGCTGGCCCTGTAGCAGGCTGTTGAAAAACGCCCATCTGCGGCGTTTCCCTCATCCTTCGCCGTTCAACGTACCTAAAAGTACGCCTCACGGCTCAGGATTTCGGGGGCCTTGCATCCGGGCATTTTTGAACAGCCTGTAAAATAGACGCTTTCAAGAGGCTGATAGGTCCTCTTGGCACAATGCGTCTGATGATCTGTAGACGCTTATCAAATTTGTGACTGTGACGCAGACGGGACTGCCGGCATGTGGAGTTCTGCATCCTCTTTACATCTTTTGACATGATGTGCGGAGAAAAATTAAAGGTTGCGTTATGCCGGTCCAGGGATTTATAGATATTCCACCGTCTTTAAAAGGGGATAGGGTAGCCGGTATCCCCTGAGCGCAAGGATGCGATTGCACGGGTACGGTCTGGTGTCCTGAATATGCTCCCGAGGGGTCAGGATATCCGGAAACGGTAGAATAACTTGTTAGCTTTCTTTAATTATGTGAGTTGAGTATGAATCGTTCTGAAATATTAGACAGATTGTATAACTATAAGAAGGAAAATCATGAGAGATACCGGTTTACAAAAATCGGAATATTCGGTTCCGTTGCAAAAGGAATTTCGGATGAAAAAAGTGATATTGATATTGTTGTAGAGCAGAGAGAACCTGACTTGTTTCTTTTGGGATGTATCAAGACAGATTTGGAAGAAGAGTTCGGGAAAAAGGTGGATATTGTCCGTTTCCGTAAAGAAATGAACTCTTTTCTTAAAAACAGAATCGAACGAGAAGCTGTTTATGTATGATAAAGAACTTATACGGGAAATTCTGACTCAGATATTGAAATCGGCTGATACCATTCTGTATCGTTTTCGACCTGTTAAAGAAATAAAGGATTTCACAGATTCTCCGGCCGGAATGGAAAAGCTGGATTCGATATGTATGCAACTGATTGCTATGGGTGAGAGCCTGAAAAATATTGATAAAATCACAGACAGTTCACTTCTTTCCGAATATCCCGAAGTCAACTGGAAAGGAGCGAAAGCAATGAGAGATATAATCGGTCATCACTATTTTGAGATTGACGCAGAAGTAATTTTTGATGTCTGCAAAAATAAAATTGGAATGCTTCGTGATACAGTAATAAAAATGCTGGCTGACATATAAAAAAGCTAACCACGGCTTGCAGCGGCCCTGACGGGTCGCCGCCTTAACTCGAATGGGTGGAGGACGGCTTTTAGTGGTTGCCCACACCGATGAAAAGGAAACGATTAGAATCATAAGCGCTCGCACGGCGAGTAAAGGAGAACGAGAACTTTATGAAGAAGGATAGAGAAGCTGTCAAAGGCGAATTGCGGGCCGAATACAAACGCTCCGACTTCCCTGAAGGTTTGGTACGAGAGCAGTACTCGAAGCGTATGAGAGAGTCGTCGAATATCGTGGTTCTTAAACCCGAAGTCGCTCAAGCCTTTCCCAATGGAGACGCCGTTAACAATGCCCTGCTGTCGCTAATCAAAATCGCAAAGAAATCTGCAGGTCTGACCAAGGCTAATGCAGCCGACGTAAAAAAACGTACGGCTGATCAGCAACGTTGATCGGAAAGTCCTGAGAGAGATTGTCGCCTGTGAACCCTTTTGCCGCATACTCTATGATGGTTATTGCGGTCCTCATCGGCGGAGGCTCGCTCCTTCTTTTCGGCGTATTTCTGGTCATCGGCCCCATTCCCATAGTCCGTTTTGGTGCAACTGAACGCCAGGCACTCGCCTGGGACGCGATGCTGTCCGTCCTTTTCTTCATTCAGCACAGCGTAATGATACGTGCGTCGTTTCGTACTTGGCTCTCTCCCATTGTACCCCGCCGTTACCGCCCGTCAACCTATGCCATTACCTCCGGCATAGCGCTGACGGGCGTGGTACTCCTTTGGCAACCGTCCCAGACGGTTCTCTATCGGGCTGAGGGCCTGCTTCGCTTGCTGGCACGCGCCGTCTCCGTATTTGCCGTCGTGGGCTTTTCGTGGGGGGTGCAGGTCCTCGAAAGCCTTGACGCGTTTGGTCTGAATCCCGTCAGGGCTTCTCTGCGCGGCAAGCCGCTCCGGGCGCCGGTCTTCATCGTACGCGGCCCATATCTCTGGGTCCGCCATCCCCTCTATTTTTTTGTGCTCGTTCTCATCTGGTCCGCCCCGGACGTGGGTTTGGACCGCTTGCTATTCAATGTGTTTTGGACCCTCTGGATTGTTTTCGGCACGTACCTTGAGGAGAAAGATCTGGTTGCCGAGTTTGGTGAAAAGTACCGTCATTACCAAAAGACCGTCCCGATGCTTTTCCCGTGGCGGTTTCCCCGTGGCTCCAAACCGTGAAACACATGGCGGTCGCCTTCCGGGTTTTGGCGTAACGAGGTATGCAGCCTGTAAAAATTTTCTTGACAGACGGAGTCCGTATCTCTTAGATTACATCATCCATGTGCACCCACCGACAAAGCAAAGGGGTCGGGTAAGCCGCTTCTTTAAGTCCCTTTAGGTTCCTGAGGAATCCGATGCGGGCGGGGTCATTACTCTGCCGATCTGCTCGCGGGAAATCGTACCGGTTCCATAATAAAAGTCATCCTGTTTCCTTGTTACATTGGAGGTGGGAAGATGAAAGGGAGCGGAAGACCACGCTCGGCTTCGACGGCCGCGATTCTCAGCCTTTTAATACTCCCTTTGATAACCATCCCCCGTTTACTTTTAACGAATGCCGCCCATGCTTCCCCGGTCATCGTCTGTGAATCAAGGCAGATGTATGTCAACGGGAAACAAACCCTGACGGTTTCCGGCGACTGCGATGGTCCATTAGCCCTGGCCATCGTCAGTGGAGGGGGGACACTCAGCAGCGGTTCCGGAGATTCGGTTATCTATACCGCAACGGCGACCAATGCCCACTGCAAAAAGAATCCATCGATTTCCCTGTCATGCAACGGCGTGGTTGTGGACACGCTCGATATTGCCGTCACGAATAGTCCGAATTATTATGCACTCATCAGCTGTGCTCAACCTGGTCCACCCCTGAGCGCGTATCATTGCGAAAATTTGTGTACTTGCGGCGGTGTATGGCAGGGTACCGATTCAACATGTCTTTCTTACTGCGGCCCTGATACGGGACATTTAGGCTATAATCCCTGTAACCCGCCGGGGATATTTGATATACGCGCAGAGGGGCTGAAAGAGGCTGGTTGTTGTCCTTTGGGCTTGCCTCCCGAGCCTGGCGCCAAAACCCACGACGCCGGCAGCAGTTGTTCAATAATGGTCATTACCGGCTCCGCAACCAACCTGAGAAGCGGGAACTTCTATCACGGGCAGGATGTCGGCACGCTGGTCCTTTCCTACAACAGCATCTCCCCGGATGACAGTCCCCTGGGCAAGAAGTGGACCCACCGGTACAACGAGAAACTGACGGTCCTGAGCGACAATGCTACCCTGATCCTCAGGACCGATGACGGCAACGTCATCTATTTTCACGTCTCCGGCGGCGTCTATTATCCTGAAGCGATCAGCGGCGATACGTCCCGGATCGTCAAGAACCCGGATAACACCTATACCCGAACCCTGAAGAACGGCACGGCCTATGGATTCGATGCCTCGGGACGCCTGATCCTGGTCACCGATCGGAACGGGAAAAACACCGCACTTACATACAACGGCAGCGACCTGGCCGGCATCACCGATCCCAACGGCAGGACGACGACCTTCAGTTCATCGGGCGGCAAGATCATGTCGATGACCGATCCCGCCGGCAGGACCTATAATTTGGCCTATACCGGCGGCCTTCTCACCGCGATTACCGATCCCTTGAACAATGTCTGGCAGTATACGTATGACATCGACGGCAGGATGCTGACCAGGATCGATCCTGCAGGTCGTACCGTAAGCTATACATACGACGCGTCCGGCCGCCTGCTCACATCCACCGATCCCGAGGGCAAGACCCGGACCATGCACTACGCCCAATCGGGGACAACCGCCCTTACCGAAAAGGACGGCGGCATCTGGACCTACCGATACGACCCGACCTTCGCCGTCAAGACCCGGCAGACCGATCCGCTGGGGAACATCACCCGCTATGGCTACGACCTGAAGAGAAATCTGGTCTCCGTCACCGATCCTGATGGCGGCATCACCCGTTACACGTACGACGGAAACAGCAACCTTATCTGCGTCACCGATCCACTGAATCACACGACCGGCTACACCTATAACGCACTGAACCTGATCGCGAGCCGCACCGATCCCAGGGGAGGCGTGACCACCTACAATTACGATGCAAATGGGAACCTGACCTCCACGACAGATCCGGCGGGGACCAACACCTTCCAGTACGATACGAAAGGCAACATCACGGCAATGACCGATGCCGACAACCGTACGACCGTTATGACCTACGACGTCCAGAACAACCTCA
>JAFGHS010000163.1 GCA_016930075.1 Deltaproteobacteria bacterium
GCCTTTCTATCACAAAGGTAAAAACAAATCCATATATAAAATATGCAGGTTATCAGGACATAACTCAATGAGGACGTCCAGCCGGCAAGGGGGGCCGCCAATAATACCGCAAGGATCAAAAATGACAGGGACCGAAGGAGGGTCTGTGTTTTTTCCTTACCGATGAGAACGGGAATGGTTTCCCTCCCGATCAGGCTGTCTCCCTGAATATCAAGCATATCCGACATGGCGGAGCGGATGAAAACAACGAGAAAAGTAAACAAAAAGGCGACCGTCATCCCGGCGGTCAACGTCGCACTGATTTCCAACTGCGGAACGACGGCAACGACGCAGGCCCAAGCCAGCGCCATGGATACATTTTTTGAACCGGGCAGGTCCTTCAGGCTATTGATCCGCCAGTGATCCGGCAGGAGCTTCATGTTGTACAGAATGCCTAAAACCGAGATGGACAAAAGGAGGACAAAAGGGCCTGTACCGGCGACATATGCCAATATCAGGGCCGTCAGGATGGCCAGCGAAGCGATGACGACGAAAAGTGCCTCGTGACGGAGAAAGGCATACTCCCTGAAAGAACCGATCACGCTTTCCTTTTTCCGGTTGATGAACCGGTTCAGCGTATGCATGGCATAAACATAAAGGGCCGCCGTGAGGGCATGAAAAACGTTCACGTCGAGTTTCTGCATCAGCATGGCGGAAAAGGAAAGGCAACCCGCCCCCAGGGCCGAATAGATATCGGTTCTTACGGCAAACAGCCAAAATCTCAATAAAAGGCCTTCCCGGCGATTTTTACCCTGCTTATGGGATGACAGTTCATCGATGATCCGTTCGATAATCCAGTTCGGCGTCGATGCCCCGGCGGATATGCCGATTTTTTCGTACTTTTCGATCGGCACCGTTTCCAGTTCATCGGCCGTTTCAATGTAATATGTCGGCGTCCCCTGCTCTTCCGACAGCCTGGCCAGCCGTCTTGTGTTGGCGCTGTTTCTTCCGCCGACGATGAAAATGGCATCCATCTCGGCGGAAAGCTCTTTGACTTCGGCCTGTCTTTTCTCCGTCGAGTCGCAAATCGTATTGAAGACAACGGCGTTGGGATATTTATCCCTGATTTTTTGAATGATGCGTTCATAGTCGTCCACGCTTTGCGTGGTCTGAGCGACGACGCAGACCTTGTCAAGATCCGGCAACGCGTTGATATCCTTGATGTCCCCGATGATAAACCCTTTGCCGTTCGAATAGCCGAGCAGGCTGTTCACCTCCGGATGGTCCCCATCGCCGACAATCAATACGGCATAATCGAGGCGTGAATGCTTTTTAATAATGGCCTGCACATGAGCAACTTTGGGGCATGTGGCGTCAATGATTCTGAGGCCCTTTTCTTTTATTTTGGCCCTTTCCTGAGGCGAGACGCCGTGCGCCCTGATGATGATCGTCGCCTTCCCGTCGGACTCTTCGATATCATCAATGGTGTCAATTGGCACAATGCCGCGTTTTTTAAGGAGTTCGACCGTCTGGGGATTATGAATCAGGGGGCCGTAGGTAAAGACATTTTCCTTGCCCTTGTGCTGGGCGATCTCGAGGACCATATCGACCGCCCTCCTTACGCCCATGCAGAAACCCGCTGTTTTGGCAAGTTTGATTTCCATCAATCGGCCCCCCGGCGGGTCTTAAGATAAATAAAAAATTCCTTATTGCCGGCGGGGCCCAGAATCGGCGATTCACACAGTCCCAGAACGTCAAGGTTCAATCCCCGGCAGAATGTTTCTATTTCGGCGATGACCCGCTGATGCAAAACCGGATTTTTAACAACGCCGTTCTTCTCAATATCCTGTTTTCCCACTTCAAACTGCGGTTTGATCAGGGCAAGGATAAAAGCGTCTTTCTTTAAAAGGCCCATGACGGCGGGAATGACCAGTTTAAGCGAGATAAACGAAGCGTCGATGGTCGCGAGGTCAAGATCATCCTGAAGGTCTTTTCCGTCATAATAGCGGATGTTTGTCCGCTCGATGACGACAACCCGTTCATCGCTTCTGATTTTCCAGGCCAGTTGACCGTAACCCACATCAAGGGCATAGACCTTTTTGGCGCCCTCCTGAAGCAGGCAGTCGGTAAAACCGCCCGTCGATGCGCCGACGTCGAGGGCGATAACGTCCCTGACCGGAACGGCAAACGCCTGAAGGGCCCCTTTGAGTTTCAATCCCCCGCGGCCGACATAGGGGTTTTGCTCCCCCTTGATCCGCAGATCAACATCCTGGGCGACCAGTGTGCCGGCCTTGTCGATCATCCTGTCGGCCACCAGAACGGCCCCCGCCATAATAAGCGCCTTGGCCTGCTCCCGGGAAGGCGATAAACCCCTTTCCAAAAGCAATCTGTCGAGTCGTATTTTATGTGATTTGGGTTTCATTTTTTCTGCGGCAAACGGCCCTGCATCATCTCGCGGGCCGCGGCGGCAATGCCGCCTGCGTCAATGCCGTGCATTGCTCGCAATTCATCCTGCGTCGCCTGAGGGGCAAATTCATCCCTGATTCCCAGCCTGACGACATGAACGTCGCAGATGCCGTTTTCGGAAAAAAGCTCGAGGACGGCGCTCCCGAATCCCCCCATCAGGATATTCTCCTCTACGGTAATGATGTTTTTCACGCTTCTTGCAATCCGGCATAATAAATCGCCGTCCATGGGCTTCACAAATCGGGCATTGACGACGACGACGTCGATCCGTTCTTGTGCAAGCTTTTCCGCAGCCGCCAGGGCGGGTTGCACCGTTGATCCGACGGCGATAATGGCCACGTCGCCCCCTGTTTTGAGTATCTCGCCTTTGCCTATGTCGAGCAGGTGCGGCCTTTCGTCAAGGACTGCGCCGACGCCCTTGCCCCGCGGATAGCGAATGGAAACGGGACCGCCGCATGCAACAGCCGTCGCGAGCATGTGCTGCAACTCGTTTTCATCCTTCGGCGCCATGACAACAATATGGGGTATTGACCGGAGATAGGCCAAATCGAAAAGCCCGTGATGGGTGGGACCGTCGTCTCCGACAAACCCGCCGCGGTCCATGGCCAGAACAACGGGCAGTTTTTGCAGACAGACGTCATGCAACACCTGGTCATAGGCCCGCTGCATAAAGGTCGAATAAACGGCAACGACGGGAATGAAGTTTTCCGTCGCAAGGCCCGCGGCAAAGGTTACGGCATGCTGCTCCGCAATCCCGACGTCGTAGAAACGCTCCGGAAATCGCCGGGCAAATTCGTTCAACCCGGTTCCGTCGCACATGGCCGCCGTGATGGCGCATATGCGCGGGTTCGACTCGGCAAGCGTCACCATGGTCCGGCCGAATATTTTGGTGTAAGACGCGGGAACCGGCTCCCCGTTCGACGACAGGGGTTTCCCCGTGGCGACATCGAATGCCGATATGCCATGAAATTTCGACGGTTCTTTTTCGGCATAGGAATAGCCTTTGCCCTTTTTGGTAATGACGTGAAGCAGGACAGGCCTTCCTAATTCTTTAATATTTACAAGGGTTTTAATCAGGTTATCCAGCCGGTGCCCTTCAATGGGGCCGACATAGGTGAATCCCAGTTCTTCGAAAAGGGCGCCGGGGACGATGAAGGTTTTCATCGCTTCCTCAACATGCTTGGTGAATCTGAACATCTGCTCGCCGATGCTCGGAATGGTTTTCAGAAAACCCTTGATTTCCGATTTGAGCTTCGTCACTGTCTGGCCGGTCATCACGCGATTCAGATAGGAAGACATGGCGCCGACATTGGGCGATATGGACAGTTCGTTGTCGTTCAGAATGATGATCAGGTCTTTTTTTCTCTCCCCCGCCCAGTTCAGGGCCTCGAAAGCCATGCCCGTCGTCATGGCTCCGTCGCCGATGACCGCGATGGTTTTGAAGGATTCCTTTTTCAGGCACCTCGCTTCGGTGATGCCTGCCGCCGCCGATATGGACGTTCCGCTGTGACCGACGGAGAAAACATCGTAGGGGCTTTCCTCTTTTTTGGGAAAGCCGCTGATGCCGCCCTTCTGGCGAAGGGTGTGAAAGACGTCTTTTCGTCCTGTCAGGATTTTATGGGCATAGGTCTGATGACCGACATCCCAGATGAGTTTATCCCTCGGCGTATCGAATACATAATGAACAGCGAGGGTCAGTTCGACTGTTCCCAGTGAGGACGCCAGGTGACCTCCCGTTCTGGCCACGGTCTCTATGATGATTTGGCGTATTTCTTCAGCCAGGATGTTTAATGATCCTATGTCAAGCCGCCTGATGTCTTCCGGGTCCATGACCTTCGAAAGAATGCTCTCGTGCGATGTATCGATTGTCATCTCAGGATTTGCGCTCCATGATATACTTGGCCATCTCTCTTAAAGGAACCGCACGCCCGTCAAAGCCTTCAATATCGCTCAGAGCGCATGCCACCAGCGTCGATAGTTTGTTACGCGAAGCCTCCAATCCCATGAGGGCAGGATACGTCAACTTGCCGTGCGATGCGTCGCTCCCCGTATTTTTTCCTAAAGCCTCTTTGCTGCCCTCGACATTCAGGATGTCGTCGGCAATCTGGAAAGCAAGGCCGATGTGATCGCCATACGCTTCAAGGGCCGAAAGCGCCTCCCTGCCCGCCCCGGCAATGCAGGCGCCTGATGTTACGGCGGCTCTGATCAATGCGGCGGTTTTGCGGGTGTGTATGTAATGAAGCGTTCCGGCATCGCCTGCGGCGCCTTCCGAGAGAATATCGACCGCCTGTCCGCCGACCATGCCGTCATGCCCTGCCGCACAGGCAATATCCCGAATAACCGCCAGCAGGTTGAGCGGGGCCGTTTGCAGGTTGCCTGCCCTTCCGGCGATGAGATGAAACGCCTCCGTCAAAAGGGCGTCTCCCGCCAATATGGCGACGGCGTCGCCGAAGACCTTGTGATTTGTGGGCCTTCCCCGCCGGAGATCGTCATTATCCATGGCCGGCAGGTCATCGTGAATGAGGGAATACGTATGGATCATTTCGAGGGCGCAGGCCGTGGGCAAAACGTCGCTTATTTGTCCGCCTGCGGCCTCTGCGGCGGCAAGACATAATATGGGCCTGATTCGTTTTCCGCCCGCAAAGAGGCTGTATCGCATGGCCTTGACAAGCACCGGAGGACGGGCATCCTCCTTAGGCATATACGCTTCAAGGGCATGATCGATCATGGCCTTTCTTGTCTTAAGGTAGTCGGACAAGGAAAAATCAATCGTCATGATCAGATTCCGAAAAAGGGGCCGTGGCCATATCGCTGCCTTCCGCAAGCAGGACATCGACGCGCCGCTGCGCTTCATCCAGTTTCTTCGTACAAACCCTGACCAGTTTGATCCCTTCCTCAAAGGCCTTGAGCGACTCATCGAGGGACATGTTGCCGGCTTCCATTTTCTTTACAATGTCCTCCAGTTTGTCCATCGCATCTTCAAACTTGTCTTTTGCCATGATCTTTACTCCTTATAGATGTTCGTCACCCTTGCGGCAAAACTTCCCGACAACACCTTCACATGCACGTCGCCCCCGACCTGCACGTCATCCGCCGCCGTGACGACGGCTCCGTCGGGCAGTCTTTTCGCGATGCTGTAACCCCGCCTCAGAATCGCCATGGGACTCAGCGTATCCAGCACCGACATACTGACAACCACCCTGTTTTTCAACGCGCCGATGGAATGCAATAAGGCGCCGGCCAGCGCCTTGCGGTTATTGAGAAGCTTCGCCCGATCCGTCTGCAGCCGGAAAACCGGATTGGCATGGTTGACTTGAAGGCCCATCCGGGCAATTTGACTTTTCAAATCAGACTGATTACGGACGATGATCCTCTTTAATCTTTCAAAGCCGTCGTCAAGGAAAAGACGCAGGGTATGAATTTTCTCGACAGGATCTCTGAGCCGCTCTTCGAGCATCAACATTTTTTCCAGGTGTTTCTCCATGACCCGCTTTTGGTATTGAATCAGCCGCAACCGGAAGGATTCGACCTGCGACAGAAGCTCGGTTCTTATGGGAACGACCATTTCGGCGGCGGCAGAGGGCGTGGGCGTTCGGAGGTCTGCCGCAAAATCGGCGATGGTAAAGTCCGTTTCATGACCGACGGCGGAAATGACGGGGATGCGGGAAGCATATATTTTGCGGGCCACGCCTTCATCGTTGAAAGGCATCAGGTCCTCAAGGGAGCCGCCGCCGCGCGCCAAAATTACGACATCGATATTCTCCATGCGGTTCATGCGCTCAAGGGCCCTGATGATTTCCGCCGGCGCCTCCGAGCCCTGCACGCGGACAGGGGCAATCAGAATATCGACGGAGGGGAAGCGCCGCCCCGTAATGCTTAAAATATCCCGAATGACTGCGCCCGTGGGCGACGTGATGACGCCGATCCGCTGCGGCAGAAAGGGAATCTGTTTCTTATGACGTTCATCAAACAGCCCCTCCTTTTGCAGCCGCTCCTTCAACTGCTCGAAGGCCTTCTGCAGGGCGCCGATGCCTTTGGGCTCAACGGCGTCAATGATCAGCTGATATTCCCCCCGCGGCTGGTAGACGCTCAGCCTGGCGCGGCAGATGATCGACATGCCTTCTTCAACATCAAAGGCAACGGGGCTTCCCCTCATCCCGAAGGGCAAACGGAATATGACGGCCCGAATCTGGCTGTTTTCATCTTTGAGGGTAAAGTAGGCATGACCCGATTGGGGCCGCCGGAGATTGGAGATTTCGCCTTCCACCCAGATGAAACTGAAATTCGCCTCTAAAATCGTCTTAATATTCAGATTTAATTTTGTTACCGTCAGTATGTCTTTCATCCGTCATATCCAGGAGTCGGACTATCAGATATTACGGCTCTTGACAAGGCCGTTTTTCGGCGCCGGGCTGTGCAGCCGTTTTGCCTGCATGGTGAAGATGTTTTCACTCAGGATTTGAATACGGTTTCAGGAGAAACGGAATCATCATATGGAGATGAGGGGGATCGAACCCCTAGCCTCGGCATTGCGAACGCCGCGCTCTCCCAATTGAGCTACATCCCCGTATATGATCTTCCCAAGAGCGCTGAATAACTCATTCAGGCATGACGGTTGCTTTTTTAAACAGCAAAACAACGGCGCGGAGCATATATGAACCTGCATGAAAAAGTCAAGAACAAGTTGGTTCATGTTGATTTGAAACAAGGTGTTTCTCTGAATGCTTTTAACCATCTTTCATTAATCGTCTATGAGCCGTCTTTGATCCTTGACTTGCCGATCATATTTTTTTATGGTGTCCCGCGCGGAAACGGCTATGGAATCACCCTTTCCGGCAACTCCGGGTACGGATCATTGACGATGTATGAGGGACGGATTTGAAATCCGGCCGCTAACCGGCGTATCAATGAAAGAGGCATAAAATCATGCGTATGGGCAAAGCCTTTATACTTTTCTGCATCCTGGTTTACTCCTTCTCGCCTGCCGGGCTTGCCGCCTCCGGGAAGATGAATTTGAACGTCAAATCGGCCATCCTGATGAACGCCGATACGGGCAGGATTTTGTATGCGCAAAACGCCGACAGGCAAATACAGCCGGCCTCCCTGACAAAAATACTTTCCTTATATCTCATCAACGAAGCCGTCGGGAAGGGGAAGGTTCATCCCGGGGATTATGTTCGGATCAGCAAAAAAGCCCGAAAAGCATCGGGCTCCCGAATGTTTGTCGAATACGGCACATCCGTGCAGCTTGAAGATTTGATCAAAGGCATGGCCGTCGTCTCGGCCAACGACGCCTCCATCGCGGCTGCCGAATATATTGCGGGAAGCGAGGATAAATTTGTGGCGCAGATGAACATCAAGGCACGGGAACTGGGCATGAGGCACAGCTGCTTCAAAAATTCCAACGGTCTTCCGGCTAATGGACAGACATCAACCGCCCGAGACATCCTGAAACTGTCGCACGAATATATCAAACGGTTTCCTGACGCCCTGAATATCCACGCCATGCAATTTTATGAATACAACCATATTAACCAGCATAACCGGAACAGGTTTTTGAAGATGTATCCCGAAGTGGACGGCCTGAAAACCGGATTCGTCTGCGAGGCCGGCTACCACATTGTCGTGACGGCAAAAAAAGACCATGCAAGACTGATTGCCGTGGTCATGGGAGCGGCAACGCACCGCATCCGCACGCGGGAAACCAAAAAGCTTCTGGATGCAGGATTCCGTATGCTCGACAATGAAACACGAAATACTGTCGTCCCCAGCGGCGCCCCTTTGCGTGACCGTAATAACAGGACAAGCGACAGATGATCGACATGGACGAGTTCGATGTTGCCGTTATCGGCGCCGGCGTCATCGGCCTGGCTGTCGCCGATGAATTGTCGCAGAAGTACGGCCGCATCCTGCTTGTCGAAAAAAATCCCTCCTTCGGTCAGGAAACCAGCAGCCGCAACAGCGAAGTTATCCATGCGGGCATTTATTTCCCCCCGGATTTTCTAAAAACGGAATTCTGCGTCCGGGGAAACACAGCCCTCTACGATCTTTGCCGGAAGCGGAACATTCCCCACCGGCCCATCGGGAAAATGATCATCGCCACCGATGATGAAGAAGTCGCCCGGCTCAATACCATAAAAGAAAACGCCGAAAAAAACGGCGTCTGCAATCTGTCATGGCTTGATAAAAAACAAATCCGAAGCCGTGAGCCGGAAATCCGGGCGCAGGAAGCCCTCTTGTCCCCCTCCACCGGCATTATCGATTCTCACAGCCTGATGCGATCATTCATCGCAAACGCCCAGGCCAACGGCGTAACGGCCGCTTTTCGTTCGGAATGCACGGCGATCCGGCAAAGGGCTTCCGGGTATGAAATGACGATCAACCAGGGGGAATACCGGTTTTTGACAAATACGGTCGTCAACGCCGCCGGACTTCACGCAGATAAAATCGCGCAAATGACGGGCATCGACATTGATCGCAGCGGCTACCGCCTGAGATACTGCAAGGGCAGTTATTTCTGGGCGTCTCCCGCCCCCCGGCTGAATCATCTCATCTACCCGGTTCCGCCGGGAAACATGGAATTCCTTGGGGTGCATGCGACGCTCGACATGGGCGGGCGCGTCCGCTTCGGGCCCGACATCGAATATGTCGATGCCGTGGACTATGGCGTTGATGAAGGCCGCAAAGATCTCTTCCTTCAATCCGTCCGCAAATACCTGCCGGGAATCGCCGGGGAATCCCTTCTGCCCGATACGAGCGGCATCCGGCCGAAGCTCCACGGACCGGGGGAGGCCAATAAGGATTTCATCATAAAAGACGAAAAAGAAAACGGTTATCCGGGGGTCATCAATCTGATCGGCATCGAATCGCCGGGGCTTACATCCTGCGTTCCCATTGCAAAGTATATTTCAGCCATGGTCGCACCCTATTTGGAATGACAACGGAAAGCTACGGCCACAGTTTGTCCAGACCGTAAACATCATCGCGGATTTGCAGGACGCCGTCGCGATCCGCCCAGGCCGTCCAGTAAACAATGTGCACCGGCGCCGCTTCCGGCAGCCGGACAATGACCCGCTTGCCTTTCCTGATGTCATCCTGAAATTTCTGCCGCGTCCATCCCCGATCGGGCGGCAACAACAGAACCGCCAAATCGAGAGGCTTCTCGATGCGGATGCAGCCGTGGCTCAAGGTGCGCTTTTTCCTGTTGAACAGATGCTTTTCCGTTGTATCGTGAAGATATACGTCGTATTTATTGGGAAACACAAATTTAATGCGCCCCAGGGGATTTTTGGGCCCCGGTTCCTGACGAAGCCGGTAAGGGAATTTGTTGCCTCTCACGGCAGTCCAGTCGATTTCATCAGGCCGCACCTCTACGGAAGGCTCGGACCAGCCTTTGATGACCTTGATCTTCTTTGCATTCAGAAACTGAGGATTCTCTTTGATCTTCGGCAGCATCTCTTTTTCCGTAATGCTTTCAGGAATATTCCAAAAGGGATTCAATTCAAGGTAAATGATTTTGTCGCTCAAGACATAGGAGCGGTTTTTATCCGTGCCGGCAACAATCCGCATGTCGAGGACAGACTGCTGTCGGTCGATCATCTCCAAAGAATAATCGGCGATGTTGACAAAAACATATCGTTCTCCCGGATCGTCGGCAAACCATCGGATGCGATCCATGTTCAATTCGATCCTGCGAATGACATCCTCGACAGACACATTCAGATGCTTCAGCGTTTCCGCGCCGACGCTGCCGTCCACGTTCAGGCCGTGCCGTCTCTGGAATTTCTGAACGCCTTCTTTCATCACATCATCAAATACATGAGAAACATGGCCATCATACGGGTCCATATCGCCCGACGCCAAAAGACGTTCATAAAGCATCATAACCGGCATATCCTTTTGTTCCTTATTAAAAGCCGCCTTTGCCGGAAGAATCGGCCAGCCGCCCGCGGCAGCGATCTGCCGATAGCGTCTTAAAACCGCCCTTAATCCGGCGTATGAATGATGTCGGGGCGCAAATCCTTTCAATACAATCTCCACATCACTGTATTTAAGGGTATCTTCAAGAATTTTTACCACATCAATCCTCTTTCTGGGGACGCCCCATTCGGGGCTTAAAGACCCGTAATCCAGGCATCCGGCGTACAGATGCAGACCAAGACGAAAGAAAGCATCCGTCAGCAATACATCAAGGGTGGCCAGGCTGTCGATGTCCTGCTCATTGATTTTGGTCATACGGCGCCAATCATCGACCCCTTTTTCGAGCTTCTCAAGATGATATTCCCGAGGCCTCAATCCTTCCTGATCCGCATTGCGAATAACCCGGAGTAGGGATTCGATCTGCGCAGGCCGGGGCGTGTTTATCCAGGCCGGGTAAAAGTCGCGCCCTTTGTAAAACCTGGACACCATGGGACCCTGACAAAGTCCGTTCTGCGAGCAATCCTTTACGGCATATCCCGATGCCGTCACCATCTTCAGCTGGATGGATTGCCTTATCTCGTCATCCAGTCTATCGGCAGACACCGCCATTGGAAACAACAGCAGGGCGGCAACGGTTATTGAAAAAATGACAATCGGTTTAATCATCTCGATATTCCCACGTTTGACTCTTATTGAGATCGCTTTTATCTATTTTTGCTTCGCATTTGTCAACCGGAATAACATGGCCGAGGGGTCAGGTCTACACTCTTGACAAGCATGACATACAGGACCCTTGAAAAGATTGCCCGTTTTTCTGAGGCGGACGTGATTGTCACGGGCGCAGAACCGGCGGGCGGATTGGGGAGATTTTTTCATTGACGGCTTCCGCTCAATTGGCCGCAGGCAGCAAGGATGTCGCCGCCCCGGCTGGAACGGATGATGGCGGTGTAGTGGTGATCCAGGACAACCTGCTGAAAGGCGCTCACCTCCTCATCTGTCGGCGCCCTGAAGGGCGAACCGGGATAGGCGTTATAGGGGATCAGATTCAGCTTGCAGCGGATTCCTTTGAGGAGGCGGGCGAGCTTCTCCGCGTCCCGCGGGGAGGCATTCACGCCGGGGATAAGAATGTACTCAAAGGTGAGCATCCGCCTGCCCGGCATGGGATACGTGCGGCAGGCCTTCAAGAGGGTCTCAATGGGATAGGTTTTATTGACGGGCATCAGGCTGCTCCGCGTTTCGTCGTCATGGGCGTTGAGCGAAACGGCCAGGTTGATGCAGATGTCCGTACCCAGCTTTTCGATCATGGGCGCCAGGCCGCAGGTTGACAGGGTTACTTTCCGGTTGGAAAACCCGAGTCCGTGATCCGATGTGATGATGCCGATAGCGGTCAGGACGTTTTCATAATTTGCCAGGGGCTCCCCCATCCCCATAAGGACGATGTTCTTGAGCATCAGGCCCTCGGGAATATGGAACTGCATCTGCGTCATCTGGCCTGTAATTTCCGAAGGCTTGAGGTTGCGTTTGAAGCCCTGCTTTGCCGTCAGGCAGAAACGGCACCCCATGGCGCAGCCCGCCTGCGTGGATAGGCAGGCCGTCCAGTGATTCTTTCCGGGGATCAGGACGCTTTCGATGAACAGACCGTCCTCCAGCTTGAAGAGGACCTTCTTCGTGCCGTCCCGTGAGGTCTGGATTTCCTCGATGGCGGGGCGGCCGATCCGCGCCGAACCGGCGATTTCTTCCCGGAACGCCCTGGAGAGCGTCGTCATCTCGTCAAAGGAGGCCGCCCCATGCTGGTAGAGCCATTTCATAATCTGCCGGGCCCGGTATTTTTCCTTGCCCATGTGGGCGATGAAGCCCTCCAGTTCCTCCAGGGACATGTCGGTAATATTCCGCTTTTCCATGATCTGTCACATCATCCCGTCCAGATTCCCCGCTATGGCATCGATAAAATCTTCCGTACTGGCCTTTCTGTTGCCGGGCTGCTTGTCGGCCATCAAGAGGAGGTCGCCCGTCATGACGCCCTGCTCGACCGTGGCGATAGCGGCATTTTCCAGTTTGTCGGCGAAGGTACAGACATCCGGCGTGCCGTCGAGCTCGCCGCGTTTCCGCAGCGCCCCGGTCCAGGCAAAGATCAGCGCCATGGAGTTGGAGGACGTCTCCTCGCCTTTCAGATGCTTATAATAATGTTTCTGAACCGTGCCGTGGGCCGCCTCATATTCGAAATAACCGTGGGGCGACACGAGAACGGACGTCATCATGGCAAGGCTGCCGTAGCCGGAGGCGATCATGTCGGACATGACGTCACCGTCGTAATTCTTCAGGGCCCACAGAAATCCCCCTTCCGACCGGATGATCCGGGCGACGGCATCGTCGATGAGGGTAAAGAAGTATTCAATCCCCGCCTCTTTAAATTTCGCCTCCCAGTTCGATTGATATTCATCGGCGAATATATCCTTAAAGCGGGCGTCGTAGATTTTGGAAATGGTGTCTTTTGTGCTGAACCACACGTCAATCCTGCGATCCAGGGCAAAGGTGAAACAGGCCTGTGCGAAGCTTCTGATGGATTGATCGGCATTGCGGATGCCCTGAATGATTCCCGGTCCGGCAAAATCTGCAATCGTGCGCCTGATCGGTTCGCCCCCGCCGGCAGGCGTAAAGACAAGCTCTGCCCGTCCCGCACCCGCTATCTCCATTTCCGCGTTATCGTAGACGTCGCCGTAGGCATGCCTGCCGATGGTAATAGGCTTCTTCCATGCCGTTACGAAGGGATGGATATTTTTCACGATGATCGGCGTCCGGAAGACAGTCCCGTCGAGCATGGCACGGATCGTGCCGTTGGGCGATTTCCAGGCCTTCTTCAAATGGTATTCCCGGACACGGTCCTCCGTCGGCGTGATGGTGGCGCACTTGACGCCGACGCCGTGCTTCATGATGGCCTGCGCCGCTTCCACCGTCACCCGGTCATCCGTATCGTCCCGGTGTTTGACATGGAGGTCGTAATACTCCAGGTTCATATCGAGATGGGGGAAAAGCAGCTTTTCCTTGACCATCTTCCACATGACGCGGGTCATCTCATCCCCGTCCATCTCCACCAGCATCGATTTGACCTTAATTTTCGTTTTTACAGCCACATTCAATTCTCCTGTTTATTTCTGCGCAATCTGTGCTTTTTTAAGCCCCACATATTATTATTAACGACCATTTGTCAACATATCATGCCCCGTCTTTTGCCTGACTCCATCAATTTCCCGCATCATCCTTGCCGTTTCCATCCGGCAAATGGGACAGCATCAACAACGCAGATAAATCAAAGCCGTCTGCCTGCTGCCGGCCGCATCATAAAACCCGCCTCCTCATTCCAGGGGGTTTTGAATTTGAAGCCTGGCGCTTTATCCATGATCGCCAATTTTTGATGGCCTCGTAAAAATTCGCAATGCAGCGTTCATGTCATTTCGACCCCGCATTTTGCGGGGGAGAAATCCTGAAATCATAAAAGATTTCTCGTCGTCACGCTTCAGCGGGACTCCTCGAAATGACAGAATTCGACTTTTTACGAGAGCGCCAATTTTGTATTCATCGCAGAGTCCCTCCCCCGTCAGTCAAGACCACTGACAAACGTCTTGAGCGCCTTATCCCCTTTGAGTTTTTAGATTCAGATCTGATTTGTTTTCTGATGCTTGATCATCGTCGATTTTCCAACTGCCTTTTCCGGTATTCTTTGGGTGCATCATCGGCCATTTTTTTTTGCGGCTCATGACGATAGGTTCACTTTCCCTGCGCAGCGAGTCTCCAAAATATATTTGTGCTTCCTGAGACATGTTAGAAAATGGCCCACCTATCCGACGAAATGCGCACGGCCCGGCAGTGGCAGATCATCAAAGGGCGCAACATGCACCATGAATTGCCGACGAATTTTGGGTGTGATCTTTTCGATTCCCCCGGCAGGACTGATTTACTTCGCCAGGGTGTACTCATCCATGATTTTGAGTTTTTCGATGATCAGGGCGCGCACCATTTCCGCCGCTTCCTGAACGGTCATATTCTCAAAGGCATGGTAAGGTATTTCTTCAAAGATTTTTATATACATCTTCTTGATGCCGGTGAAGTTGAAGCTGTATTTGGGAAGCGCCGCGTTTGTGCCGCTGATGGCAACCGGCAGAATAGGGATTTTCTTTTCTTTGGCCAATTGAAAAGCGCCTGGCTTGAAGGCCCTGACCTTGCCGTCGGGCGAGCGGGTCCCTTCAGGAAACATGAAGATCGAACTTCCTTCATCGATTCTTTCTTCGCATTTTTTCAACATTGTCTCAATGCTTGCTTTATCGCCCCGTTTGAGCTTGATGTAACGGTTGAGTCTCATGTTCCAGCCGATGAGCGGCAATCGGAAATTTTCGATTTTCGACACCCACTTGAAGTGGAAAAAAAGCCGGAAGACAACCAGGATGTCAAGCAGGGACTGGTGATTCGAAACAACCATATACGTCGCGTCTTTCCGGACGTTCTCCCTGCCTTCGACGCGAATCCGCCATGCCGGTATGAGCCAGGTGTAAAACGAAGACCATAAGCAGGAATACAGGTGCAGCAGCCGCAAGCGCTTGTCGAACGGATAGGTGACGATCCAGATCATAAGGGCAATCAGATAGAATGGAATCGAGGTGACGGCAATAAAGGCGATAATCGAGTAACCGGCCAGAAGACTCAGCATAGTTTTTCCTTTCTGCATCTCCTTTTTTATTTGTCAGTCATATAAAAAATGCGACTGTCATGTCAATGACATATTGCGCTAAATTCATACTTTCAAATGCCATCGGAAATGAAGGCATCGAAATCCTCTTGACGCCGAAATTCCTCTTCATGCAGCCATGCTATAAAAAACAATGCTTTATCAATTATGACCGTGACATCGGACACGGTTTGTGGTAATTTTTCAAGTAAATTCCCGGCGATGCAGAAATATGCTTATATGAAACCGATTGGATATCGAAAACAAACTACTACCATGTAACATTTATTCTTTCGTATAAATTAAAACAATGATATACTGGCGGCAATTCAATGAAGGAGGATGCCATGTCGCCAAGA
>JAFGHS010000164.1 GCA_016930075.1 Deltaproteobacteria bacterium
AGAAATCCTGAAATCATTAAAGATTTCTCGTCGTCCCGCTTCAGCGGGACTCCTCGAAATGACAGAATTCGACTTTTTACGAGGTCGGCAAGCTTAAATGATTATCCAAAGGAGGATTCGGCATAGACAGCATGAAAAATGTAAAATGGATCATCATCCCATGTTTTTTGATCTTTCTATCTTCGTGTACGGCGCCTATCGTAAAATATCAAACCGCCAATCCCGCATATACCTGGATGCAGGAACCGCCCGCCGGAAGCCCTGCCAAAGCGGAGGTCGGGCAAGCCGTGACGATCGAAGCCCTGGCCGCCGTTTTTGACGGCTTCGTTTCCCGAGGGCGTTATGAAATCCATATCCACGACGATGTTGCCCTGTTTCCCAAAACGATCTCCCCGGAAGACGAATACATCATCTGGGGCTCTCTGCCCAACGGAGACGTCGTCGTCAGAAATATGGCGTTTGCGCGCGTGGTGCGGTCCGACCGTGAGTCCGGCAAGCTCGAACTGGCGCTGATTGCCCGTAAAAACGGCGAGGTTTACGGCTATGCCCCTTTTACGCCTGATGCGATTAAAGTTGAAAAATTTGACAGAACGATCAAACTGGAACCGCAGAAAATATCCGTACCCGTAGATTATCGGCAGGAGACCGTCTATCAGGGGAAGAAAAAGGGGAAAGATGTCATTAAGCTAAGCAGCCTCGACTATATCGATGATATGGCCGCGCCTGTTTCCGAACAGGAAATGATCTATGATCTGGCTGTATCGAGGACGATTTCATGCAAAGGGGCCGTGCTGGAGATTATCGAAGCCGCAGACAATGCCCTGACCTTTGTTGTGAAACGATATTTAATAATGCCATGAGAGGAAAAGACATGATGAAAAATAGAAAAACAGCCTGTCCCGGCAAGGCGAAATATCTCGCGGGAAAGAGGATTCTCCCGGAACCGATTGCAAAAAAAACGACCATCGTAACACTGATCGACAACATGGATGCCTATAACGGCGGCAGACTGAGGGCCGCCTGCCATTTGCTCAGAGATAAATATTCACAAAAGGATGTTACCGTCGGACTGAGCCTTGCCGGAGCCCTGACGCCCGCCGGCCTGGGGCCGTCCACGATTATTCCCCTCATGAACCACGGCTTCGTTGACTGGATCGTTGCCACGGGCGCCAACATGTATCACGACCTGCATTTCGCCTTTAATCTTCCCATGCATCGGGGCTCTCACATGGTCGATGACGGCGATTTGCGCAAGCAGGGCGTTACCCGCATCTATGACATCCTGTTCGATTATGAAGACGTCCTGATGGAAACGGACCGCCGCCTGAGAAAGATCATGGTGCGTCCCGAATTTCAGAAGGAAATGGGAACCCGTGAATTCTATCATCACCTGGGCCGGGTGGTGAGCGAATATGAGGCCGTCAATCACTTGGGCGAAGTCAGCATCGTGGCGGCCGCCTACCGGAACGGCATCCCCGTTTTTACCTCGTCGCCGGGGGATTCCACCATCGGCATGAACGTGGCGGGTCTGGAACTGTTGGCCGAAGCGGCAGGCCTTCAGGACAAATTCAAACTCAAGATCAATCCGAGCATGGACGTCAACGATTCGACGGCCATCATTCTAAACGCCAAGCGCTATGAACACGGCAAAACCGGCGTCATCCTCATCGGCGGCGGCAGTCCGAAAAACTTCATGCTCCAGACAGAGCCGCAGATCCAGGAAGTCCTCATGATCCCTGAAGTCGGCCAGGACTACGACATCAACATCACCGACGCCCGGCCCGATACGGGAGGTCTGTCAGGGGCGCCGCCCAGCGAAGCGGCAAGCTGGGGAAAGATCGATCCCGACAAGGTGGAAGAAGCGGTGACGGCCTATCTGGATGTGACGCTGGCCTTCCCCCTGATGGCGGCGTACACCCTGCAAACCACAAAACCCAAAAAGTTGAAAAGACTCTACGACCGGGGGGCGGAGCTGCGCGAAAAGCTGATCAAGTCCTATCTGGAAAATAATAAAGAAGTCGAGCAACTGAAGAAACTCATTAAAAAATTATCCGTTTAGCGGTTCAGGGACAGAAATCTGTCCCCAATAATTCCCCTGTCCCCATCAATCGAGGTCAAAACAAAATTGGGAAAAATGCAAAACACACTCCTTCCGTTAATCAAAGAGCACGGAACCCCGCTGTTTATCCTGGACCATCAGAAGATCCGGGAGAATTACCGGACCTTTAAAAAATGCCTGCCCCGGGTGCAATGTTACTACGCCGTCAAAGCCAACTCCCATCCGGAGATCATCAAGACCCTCTTTAATGAAGGATCGAGCTTCGACGTCGCCTCCTATAACGAATTTATGCAGGTCTATAAATACATTAAACATTTCGATAAAGGAGACAAGAATTTCTTCATCTGGGACAAGATCATTTTTTCCAATACCATTAAAGACCGGGAGACGCTGCGGAAGATCAGGCGGTACAAGCCCCTTGTGACGTTCGACAATCTCGACGAACTGAAAAAAATAAAAGACTTCTGCAACACGGCGGGGCTGGTTTTAAGGCTGAAGGTGCCCGATGTAGGATCCCAGGTTGAGATGGGCTCAAAATTCGGCGCCGAACCGGGCGATGCGGACGAACTCATCACGCACGCCTTTGATTTGGGCCTGACGGTGGAAGGCATCAGCTTCCACTGCGGCAGCCAGTGCACCCATTTCGACAATTACACCGCCGCCCTGTCCATCGCCTCCGATATTTTTCACAATGCACAGAAGAAGGGATACCATCTGAACATCGTGGACATGGGCGGGGGCTTCCCGGCGCCCTATGACGACCAGGCGCCGGAATTCGAAAAGCTGGCCGCTCTGATCAATGCCGAATGCGCCAGGCTCTTTCCCAAAGATGCGGAACTCATCGCCGAACCGGGCCGGTTCATCGTGGCGACGGCGGCGCAGCTCATCACGGAGATTATCGGGAAGGCCAGGCGGGACGGCAAGATATTTTATTACATCAACGACGGCGTCTATCATACCTTTTCCGGCGTCGTTTACGATCACTGGATCCCCAATTTTCGCGCCTTCAGGCAGGGCAAAACGGAGGTCTGCGCCGTCGTCGGGCCCACATGCGACAGCTTCGACAAAATCACCCTCTCAGCCCAACTGCCGGCCGATCTTAAGGTCGGCGATTATCTCTTCACGGAAAATATCGGCGCCTACAGCATCGCCTCGGCGACAAAATTCAACGGTTTTGATGGGGCCCGCATCATCCACAGGTAGGGGGTAAAGGGAGGATCATTCCATGAAATTACATGCATCTTTTGCCGCGCTCCTGGCGGCATTTTTGCTTTTTGCGGCACGGCCTCCCGCAGCGTCTTGCGCCGATGCCATGCCCGATTCATTTGTCCATATTGAAGCCGTCATCCCCGATGCCCTTCTTGACATCCGTTATTTCAGCGAACATAATTTTCTCGGCGTTCGGGTGGACGGCTATCTGGCGCCAAAGTGCATCCTGACCCGTCAGGCGGCTGAGGCGCTGGCCAAAGTTCAAAAAGACCTCGCGCCGTTTGCCATGACCCTGAAAATTTACGACTGCTATCGCCCGCAGCAGGCTGTCGATCACTTCGTCCGCTGGGCCAAAGACATCGACGATACGAAAACCAAAAAAGAGTTTTATCCCATGGTGGATAAGCGAAATCTTTTCCGCGACGGCTACATCGCCCGCCGCTCCGGCCACAGCCGGGGCAGTACGGTGGATCTGACCATCGTGCCGCTGCCCGCGCCGATTCAGCCGCCCTATGTTGCAGGAGAACCGCTCGTGGAATGTCATCTGCCTGCGGGCGTTCGCTTCGCGGACAACTCGCTCGATATGGGCACAGGCTTTGACTGCTTCAATGAACTGTCGCACCCGGAAAATAAAAATCTCGGCCCGCAGCACAGAAGCAACCGCCTGCTTTTAAAGACGCTGATGGAAAAGCACGGTTTCCGGAATTACGATAAAGAGTGGTGGCATTTCACGCTCAATCATGAACCGTATCCCGACACGTATTTTAACTTTCCCGTCCGGTGAAAATCACAAACTACCCCAGTTCGAAACTGGTAACGCCGAATATCTTCTCCAGAGGCAGTGAAGGGACGGGGCCGGAATACATGCGGGCGGTTTCAAAAACCATTTGCATGTTATGGCGTTTAACCAGAGTGGCGGCGCCGGAATTGGGTTCGGGAATATCCAGGAAATATTCTTCGCCGGAAACCCTGCCGGTAAGAACCTGGAACAATTTTTCGGCGATGTCTTCACTGTCGGCAAACAACGGTCCGATCTTACAGCCCTTCCGGCACATCCTGACGACCCCGTATCCCGACAGCCGGCCGTTCCGCACACAACCCAAAGCCGTTCCTTCCGGCTGATTGATCCAGCGATTCAGAAAAGCGGCGCGCTCAGCCGGGAACATGCCGCGGTCATAGACGATCACCTGATGGAAAGGTATTTCAGTCAGATCGATGATCTCAGGAACATTGATCACTCCGGAAGACGCGATCCCGCGATAACGGATATTACGGTAAGCCGGACGGAATCCATATTTCTTATAGTTTTCCTGCTGAGCGACGACGGCATCGTTGCCGATGGTGTGAGTGCCCAGGTAAGCCGACGCATGCCGGATTACCCTCTGTGCCAATATAAGTGAGACACTTTCCCCCCAATAGTTTAGTGTAGGGCGGGAAGGAGAAAAATAAATGGGAAAGAAAGAA
>JAFGHS010000165.1 GCA_016930075.1 Deltaproteobacteria bacterium
ATCTGCTCAATTCGCGTCCTTGTTTCTTAAACAGGTATTTTTGGCCTCAAAAAGGGCCGTTTAAGCCGCAAAAACGGGGGTTTATTTAGAATAACCTCCATCATTACAGCTATTTATCTTGGTCCGACCCCAGGGTTAAGGCAGGGTTAAGGAGGCTTGGGGTAACTACTTTGAGGTCTTATTACTCCTTGACGATGCGCCCATGCTGCCATGCTGCCGGAATCCATTTCTTCTCCTTGAGCGGCAGCTTTTAACCTCGCGTCATATGTTAGAAGCTGCAACTCAGGAAATTGATCCCGGAGGCTCTTGGCTGCGGACAAATGCCAGAGGTCCGCCCCCCGGAGGGACCACTTTTGAGAGAGATTTTTGATAAGACTCCAGGATGGAACAATATTCAAGCGTCTCCAGGGGCCGTTTTCCAAATTATCACCGGCGGCATCCGCAAGCGGTGCGGGCATTGCCTTTTCGCGGCGAATTCGAGATAAAACAGCCATTACTTCCGAATAGGACAAATGAGAAAGGAAGTGATGGCCTGATTGCTTAGCCCATTTTTGAGCATCTTTACTGTATTCATCTTTTAACAAAGCGGATAATACAGCAGAGGCATCCCAGTACAGGACAACAGATTCCTTCTTCTCGCTCATTGGTTTCGTCCCTCTTGAAGATATTTTTGCGCCAATCCCTTGGGAGCAGGAAGGGGCGCAGGTAGCTGTTTTCTGGTTCTCTTAGGCAAGGAATCAACTAATCCCTGATTTTCAAGGGTTTGCAGGCGTTCTTCAAGAGATCGTTTTTCTGAAGAAATGGGTACAATTTTTCCGATGGGCTTTCCGCGATCGGTAATAATGATTTCCTGCCCCTCTTGAATCCTTTTCATGAGCTTACTTAAGTTGGTTTTAACTTCCCTTATTCCGAGATTTTGTGAAAGCATTTTGACGTCCTCATTATGTGATCTTGTGGCTACATTAAAAATGTAGTCCTTGTAGTTCTTTAAGTCAAGATATAAGTGTTCTTTAAAATCTTGATAATTAAGTACAAGCGACGGGGAGAGAATTTCGCCCCCTCCTGTGACTGATCATGGAGAGGGCTTGGGGTGCACCTTTTGGGAGGGCAGCTTTGTCAGTCCATATTCCGTTTCAACCAGTCATGATACTCCACCGTCCGGGCCAGGACGTTGACGGCGCGTTCCGGCGTCAGGAAGGACACGCCTTTGTAATCCTTCCCGGGCAGTTCGGAAATAATATTGGACCCTTCATAATCAAGAAGCCGGACACCAACAATCGGCTTTTGATACTGTTCCATCAACTTGATGGTTTGATCAAAAAACATCTTTTCGCCGTCCTTTATGAAGGTTGACTGGAACTCAAGGTCTTTTACCGGCAGGCCGGGATTCACAAACGCGATAGCCTTGATCATGTTGGCGATCATATATTCCCTGCCGACCGCGCCGAGATGGATCACGGCATCGCAGCCGTCCCATTCGCCACTTTCACCAGATGCTGCTCCAACCGCCTTCCCGGGCATTCCCATTGTCAATGGATTTTTGCCCCCTTTCCTGATGCATTTCTGGGTGAGCATGGCGAGAAGCCTTACAGGATGACCGATCCCTGCATCCTGAACACGGTTTTTCGTTGACTTGAATGCGGCTTTCTTATACGTCTTCCCGAAGAGGCGGCGTTTCCTCAAATAACCGGAGACCTTCGCACAACTATGTAAAACCAACAATTTTGTCATTCCGTGCAAGCAAAACGCGACACAGAATCCAGTAATTTCAATAGCTTCTGGATACCGGCTTCCGCCGGTATGACGAAAAGAGGAGTTGTGCAAAGGTCTCAACCGGTGCGCGGGTCGTCGCAAAAGACTTCAAACGACGGATATTAAGAGACATCGATTTTTCCGGTCATATCATTGAATGTTGGAGGGGGAACAAACCATGGAGCAGAGGCAACCCGTTGCAAACACCAAGCTGGGAAAGCTGCAGGGCGCAATCGAAGAGGACGTGCTGGTTTTTCGGGGCATTCAATACGGCAAGTCAACAGGGGGGAAACGCCGCTTCATGCCGCCGGAACCGCCGGAACCCTGGAACGGCGTGCGTCCCGCTGTGGAGTTCGGACCCGTTTGCCCCCAGGGCGGCGCTCTGGCCGGAAACGCCCTGGCCGATACGAACACCATCGGCCCATTGCCTTCGCTGCCCCTGAGTGAAGATTGTTTGTATCTGAATGTCTGGACACCGGCTTTAGGCGATCAGGGAAAACGTCCGGTGTTTTTCTGGCTGCACGGACGCGGCTTCGCCGAGGGCGCCGGTTCCGAAGGCTGGTACAACGGTGGGAAGCTCGCTGCAAGCGGCGATGTCGTCGTCGTGACGATCAATCATCGTCTGAACATTTATGGTTATCTCTACCTTGCGGAAATCGGCGGTGACAAATATGCGGCAAGCGGCATCAACGGTATGCTCGACGCCGTTCTGGCCCTTCAATGGGTGCGCGACAATATTGAAGAATTCGGCGGTGATCCGAACAACGTCACCATATTCGGGGAATCGGGCGGCGGCGTCAAGGTGAGTACGCTTCTGGCCCTGCCCCAGGCGGAAGGTCTGTTTCACAAGGCCATCATTCAGAGCGGACCCGGCGTCATGGGCGTGATGCCGGCCACTGCGACGGCATTCGCGGAAAAAATTCTCGACCACTTCGCGATTTCAAAGGACAACATCGAAAAACTGCAGGATGTGCCTTCCGAACAGCTCACGGAGGCCGTGAGCATAATAGCCGGCATCGGACCCGGCGCATCCCTGTTCCTTTCGCCCGTGGTGGACGGGAAAATCTATCCCCGCCATCCCTTTTCCCCCGATGCCGCGCCGACGGCCGTTAAAATTCCCATAATTGTCGGCACCAACAAGGATGAAGCGGCCCTGTTTGCGGCGGCCGATCCCAGGCGCCGCAAATTAACGGAAGATGAGTTGAGCCAAAGACTGGGGCGTCTGCTCGGCGAGCGCAGGGATGAAATCCTGGCCGTTTATCGGAAACAACGTCCCGATGCAACGCCGTGGGACCTGTTCATCGGCATCAGCAGCGAAGCCATGCGCCTGCGGTCCGTCCAGTTGGCGGAGGCCAAATATCAGGCGGGCGGCGCGCCGGTCTATATGTATTTGTTCACCTGGGAGAGCAATTACATGCGCGGCCTCTTCAAGGCCTCGCACGCCATGGAGATTCCTTTTGTATTCAACAATCCGGACATTGCCCCGTTCACGGGCGACAGCAAAGACCGATATGAACTGGCCGCCGCCATGAGCCGCTCCTGGATCAATTTTGCCCGCACCGGAAATCCCGATGTCCCCGGCCTGCCTCACTGGCCGGCCTATGATACGGAATCGCGCGCGACCATGTTATTCAATGTGCCTTGCCGCGTGGAAAACGATCCGCGCAGGGAAGAGCGGCTCGTCTGGAAGGGAGTGCCGGCGCCGCGCCTCGTTTCATAAGACGGCCGGTGAACGTCCATGCCTGACGACACCCGTCAAAACATCCCGCCGCGCACACCCATCTACTTCGGGTGGTGGACGGTGATCGTGACGGGACTCGTGTCCGGTATCGGTCACGGTTTTTACATGTATGGGCTGTCCATCTTTTTCAAGGATATTGCGGCGGAGCTGAGTTTGAGCCGCGCCCTGACGTCGCTTGCCTCCGGATTGGGAAAGCTGGAAGGCGGCCTGGTATCGCCTCCGTTATGTGTTTTGTTCGTACGCCGCACAGGCCGCCACCCGTTTCCGGCGCCGCGGGCAAATAGCCTGACGTTGTCTCATTGTTTTTCGTCCAGTCCTTCTTTTGCAAGCCACGGCCGGGAAAGGGCCAGATTCTTCTTCGCAACGTCGGTTCGGGCGAAACCGCCTTTGCTCGGCTCAGCCATTGACCTCGCTCCCATCGTTGTCATGAGGCAGAAGTTGTTGAAGGACGTTTCGATTTCGGCGTTGAGTCCCATCGTTTCTTCCATGTGATTGATGGAGAATTTACAGAGTCTCACCCAGACGGTGTTGCTCAGATAATTGTCGGCAACCCGTTCGGCGTATGCCAGTGTTTCCTGTTCGAGCGCCTCTGCGCTGAATATGCGGTTTACGAATCCGTAGTCATAAGCCTCGCGGGCGGTCATGAAGCGATGCTCGAAAAGGATTTCCTTGGCCCGACGCGGTCCGATATCCCAGGGAACGGAAAAATATTCCACGAATCCCGGCAGGAACTGAGCGTCTTCGGCGGCAAAAATAACATCCATGGCCGCCGCCACCATCCATCCGCCGAAGATGCAGTATCCGTGGACCATGGCGATAGTCGGTTTTGCCGCATTCCGCCAGGTTAGCTGAAAATCCACATACAGCTTGCGCATGCCTTCCGTCCATTCGAACAGACTCAGATCGTTGCGCGTCACATAGCCGTGCTGCTCCCTGTATACCTTGTCTTCTTCCGTTCCGATGTCATGGCCGACGGAAAAGGCCCGGCCAAGACCCGACAGAACGATGACGCCGCAGGCCGGATCCCTTACGGCCTCCTTGATGGCTGAATCCAGTTCTTCCAGCATACGGTAACTTTGTGCATTGAGGTACTTTGGCCGATTGAGGATGATGCGCGCCACCTTTCCCGGCTGATAAATGATATGCTCATACGCCATGACAATTCCTCCATCTATTTATTAAAATTGTGAAATGATCAGGAGACGGAGAGCTTTGAATTTCTGTGTGTTGTGTCATTGCGAGGCGCAGAGCGCTGTGGCAATCCCTTGCATTATCGTATGCTTACGAGATTGCTTCGCTACGCTCGCAATGACATAAGGTGCGTTTTTCAAAGGTCTCGAGACTATCGGAACCGGTTCTGTTCATCCGGCTGTACGCCTGATTTCAATACAACCGTTGTCCCAATTTTGACGACCTCGTAAAAACTCGCAAAACATCAGCAATGTCATTTCGACCGAAGGGAGAAATCTTGAACTCGTTATAGATTTCTCGTCGTCCCGCTTCAGCGTGACTCCTCGAAATAACAGAATTCGACTTTTTGCGAGGTCGTCAATTTTCCCTTCTCCATATGATTGCCTGCCTGAAAGCTGTCGGCATCAGATCTTGCCGGACATTGCCGTGCGCCGCTCCCGATTGATCCGCCGCTTCTGGACAATCGCATGCGGCACCGCGCGACTGACAAATGAAAACCAGCTCTTATAAGGCAGTTTATAATCCGGAACAGGTTCCATGACAATCGCCTTTTGCTTTTCACAGGCAATGACGCACAACCCGCATCCGATGCAGCGTTCTTCCCGGTGGGTGTAGGTTTTCTCCTTGGTATGGACGGTGATGGCCGCCATAGGACAGTTCAGGGCGCACTTGCCGCAGTGGTTGCATTTGGCGGCATCCACCTTGGGCAAAAAATGGGGCGGCGCAATCGAACTGGGTACATTGAACTCGGAGATGGTCTTTAAATTGTGGCAGCAGCAGCCGCAGCAGGAACATGAAGACTGGGTCCCGGCATTCTCGACGTTAAACATCCAGTTCACCATGCCCTGGGCCTCCGCTTCCAGCTTTATCGCCAGCATCTCCGCCCGGGTTACCTGCTTTACCGTACCGTTCCGGATAGCCGTTTCAGCCCCCTCGCCCATAATGGCGCAGTTGAGTTTCTCCCGGCCGCAACCCCGGCCCATGATTTCCTCGGTGAGCCGGCACTGGCAGATGCCGACCCCGAAGACCTTGTACCGGTCGAGGATGATCTCCAACTTGTCGCTGGGCAAAGCCATCGGATGGGACTCAATGGTTTGTTGCGTCGGCAAATATCGCACCAGGGCCGGGCCTTTTCCGCGCATATGCTCCGCCATGTAGCCGGTTTCATAAAGCGCCTCCATCAGTTCTGCAAAACGTCTGTGCCAGTCTGTGAGCGAATCGAGGGATGGGCGGATGAGGCAGAGTTCAAAGACCCCCGGCATGAGGGGGATGAGGTGATATTTCGGATTGTCGTCCGGACCGGAATGAATAATAAACCGTTTTTCTTCGGCAAGCCCGGTCAGGATGGTCTTTACCGTCTCCAGCGGCAGTCGCGTCTCCTTGGCCACCGTTGCGGCGGTTTTACCGGGGAGTATGCCGAGGGGTAAAAAGACGGCCGCTTCTTCTTCTGTGAACATGTGCTGTATCAAATCAATGAGTTCGTCACACAGGGGCGGCCCCAGGAGTGCCGGATCGGTGTACTTTATGGCTGCCTTCAAATAAACTCCGGGCACGCCCGGAAAGTCGCTTTCCCGGCGCGGCATTATCGTCTTTGCCTTCGGCTCGCCCGGCCCGATGATATTCTGATGGATGCGGATAATCCGGCTTCCGGACGCTGTGATGGACATGAGAGACTCCTTTATTTACGTTTGACGCTTAATAATCATAAGGCCTTCCTGCAACAATAGTCAATGTCGAACATCACCTGCCTTTTCAACAGTCATATTGCGGCATTCATTTGAAAAAGACGTCTTGTGAGCGGATAAACAGGCCGACGGCTCAACAAAAGGCACGCCGACATCATGATGATTGTCATTAATTGACACAGAAGGTTTCACGTCTTATACTGGCAACGGCAAGAAGGGAATCCTCGTCAGTCAAAAAACTTTGGCCGCTTTCCATTTCCGGTGACAAATCTCGGCGATTCCCCCTTAGGATTGTTTCCAAAAGGAAATCATGAATCGAATATTCTTAAACGAAAGGAGAGATCAGGATGATTAAAACAGTCGAACAGTACCTGGAGAGCCTGGATGATGGAAGGGAGGTGTGGTGCCTGGGGGAAAAGGTGGCCGATGTCCGGACGCACCCTACGGTAAGGACCATCGTCAGAACGGCGTGCATGGATTATGTCCTGCCGAATCTTCCCCAATACCGGGACATCTTTGTGACGAAAAACGAGGACGGCGAAGATATTAATTTTCTGCTGACGTCCCCCAAAACGCCTGAAGATCTTCTCCGGAGGCGGGAATGCTATACCGTCGGCATCAGATCCGGCGGCGGCGTGATCGTGCATTGCATGGGCGCCGATGCCCTGGCCGCCTTTTCCGTCGCCGCCCAGGTGATGGACAGCAATTTACAGACCGGATATATGGAGCGCGTCGAGCAGTACCGGAAGCACCTGCAAAAGAACGATCTGGCCATCACCGGCGCCATCACGGATGTGAAGGGAGACAGAAGTCTTCATCCTTCGCAGCAAAAGCAGCACCAGGATTTTTACCTGAAGATCGTGGACCGGCAAAAGGACGGCATCGTGGTTCGCGGCGCCAAAGTGCATATCAGCGCCTCGCCCTGCGCCAACGAGCTTTTGTGCCTGCCATGCAGGACCCACGGCGAAGCGGATAAGGACTATGCCCTCGGCTTTGCGGTGCCTGTTAATACGCCCGGCGTCAAGCTCATCGGCGTAGAGCCGAATGTCCGTATCTACGGTGAGGAATGTGAATTCGACAATCCCCTGTCGGACCATATGCAGCCGTCGGAATCTCTCATCGTCTTCGATGACGTCTTTGTGCCGTGGGAAAGGGTTTTTATGTGCGGCGAATGGCAATTCTCTCAAGTGCTCGCTTATGCCTTCGCCAGTTATCACCGCCTGTTCGGCACCTGCAAGATGACCGGTACCCTCGAAATCATGACGGGGGCGGCGAGTCTGATCGCCGAATACAACGGCGTCCAGAATGTCCCGCACGTCCGGAAAAAACTGGCCTGGATGGCCTACATTACGGAAACCGTCCAGATGCTCGGCAAGCAGGCCTGTATGGACCCCATAACCGAATTCGGCATGGATGTCATGATGCCCAACCGGATGGCCATCAATGCGTCGAAATTCACCTACGCCAGCAATTTCCATCAGATGGTCCAGCACATGCAGGATATTGGCGGCGGATTGACCACCACAGTGCCGGCCTACCGGGATTGGAAAAATCCCGCCATCCAGCCTTACATCGAAAAATACCTGGCGGCAAAAGACGGCGTCAAAACGGAAGACCGGATTCGCATATTGAGGCTCATCAAGGACCTCACCGGGAATCACTGGGAGGTCGACACCATTCACGGCGAAGGGTCCATGGCCGCTCAGGAGATGTTTCTTTATACCAGCGCCAACTGGAAAAAGTTTCAATCGGCGGCCAAACGGCTGGCCCGTGTCGATGGATGGCAAGACGACCCCATTTATGGGAATCTGCCCCAGCAAAAAGATAACGTAAAAATGCCTGCTGTCGATGAATCCTATAAAAGCATCGCGTTGACGGCAAAATAAATCTTATGGGTGTCAGGGACGCTTCCCTGTAACAGCCAATACGGAAGCGTCCCTGTCATCCCCGGTGCGAAATGTCGGGATTAAAGATTTGCCCCCAATCCCAATCCTCGTTTAATAAATTTTGACCCAAATCTCCGCCCCAAACAGGTCATTCGAATATTGACCACCGGTCAGTTTTTCTTTGACATATGAGGGCGGTTTTCCTATAGTCCCCTCACAGCAATGTAATGTCGCATCAACGCCATCATCCATTCATGAAAGGAAATATGCCATGCCGATTGCCAACTTTGATCTAACAAACCGTATTGCCGTTGTTAACGGCGCCAGCCGCGGAATAGGAGAAGCCATTGCCAGAGGTTTCGCGGAGCAGGGCGCGACCGTCGTGATCACGTCACGCAGACAGGAGAGCCTGGATAAAGTCGCGGCGTCCATTCGTGAAAGCGGCGGGAAGGCCGTTCCTATTGCATGCCACGGCGGAAAACCTGCGGAGATGAAGTCTCTTTTCACACGCGTGGAGCAGGAGTTGGGAGGGCTCGATATCCTCGTCAACAATGCTGCAAACAACCCCTATTTCGGTCCGGCCATCGATGCCCCGGAGAGCACCATCGACAAGACCATCGAAGTCAACCTCAAGGGTTTTTTTCTGATGATCCAGTTTGCCGCCCGGTTGATGAAGAAGCGGGGCGGCGGCTCAATCATCAACATCTCCTCCATCGCAGGGATCAAACCGAGCATTCACGAGGTCGCATACAGCATGACCAAAGCCGGCATCATCAATCTGACCAAAGGTTTTGCAAAAGAGCTGGGACCCGACGGCATCCGGGTCAATGCCATCGCCCCGGGGCTCATAGAAACCGGTTTTTCCGCAGCCCTTGTCGATACGGAAGAAAAAAGGGCCTCCTTTCTCAATCGCTATCCCGTCCGCCGCCTCGGTCAACCCAACGACGTCGCCGCGGCCGCCATTTATCTTGCCTCCGATGCCGCGAGCTTTACCAGCGGTTCCGTCATGATTATCGACGGCGGCGCCATGGCCTGACATGGATGATTTGATGGATTCCACCCGACATTGCCGTCGGTTCCCGGAAGGAGGGATTTATGGATAGGGAAGCTGCGCTGACAGCCATCAGAGAGAACGTCAAGAATGAAAACCTGATCAAGCATATGTTTGCTGCGGAAGCTATTATGCGCGCCCTTGCCCGTCGATTCAACGAGAATGAAGATGAGTGGGGGCTGGCGGGTCTGCTCCATGATATTGACGTGGAGCTGACCAATGCCGATCTGTCCGTACACAGCAAGCACGGGGCGGAAATGGCAAAGCAGTTGGGCGCCGGAGAGGTTGTTTGCCATGCCATTCTCGTCCACAATGGAGCGCATGGTGTGCCCTGCGAATCCTTGATGGATAAAGCCCTCTATTGCGCCGACCCCTTGACCGGCCTTATCACCGCCGGCGCGTTAGTCCGCCCCGATAAAAAACTGGCCGGCGTTGAAGCCAAATCCATCAGGAAGCGGTTCAAGGAAGAGCGGTTCGCGGCGGGGGCGAATCGGGAGCAGATAGCGACGTGCAGCGGCATCGGTTTGGATCTGGATGCCTTTATCGAGCTTGGTCTGGAAGCGATGAAGGGAGTGGCCGAAGATTTGGGGCTGTAAAGGGGCAAGTCAATCTGGGGACACCATACCAGTTATTTTATCTAAATGAATTTTTTCAACGAAATTATTACTGAAAGTGTTATGCGTTCATTCATGACCCAAATGGTAACGTTCGTACTTAGGGAGCTGTAGGAGTTTGTCCGAATTCATAAACCGGGGTTTCGATCACCTTGACCGGCTTTATTTGTCCCCAGATGATCTTCTGAATTTTTTCAACCGTCTCCGGGGCAAAATACTGTTCTCCCGTCTCCAGACATACTCTGGCCGGCACATGCTCCACGATGTAGAATTTCCCATCCATTTCGAGCGTATACGTTACGTACTGCTCGCTATATGTTTC
The DNA here is from genome assembly GCA_016930075.1 of Deltaproteobacteria bacterium. GTDB lineage: Bacteria > Desulfobacterota > Syntrophia > Syntrophales > JAFGHS01 > JAFGHS01. The sequence goes on from JAFGHS010000165.1 coordinate 10,243, forward strand.
CTTGATTGAGCTTCCCATGGTTACCTCCTCCTGATCTTATAGTCGCTCCATCGGTCTTTATCAGGCTCATAAACGGTTATGATTTTGATCAGTGGCCTGTCAGCATAGCTGCACTGGATATGCAGTGGACGACCGGCTTCCGTGACGCCGAATATCAGGCAGCTCGGACCATACTTGTCATCCGGATAATCCTCAATAATCAGACTTTTTTGATGCAATGGCCTCGACTACATCCTGGACGGCGATCCGTCTCTTGATGGTCTGATCAACCGCATGTTTGGAATATTCATACTGTCCGGTTGCGATCTTCTGCCTGATATCATCGATCATGGAATCAATTTTCCTATTAATTTCATTAGTATCAAGAATCAGATGAATTGTCAAAACTTGAATAAAGATGGAGTCCCCCATTTCCCCCATTTTCTATTGACATACAAGTAATGAAATGAGGGACAGAAATGACAGCGCTTCTCCCGCCATAGTAATGGTGGCTGCAGTCGTGTTATTGCCGTCAGTCTGAGGCGTTAGGGACGCCTGTATTTTTTTAATCCTCTCGGGAGTGATTTCCGGGCGGATGGGGGGGCGGCATCGCTGCGGTGTTTGATAAGACATTGCTTTCTCGTGGTTGGAATATATAAAGGGGAAATTTGTAACTCAAGGGAATTTTGAGAACAAAGTATGGGGTATTCTGCCGATTTGAGGATGCAAGGGATCGTATCATCACTGCCGTTCTGCTGCCGTTTTCCCTGTGAGATATTGCTGTAGCGACCATAAGGCTCTGTGATCCCTGCCACTTTGCATTTGAATCTACAACTGAAACAGCACCTTTGAATGAATTCATCGGCCAGGAGAGGGCCATACGGGCAATCGAGTTTGGTCTAAATCTGCCAAATGCCGGTTACTATATCATATTCAGTTGGCGGTATCTTCGCCGGGATAGCGATAGAGCCGGATGCGATAGAGTCGGATGCCTATTCCGCTTTTGTTGCGGGGCTGTTCGGCATCCGGGTTATTCCATGACGAGGGTATCGAAATGTTTGACGATTTTTATTCAATAAACATCTCTGTGTCTATGACTCCCCGGCAGACACAGGTCACCGGCCCGGTCATCGTGGCGGCATAATCTTGAGAAAACCGGATGTCGAGGTTTCCGCCCGGCATATGAACAGTCATGGCGGAATCGCAAAGGCCGAGCCTGTAAGCGACGGCGGCGGCAAGAGCCTGCGGTCAGCAAAGCAGACCATGCAGGCGAAGTGACGACCGCTTCAGCGCGTGGTTGGCGCCCTGCGCAGCGCCAACCCTTATGATGCGAATTATATGAAAATCCGGGTTTTGAAAAGCCCTCCTTTTGCATGGCGTTTTTCATAAACTACTGTTCGTTAAAAATCAAATCATTATGAATTACGATCTCCGTAAAAAAATCCATATCAGCAGGAAATACGGCAGCACGTAAAATCAGGGATTTATGGCCGATGCTTGGTTGAAAGCGATTTGGCCAATGATCCCCGACGGCATTCAATGGTGTAAATGACCGTTTATTATCATGCCTAAATCCACTTCAAAATGCCTATGAACAGGATGAGCAAGACAACGTCGATGCCGAGGATGGTGCCGACGGTGACGGCCTTGGCCCGGATGGTCTTCATGTCATAGACCCAGTAAGCGACGCGGAAGAACCAAAAATAGCCGCCGATCCAGATGAGCCAGGGCGCTTTGACGTTCCACCAGGAATAATCCCAGGTGAGGGCGCCGAAATAATTCAGGATGATTTCTACGATGACGGCAAGCGTCGTAAACAGGATGATGAAGAACCAACGGTTCGGAAGCCCCGCAATTTTTACCGTTTTGTCCTGGGGAAGGATGATCGAGCAGGCGACGCCCATGATAAGAAACATCATGCTGATTTCGATGTTGAGGCCGATGAGGATTTCATAGGCCGTTTTACCCGGCGTTCCCCAGACGGGTGCGTATTGGGTGAAATGAAAAACCAGGCCATTCCAGATTTCATTGAACCAGTCGCATCCCCACAGGGCGAGTCCGGCAAAAATGGCATTCCAGTTCTTTTGGCGGGCTTCGTTGTGATAGATGTAAATAATAATGAGGAGCAGCGGGATGATATACCATTCGAAATGGGAGGTGTCTCTGAGGTTGGCAAATGCTTTGGCGGCGGCTTCTGTCATAAAATCACCTTATCCTTTCATTTAAAGTTAAAGACAGTGACATTTTACAATTACAACGCGCCTTTTTGCTTGCAAAGTATAGGGAGTACCATCTTGCAAGTCAATATAATTCAATTAAATTCAGCCGTGCCGGCTTGTTTTGAAAAACCGTCGTCAGCCGGTGCATGAAGCGCCGCGAAGGGTTCCCATTTCCCCACTTTTTTGAACAGCTCGCAGCGATCTTTCATATAGATACAAGGGTCAGAGAACTTTTTCAATTTGTCAATCCTATCCGTATCGGACCGGAGTGAGAAATCGATTTTCTGCCGGCGCAGCGTGTCCACGGAGAGGGTGCGCCGTGTGTCCGGAGACGGGTGGCCGCGGCGTTCTTCCCCGCATGTACACCAGGCATGATGATTAAACAATTCTCAACTTGAAATATAGCAAAAATCAGGATATGAGAATGCACGGTTTCATTCATTGGAAGAACACAGCGTGAGAACGCATTCAAAATATACAGGGGAGAATAACCATGATCGATTTTTCCATAGCGCCGAAGACACAGAAAATTAAGAGGTTAACACATGAAAATGCCCTCTATGTCCGATCCCTCGCAAGATACTACGACGAGCATGAGCACCAGGATTTGACGGATGAGGAAAAAGACATCCTGCGGGAAAAGGAAGCGGCCATTCAGAAACTGGCGGCCGAGCCGGGTGTTGCAGAAGGTCAGTTCATGACCCGGATCATCACGCGGGAGGAAGCCTGCTGGGGCGATCCCGTCACAGGCGGGGCCATCAACACATCGGGCCTCGGCAATTCCTCCATCCGCGCCGTGGCCACGCCGGAGCAAAAAGCGCGCTTCGATAAGATGTTCTGCTCCATGGCCATCACCGAGCCGGGTTTCGGTTCCGATACGTCTGCCGTGGCGGCGACGGCAAAGCTCGATCCGGAGACGAATGAATGGATCATCAACGGCGAGAAAATTTTCGTAACCAGCGGCCATCGCTGCGAGGCGATTGTCGTTTGGGCGACCCTCGACAAAAGCAAGGGCCGGGCCGCCATTAAAAGCTTTATCGTTGAAAAGTTCCGCAAAGGCTGCACCCTGACCAAACTGGAGCATAAACTGGGTATCCGGGCGTCGGACACGGCCTCCATCGTTTTTGAAGATTGCCGCATTCCCTATGACAACATCCTCGGTTCGCCGGAGGTCAGGGAAGCAAAGGGCGGGCAGGTCGGCGTTCTGGCAACCTTCGATGCCACGCGCCCGTCCGTTGCCGCCCAGGGCATTGGTGTGGGCCGGGCCGCTCTGGATTTCACGAAGGAAAAGCTGGAAGAGGCGGGATACACCTTTCCCTACGACCGGGGCATGCATTCGCTCAACGCCGTGCAAAGAGAAATCATGGATATGGAGGCAAACCTTGACGCCGCGAGGTATCTGGTGTGGCAGTCGGCCTCCATGCTCGACAAGAACGTGCGAAACTCCCTGGAGTCTTCCATGGGCAAGGCCAAGGCGGGCAGGGTGATCGGGCAGGTCTGCCAGCGTTGCGTGGCGCTTCTCGGCCCTCTCGGCTATTCGCGTGAATGGCTGGTGGAAAAGTGGATGCGGGACTGCAAGATCAACGACATCTATGAAGGCACGGGCCAGATTCAGATGCTCGTGGTTTGCCGCCAGATTCTGGGGTTCTCGAGAAACCAGTTGAAATAGCCGTCAACATCATTCATGGCCGTCTGAATTTCGGCAGTCGCTGTAGTCCCTGACGGCCCGGTTGTATTCGTCGATCATTCTTTGCAGCACCATGGCCTTGGCTCTTGCATCGGCGGCTATCCGGTTGTGCCAGTGGCTTTTTTCATTGTAGGCCTTGATCCTGATGTTCAGATCATGGACGTCCTGGCGGCTTGCCCCGGCGGTGTTCCTGTCCGTTTTGATGGTTTGCGCTTCCTCGTCGAGTTCCTCTTTCAGCCTGGACAGACGTTCCTGGAGGCCGGCTATCTCGGCTTTTTTGGTTTCAATTTCACTTTTCAGCATCTCTGAAGGCTGAGGACATACCTTTACAGAAACGGGCGGCGATTCGAGGCCGAAGATCTGAACCCCGATGGTCGTGTTCTGACCATGCATCTTGCCTTTGAGAATGGCAACGCCGATTTCTTTTACGTCGGGGTCAAGGATGTTTTTCCGGTGGCCGGGGCTCTGCATCCACCCATCCACCATTTTTTTGCTTGTCGGGAAATTTCCGCCGGCAAGGTTTTCGGCAATCATCTTGTAAGGGTACCCGACTTTCCGCGCAATATCCGTGGCCTGCTCGCCCGTTGGGGACACATGGGCAAAGTACTGTTTATCCAGCAGGTCACGGGCCCGCTCTTCAGCAATCCGGTTGAGAAGCTCGTTTTCCGTCAAATCGTGCAGCCCCTCGGCCTGTCGTTCGGCGTTTGTGTCTTCAATGACGCCGCCCGTCGTGATGGTTTCCTGAATGTCGGCCAGCCGGACGACATTGCCCTCAATATCCTTAACGCGCGACGTTTTCAAGCGTCCGGACAAATAAAGACCGGCTACGATAACCAACAGAAGAACAATGATAAAGTATTTTTTCCTGAAGTCGGGCATGACGGTTTTCTTTCCTGTTTTTTCCTTTTTATGGGGATGGAATTAGTGGGGACAGATTTCAAATCTGCCCCCATAAAGCAAGTACGAGCCGTCTTTCCAGCTCCAGACCCTGCGCGAGCGTCAGATCGAGGCCCCGGTTGACGGCCTCTTTGGCGGCGCGGACTGTGCGGGGGTTCCGGGCGGCGATTCGCCGGAGCGCGGCATGGGCCTCCGTCAGCAAGCGTTCGCGGGGAACGACCCGGTTCACGAGACCGGCGCGGCGGGCCTCATGGGCGGTGAGCCAGCGGTTGGTCAGCATCATGTCGAGGGCCGCGCTTCCACCCACAGTGCGGGGAACGGTCTGGGTGCCGCCGGCGGCCGGGATGATTCCCAGGCCGATTTCGGGCAGTCCGAACCGTGCATCATCCGATGCGAAGACGATATCGCAGCACAGGGCGATTTCAATGCCCGAACCGAGGCAGTAGCCGTGGACGGCGCAGATGAGCGGCTGCGGCATGGTCGTAAAGAGCTCCCAGAGGTCGGCGTCGAAACGAACGGCGCGGGCCGTTGCCGGGGGCGGTGCCGTCAGAAATTCCGTCAGATCGGCGCCGGCGCAAAAGGCCTTTTCTCCAGCCCCCCTGAAAAGAACCGCCTTGGTCTCGTCGTCCTCCCGAATGGCGCTCAAGACCTCATACAGTTCGTCCCGCATGGCCGTATTGTGGATATTCATGACGTCCGGCCGGTTCAGGGTGATGACGACAACAGTGTCCGCCTTTTCGACGATGAGGGTTTCAAACACAATCATTTCTCTCTAAATTTTGGGGGTCTTTTTTCACGAAAGGCTTCAATCCCCTCGCGGCGGTCGCCGGTTGTGTGGAGCAGAAAGTAGAGGTCCGCTTCCAGCCTCAGCCCCTGAGAGAGGGTCATATCCATGCCTTTCATGACGGCTTCTTTGGCATACTTCATAGCGAGGGGAGCTTTTGCCGCCAAATCTTCCGCGAGCTTCAGCGCCTCCGGCAATAGGGCTTCCTGAGGAACCAAGCGGTTGACCAATCCTATTTCCTTAGCCTCTTGAGCGTCAATGACGGCGCCGCAGAGGATCATCTCGAGGGCTTTCATCCGTCCGACGACGCGGGGCAGGCGCTGGGTGCCGCCGTCGAAGGGCATGTCGTCTCCGCTTATCTGTGTCATGGAAAAATGCGCCCCGTGGGCGGCGATGCGGATGTCGCAGGCCAGGGCCAGTTCAAGGCCCTGACCGAAAGCGGCGCCGTTGATGGCTGCAACGACCGGCTGGGGGAGCGAGGCAATATGGGCGGCAACCGTGTGATGTCGGATCTGTTCTTCCCGCTGTGTAAATTGTTGAAGGGAATCGGGGTCGGTTCCTGCGGAAAAATCCGCACCGCAGGCGGCAAGCACAAAGACTCTGATGCCGCTGTCCCAGCCGACGCTCGCACGAATCTCGCGCAACTCTGCGACCATCTGCGCCGTAATCGCGTTTCTCTGTTCGGGCCGGTTGAGGGTGATAATGCCGATAGCGCCTCGTTGTTCAAAATTAATCGTCGGTTCAGTCATGGCAAATATCTGATTCCCTGTCGTCATTCATCCATCAAGAATGCGCGAAAATCCTAACCCGATTCATGAGGCAAGTCAACAGATAAGGGGACAGCCTGACTGTTCCCCGAATAGACCAACAATTATTAGTGGCTGTCGTTCCAATTTAAACCCCTTTACTTACAGGTCGAGGGAACTTTCGGTTGAAATAGGTGTCGCGAACGCTTTTCGCCTTTGTTTCCGCCCAGGCTTCGAGCCCCATCTTTTTTATTAAACAAAGGTTGTAGACTTTTATGTTGTGCGGTGCCTGAGATGCGTTATCGGCGATCGGGTTTAGATAATCGCAAGGAAAATCCGTACATTCGAAACAAAATTGCAATCCTTTCTTTTCCGTGCATTCGTATACCTTGCACGGCTCAGTCATATTAATTAAAGGAATTTTTCCGTTGTGATTGCGACATCCCTTACAAACCACCCGGTCTGGCGGCAAATTGAGGCGTTTTGCCAGTTCATTTTTTAATAGTTCATTATCATTTGCTAAATATACCGGACAATTGAAACAGTCGATGCCGCAGGGCGGCGTCATTTGCTTGTAATCCATAATAACTCCTTTTCCGTCATTGAATGTTTTATAAAAAAATCCGATGCGCATTGCCTCACTTCTTGAACCTTTGTTATCTGTTTATCCTCCTTTCATGAATCCATTCATCACTTCTTTACCGCCATGCAGTCCTCGAAACTATTCCAGAGCTTCATGCCGTCAAGCGCCAGTGAAGATGAAAAGTTGTTTAACAACCACATGATGGTTGATATTTGGACCATGCCGATCAATGCAAAGGAAAAGGCATGGGTATCGATTCCCTTAAGGATGCTTCCGTCTTCTTGCCCCTGCTTCATTAATAATTCTATCTCCCGGGCATAGGCGTTAATCGCATTAAGAAGTTTGTTCCTCATATCAGGATTGCCTTTATGTAACTCCTCTGAAAAGACAAGATGCGGAATCCCCTCGTTTGCTTCAATATATTCGAGATGGAGTCTGAAGAGCCTTTTTAACTGCTTCACAGGATTCGTCGTCCTCGAGTTTTTGATATTTTTTAAGTTCTGCTGGAGACCCTCGCCGATGCTTTCAACAGCATAAGCAAGGATTTCCTTCTTGTTTTTAAAATGTCGATAAAGGTTGGCTTCTGATACACCCACTTTTTCCGCAATGGAGGAAATGGTAAATCCTTTTACGCCTTGATTGGCTAAAATATTGAATGTGGCTTGCTTTATCTGCTCCCGTCTGACTTCTGTATTTACCTTGGCAATCCCTTTTTTCATCTGCATACCCTTATGTAAGTAAAAGTTCACTTACATTTATGCATACAATAATATCTTGTCAAGATTTATTCTAATCTAATGAACATCCTGGATTAATGGGACGAACTTGTGCAGGACACAGGGGATCAGAATTCAAATCTGCCCCTTTCTGCCAAACTGCCGTATTGCCAATGGACGGATTTTATGACAAAGTCGCCTTCATGACAAACCGATTCAACATAACGACGGAATTCGAACCGCGGGGCGATCAGCCCCAGGCCATCGATAAGCTTGTTTCCGGCATTGAAAATGGGAAAGGGCATCAGGTCCTCCTCGGCGTGACAGGATCGGGGAAGACCTTTACCATTGCCAACGTCATCGCCGCCGTCCAGCGGCCCGCCCTCATCATCGCCCACAACAAGACCCTGGCCGCCCAGTTGTACGGCGAATTCAAAACCCTCTTTCCCGAAAACGCCGTCGAGTATTTTGTCAGTTATTACGATTACTACCAGCCGGAGGCCTATCTCCCCAGCACGGACACGTACATCGAGAAGGATTCGGCCATCAATGAAGAAATCGATAAACTGAGGCATTCGGCCACCCACTCCCTGCTGGAGCGCGACGATGTCATCATCGTGGCCAGCGTGTCTTGCATTTACGGCCTCGGCTCGCCGGAGGCCTACCACGGCATGGTGCTCCTGTTGGAAGAGGGCATGGATATCCAGCGGGACGACATGCTCCGCCGCCTTGTGGAAATCCAGTACGAAAGAAACGACATCGATTTTCACCGGGGGACCTTTCGCGTCCGGGGCGATGTCGTCGAGATCTTTCCGGCCTACGAAGAAGAAAAGGCCATCCGGATCGAGTTCTTCGGCGATACGGTCGAATCCATCGCCATCATGGATCCGTTGCGGGGGAAAAAGCTCGGCACGATGCGGCGTATCGCCGTCTATCCCGGCAGCCACTATGTGACGACAAAAGACACGCTGCACCAGGCGATCCTTGCCATCCGGGAAGAGTTGGGGGAAAGGCTCCGGGAACTGAAAGGGCAAAACAAGCTCCTGGAGGCCCAGCGGCTGGAGCAGCGGACGCATTTCGACATCGAGATGATGGAGGAGATGGGCTACTGCCAGGGCATCGAGAATTATTCCCGCCACCTGACAGGGCGAAAACCGGGGGAGCCGCCGCCGACGCTCATGGAGTATCTGCCGGCCAACGCCCTCGTCATTGTTGATGAAAGCCATGCCACCATCCCCCAGTTGAACGGCATGTACCGGGGGGACCGGTCGCGAAAGGAAACGCTCGTTAATTACGGGTTCCGGCTGCCGTCTGCACTGGACAACCGGCCCCTGATGTTCGACGAGTACGAACGGTTCGGCAATCAGCGACTCTATATATCGGCGACTCCCGCCGCTTATGAGCTGAAAAAGGCGGACGGCGCCGTTGTGGAGCAGATCATCCGTCCCACAGGGCTCATGGACCCGGAAATTATCGTCAAGCCCTGCACCCACCAAGTGGACGACCTCCTGGCGGAGATCCGCAAGCGGGTGAAGGCGGATGAGCGCATCCTCGTCACGACCCTGACGAAGCGCATGGCGGAAAACCTCACGACCTATTACGGCGATCTGGGCGTCCGGGTTCGGTATCTCCACTCCGACGTCCATACCCTGGAGCGGGTCAATATCATCAGGGATCTGCGGTTGGGTGAATTTGACGTCCTCATCGGTGTCAACCTGCTGCGGGAGGGTCTCGACATCCCCGAAGTCTCTCTGGTAGCCATTCTCGACGCCGACAAGGAAGGCTTTTTGCGGTCCGAGCGGTCCCTCATCCAGACCAGCGGCCGGGCGGCGCGGAATATCGCCGGCCAGGTCATCATGTACGCCGACAGGATCACCGCATCCATTCAGGCGTGCCTCAACGAAACGGCGCGGCGGCGAAAGATTCAGGGGCGCTTCAATAAGGAGAATAACATTACGCCCGAGTCAATCAAGAAGTCGATCCACAATATCCTCGCCTCTGTCTATGAAGCGGACTATATGACCGTCCCGACCGTTGCAGAGGACAAGAAGGCTTATCGGTCGGAAGCAGAGCTTCCCGTCATGATCCGCCGTCTGAAAGAGGAAATGAAGAAGGCGGCGGCAGACCTTGAATTCGAAAAGGCCGCCCAGCTCCGGGACGAGATCAAGGAACTGACGGCCATCATGATCGAGATGGGAGGAGAGGATGATAACGGGTAAAGGGGGTTGTGCCTCACTCTTGTTAAAGATTTATTGCAGACAGCTACTTTGTCGGATCAATATATTTTGAGAGGGACCACCCGTGCAATGGCATCAAAATCGCTATCGTTGTGAAGGAGGAACAGATCATTCTCTATGGCGGTTTCTATAATCGGACAGTTAATCGTGCTTTTGATAGATGTTTGTTTGCTACCGGACAATCGGTCAAAATTCTATTGACCTGTGGGATACTTTTTCCCTTAGCCAAATTGCCGGGTCCCGTTACTTGGCGCCGGCCTTTTTTATGATAGCCCCGTAATATTCCTGTGCCCATAGATTGGCGTGATCCAGAATGGCGTTCAGGATTATTTGCGCGGATTCGTCGGCGGTTGTTGTGGGTTTCTCATTGGGTGCGGGTTTGAGCTTTGAGATTATGACCTGGAGATAATAGGTCTCCATGGAACGGCCCCTGGTGTCAAGTTCGAACTTTGCCCAACCGTTTCTCACGCCTTCGCTGTGAAGGTATCCGTCCGGTCTGATACCCACGAAGACGCCCCGGTTCTGTTTTTCATCCTTATTGAAAAAGTAAAAGCCGGTATTGGTATTTTTGATCGTATAGCCGTTCTTGCATGCCCAATCATACATACTCATATCGAGGAAAGATGAAATCTTCGCTTTGTCGTCGTATTTTTTTTCTTTGAGCATGGCCATGATCGCCCTGGCATCTGAAACCACGGAATGGGTATTCCACTTATTGTCAATGTACTTCCCGATGAATTGCTCGCCCTGAGCGGCGGCGGCGGGTTTCCCGCAGGGATTTTCGAACTCGGCGCCGCCTGCATTCAAAACGGCAACAAAGCCAACAAGCACAATCACCGCAAATAGTTTCAAAACGGCCGGCAGTATTTTTCCTCTCATCATGTCACCTCGAGTCGTTTTATTACATGTTCCTTCTTGTCCTGTTTCCCTTGAATATGTTGGATGCATAGCTGCAATATAACCGATCGCGCTGTTATATGCAACATATCAACAGGGGGAAACCGATTTTCGTTGAAAAGACAGGTTCATCATTATTCTGTTTCACGGCCCGTGGGAATAATGATATGGAAATCAATGAACGATCATCATCGTGTCCGGATTGATGTGTTATGAGCGACTATCTTGAACAGAAAATAAAACATGCCCCCCGGTCGCCGGGGGTCTATCTGATGAAGGACGCGGAGGGCGGTATCCTTTATGTCGGGAAGGCGAGGGATATCCGGAGCCGGATACGCGCGTATTTCGGCGGGACGGATTCGCGCGTCATGGTGCCTTTTCTTGTTTCCCGCATCGGCGACATCGATTTTATCGTGACCGAGACGGAGAAGGAAGCCCTCATCCTGGAGAACAATCTGATCAAGGAGCACCGCCCCCGGTACAATGTCTTTTTCCGTGATGACAAAACCTACTTCCATATCCGTCTCGATCCACGGGAACGCTTCCCCCGTTTCCAACTGGTCCGGCGTCCCAAAAAGGACGGCGCCCGGTACTTCGGTCCCTATCCCTCGAGCGGGCAGGCAAGGGAAACCCTCCGGTTTCTTCAACCCATATTCCCCCTGCGCACCTGCGGCAATGCCGAATTGAGCGGCAGGAAGCGTCCCTGTCTGGAGCATGAGATCGGCCGCTGTCCCGCGCCCTGCTGCGGCCTCATCGATGCCGCGGCCTATGACGGCCTTGTAAAGGATGCGACAGCCTTTCTGGAAGGGCGCGAAAAGGGCCTCGTTGCCGATCTGCGGGGCAGGATGCAGGGGGCTGCGGAGCGGATGGATTTTGAGGCGGCGGTGGTTTTGCGGGACCGCATCGCCGCCATTGAGGCGACCCTGGAAAAGCAGCGCATGGCGACCGTCGCGGCGACAGACCAGGATGTCTTTGGTGTTTACCGGGAAGACGATATGACGCAGATCTGCGCCGTCCTGATCCGGAGCGGCAATATCATCGGCCAGAAGGTCTTTCCCCTCATCAAGGTCGGCGGCGAAACTTCGGAGATCCTTTCGGCGCTGATTAAACGGTTTTATGACGGGGAGGTCTATATCCCCGCTGAGATTGTGCTGCCCGAAGACATGGAGGATCGGGATGTTATCGCTGAATGGCTGACGGACAAGAAGGGCCGGGCGGTGTCCATCGTGACGCCCCAAAAAGGAAGAGGTGCGGCCCTCCTCGCCATGGCGCAGCAAAATGCGAAAAATATTTTCCGGACGGAGCGGCTGGCCAAAGACAACCCGGAAGAAGCCTTGAAGCTCCTGATGGAGAGACTCAGCTTGAAGAAACGCCCTGAAAGGATCGAATGCTTCGACATCTCCAATATCGGTGGCGCCCTTGCCGTGGGTTCCATGGTGACGTTTGTCTCCGGCCTTCCCGACAAGGCCGGTTATCGGCGATATAAGATCAGGACGGTCGAGGGCGCCGATGATTATGCCATGATGTATGAAGTCCTGAAGCGCCGGTACGGGAAAAAGGAAAACCTGCCCGACCTGATCATGGTGGACGGCGGAAAGGGGCAGCTGGGCGTTGCCGTTTCGGTCATGAGGGACGTGGCCGTGGAGGGGATCGATGTGATCGCCATTGCCAAAGAAAAAAGCGATCTGCCGGGCGGCAGCCGTCTGCGGGGTCCGACGCAGGTTGCAAAAGACCATGACCGGATCTATCTGCCGGGACGAAAAAATCCCGTGAACCTGTCGCGCTTTCCCACAGCCCTGTTCCTGCTTCAGCGCATCCGCGACGAGGCCCACCGGTTTGCCGTGTCCTACCACCGGCAATTGCGGGACAAAAGGGATGCCGAGTCCCTGCTGGATGCCGTCCCCGGTCTCGGCGAAGCGAAAAAAAAGGCGGTGCTGCAATATTTCGGCGATGTCAGCCACGTTGGGGCAGCGTCGAAAGAAGACTTGCAAAAGGTCGAAGGGATTGGTAAGGCAACGGCGGAACAGATATACGATTTTCTGAGAAAATAGAGTTCAAGGATTCAAGGGATTGCTCCGTCAACCACCCCCTGCACCCCCGCCGGCGGGGGACAACGGGTCTTTGATGTGGGTGCCCCCGCCGACGAAGGACAACGGTTGTGGGTTAGGGACAATGATTTTAAATATGAGAGCTTTGAATTTCCGTTTTTCCTGTCATTGCGAGGCGCGGAGCGTCGTGGCAATCTCTTATATTATCGGATGCTTATGAGATTGCTTCGCTTCGCTCGCAATGATAAAAGAGGCATTTTTCAAAGGTCTCAATATGTCCAAACTCCCGTCCCTCTTTTTCTAAAAAAAGGGGGGGGGGGAGCGCATTAAATGATTATGGACATCATTTCAATTCTGATCATTGCCGTCGGCCTGGGGATGGATGCTTTCTCCGTTGCCGTCGGCGTCGGCGCATCGGGACGGAAACTATCATACGGCCCGGTCTTACGCCTGTCTCTCGCATTTGGCATTTTCCAGTTCGTCATGCCCCTGGCCGGCTGGCTGGCGGGCATGACGGTTGACTCGCTGATTGAGGATTTTGATCATTGGATCGCCTTTGGTCTTCTATCCTTTATCGGCGGAAAGATGATCTGGGAATCTTTCCATGGCGACGGGCAAAACATCGGCATAGACCCCACGAGGGGTTTCACGCTGCTGATGCTCGCCGTGGCGACAAGCATCGATGCCCTCGCTGTGGGATTGAGCTTTGCATTCCTGAATCAAAAGATTTTTTATGCGAGCATCATCATCGGCCTTGTCGCCTTCACCATGACCCTGGTCGGCATGGTTTTCGGAGAAAAACTGGGAAAGCTTTTCGGCAAGCGGGCGGAGATGATCGGCGGCCTCGTCCTCATCGGCATCGGCGTCAAGATCGTGTTCGACCATATGGCCGGATAAAGACGGAGTAACAAGATTCAGGGTTGATGCCTTCGTAAAAAGTCGAATTCTGTCATTTCGGGGAGTCCCGCTGAAGCGGGACGACGAGAAATCTTTTATCGTTTGCAAGATTTCTCCACCGCAAAATGCGGGGTCGAAATGACATAATTGGTTATAGCTGACTTTTTACGAGCCTGTCAGGGTTTACGCTTCACGAGGTACGCTTCACGCTGAGAGGAGAAAAGCGGTGGAAGAGACGTTTTACTGCTTAACGGATACACGGCTTGGCCGTATCGGGTTTTTGTGGTCATACGACAGCGGAAAACCGCTCATAAAAAGAATCATCCTTCCCGCCGAAGATAGGCAAGAGGAATTGCTCATCTTGAAAATTTCCCCTCATGCTGTAAAAGGTACGGATGGTGTTATTGAATGGTTGAGGGAGGCCATCCGGCGTTATCTCGATGGCGAGGGTGTCGATCTGTCTTTGGAATATCTCGATTTTGCGGTATGCACCGCGTTTCAGCAGAAGGTGCTGCTGTGGGATCGGCAGATTCCCAGGGGAATGGTTGCAACCTACGGCGGCCTGGCGGAAAAAATAAATCAACCGAAGGGGGCGCGGGCCGTCGGGAACGCCCAGGCACGGAATCCCTTTCCCATCATCATTCCCTGCCATCGCGTGGTACGGTCGGACGGCGCCCTGGGCGGCTTCGGCGGCGGGTTCAAGATGAAGAGAAACCTCTTGGAATTGGAGGGCGTTTCCTTTGACGCTTCAGAAAAAGTCCGCCGGGAAAATATTTGGTTGTAACGTCCTTTATCAACCCTCGCCGGTAATCAGTTTCAGGGCCGCCGGGACGATGTCGATCTGGGCCGGCAAATATCCGGGCTGCTCTCCATCCATATCGATGAGGACGCGCTGATCCGACCAGGCGGATACCTTTGTGCCCGTCATCATTTCAACCTGTTTGACCACGCCGATCTTGCCCGTGTAGAGCTTCGGCAAGTGCCAAAACACCTGGGCCAGATTCAGATCGCCAAGGACGGTGATGTGAAGCAGGCCGTCATCGACCAGGGCGTCGGGCGCCACCTGCATTCCGCCGCCGTGATACTGCCCGTTGGCGACGGCGATATTCCAGCAGGTAGCTTCCTGTTCCGGCCCGTCGTCAACGGTAAAGCGGATTTTTTTCTTCCCGAACAACAGCAGGGCAATCAGGGTGGACCATAAAAAGCAGATAAAGGGGCCCAAAGCCTTGCTGGTGCAATTCACCCGATCGACCACTTCGCCGCCGAGTCCGAAGCTTGCGATGTTGTCGAAATACCGGACGGCCGTTTTTCCTTGTTTGTCCACATACTGAACGCGCCCCAGGTCTATCTCGCGAACGACGCCGTGTGAGATCGTATCGAGGGCGCGATCGATGTTTTTAGGAATGGGAACGGTTCTGACAAAATCGCATCCCGTGCCGTTGGGCAGAAATCCCAGAACGACGTCCCGGTTGACGGGGCCTTTTTCATCCATCAATCCGTTGATGACTTCATTCAATGTACCATCGCCGCCGATACAGATGATCCGGTCAGCGCCGTTTTTCAGAGCCTGCCTGGCGAGCGTTGTCGCATCGCCCGGCGTGTTCGTCAGATAGACGTCAAACGGTCCGAGACATTTCCCGGCTTTTTCCCGGATGCTCGGCCATTCCTTGCCTGTTGCACCATTGCCGGAATAGGGATTTACAATGAAAGCTGTTTTTTTTGAAACCATAGCGCCATCCTATCGGGAGGTCATGAAACGATCGCCCCTTGTCTGTATATTTGAGCCGTGAAGATAAAAACACGCCGTCAACATATTCCTGCGCATCGTATGCCGGTTGCCGATCACGATCCCCTCATGCTTTCATGAAGCCTCAAGGCCTGCATCATAAAGACTTCCAGTTTGGCCGTAATGATCTGCGGAAAGGGATTCCCGTCCGTCTCGATGGCCAGAAAGGGCAACTCCTCGATCTGATCCAGGTGTTGCCTGCCGTTGCCGTTATTTGATTGCCAGCCCCGGCTCATTTCCCTGGTTAATATCGCCTCCGCTATCCGGTTGGGCATGCATCCGAAGGGGCCGATGGCGATAGCGCCGCAGTAAGGCGAGGGCACCTCCGCGATGGATGCGCCGACGGTGAGGATCGCCTCGCCCGTCAGCTTCGGGTTGATGAGAGGACGGGCCTTTTTGATGAAGTAGGGCACGTCTTCCATGTGAGGTTGAATCAACCCGGACTTTGAAAAGATGGTCTTGATGGTTTTTTCGTAACGCCGCATCATAAACGAGCGCAGGGCAAGAAATACACGTTCCTTTGCAGCAGGTCTTTTCCCGTTGGCGTTGTTGAGATAGCACCAGTCCGAATAGTATACCCATTCGCCGAGGCCGGATACCCTGACGACAAAACCATTTTCCGCAAGTTTTTCAACCAGGCCCTGACGCGAGAGATCATCGTGACGCACATATATTTCACCGGTCAGAAGAACGGTGGGCGCGTCGGGCGGCTTTGTTTTCAGGGGAATGCGCCCCAGGTTTTCCGCTGCCTGATGCAAAGCGCCCTGAATATCCCTGAAACTTTTTGTCTTTTCGAGAGCCGCTTCGATCCGGTTTTCCTCTGTCTTGAAGATTTCAACGGCCGCCTTCGTATCCCGTGCATGGACAAGCAAAATGGAATAGATGGCCTGCATGGTGTCGGCAATGATCACCCCGGCCCACAGCTTGAGTATCAGGCTGTTGTCCAGAACGCCGCTGTAGCCGTTTTCGGAGTTCAACGACAGCAGAGCCGTATTCTCGATCCCTGACTGCTGGATAAACTCATGAATGAACGGTGAGTATTGACCGAAGCGGCAGGGGCCGCAGGTGGTGGGCATGAAATACACAAGCAGTTCATCGGGATTTTCCCGCTCTTTCAGATACTTCAAAAGCGTTCCCGTGGTAAGCAGCAGGGGGAGGCATTCCTTGCAGCTTGTATTGCCGCGGCCCAGCTTGAGCACTTCTTCATCCGGCGGAGGCAGGGCGGTTGCACGGATGCCCAGAGACCGGAAGAGGGCGGCGCCTTCCCTGAGGAGGAAGTGTCCCATAGACGGAAAAACCAGATGCACGCGGGGATGGTCGAGAGGATATGCCTGACCTCGGGAATCGACGACCATATCCCGCCCGTAATCGAAATAAGCGGGTTTCGGGAGGTGCTGAAGGTTGTTCACGGTGCTGTCCCGGCGCACAATTTCCCGGTAGTTCCGGATGATGTCCAAAAAGGCTTCGATGCGCGTCTCCAGACCGGCGTCGGCGACGTGGCTGTCCAGCTCGAGGATGAGAAAAGGCTTCCGTCCCATGATCCGGCGGAAGTAGCCGACAAGAAATGAATCGGGGCCGCAGGAAAAGTTGGTGATGTAGCAGGCAAACAGCCGGGGATTTTTTTCCACGAAGGCAGCGCCCTGTAAAATGATCTGTCCTGTCGACCAGTACATCGTTTCATGGACCAGCTCCTCACTGATAGGAAGATAGCTGATCGGTGCAACCGGCACGCCGCGGGAGGCAAACTTGTGCGGGATGCCCATATTCGCTTCCGAAACGTATGCATTATACGGACGGCCGAAGATGGCGATGCCGAAGCGATCGGGATCGCCGTCAATTTGTTTGAGGAAATCCCTGCCGGCCTGCGCCATTTCGTCCTGAACGGCGTTCTGAACGTCAATGGCCTCTGCGTAAGCCCGGCGGGCCTTTTTTTTTGTCGATCCCACAGCGGCGCCCATATGGGCAAAGACGTCAGCCGCCTTTTCAAATCCGCCGGAAAAGTCGATGACGGGCGTCAGGACCTTTTTCTCTTTACGCATGGATTGGAAGACATCATGATCCTTAAAGGCGCTTGACAGATAATAGGGTTCCCCCTGGGCCACGGGGCAGACCGTCCGGTCTTCGCCGCCGTTTTCCACATAAAGGCCGTTGAAGTGAGGCAGCAGGAGATAATCGGGCTTTTCTTTCAGCAGGGCGGCGAAAAAGCCGTGGGCGATTTCGGCGGGGTAGCAGAAAGGGGCCCGCTTGTATTCCACCCCCTCATGATCCAGCGTGTCCGGCAGCATGACGCGAAGGCCGAGACGGGAAAAGAAGTGGTGGAAAAGGGGATAAAATGAATTGATCAGGAAGGATTTATTGATGCCGATGACGGGCAACGCCTTCGCGTTTGTCGCTTCCGGCGCCGGGACGCTGCGATGGGCAAAAACCCACTGTTCGTGACGCCGGACGATATTCAACGGATCCGTATCGACTTTTATTTTAAAGCGCAGATTATACCAGCGGTTGCAGGCGCCGCCGAAGGGATAGGTTTTGCCTTCGATCCTGATCCGGGCGATTTCGCACTTGCGGTCGCACTTTTCCTTGCCGCCGTCGCAGATGAAAGGTTCTCCGTATTCGACGATCCGGTCTTTGAGGATTTTAAGAGAAAAGGCGCGCTCTTCCAACAAGCGGAGTTCAAGCCGCCGTTTGATTTCCAGCGCCACGCCGAAAGCGCCCATGAGTCCCGGTTCGGGCGGCACGACGATGCGCTTTCCCGTCAGGGCGGCCATGGCCACCGGCACCGCCCGGTTGTAGCACACCCCTCCCTGCATGAAGATATTGTTGCCTACCGGGCGGTTGCCCTTGACCCGGTTGCTGTAATTCATGCAGATGGAATAGACGAGACCGGCGACAATATCTTCCTTGGTCATGTCTTCATGGGCGGCGATCTTGATGTCGCTGCTGATGAAGGCAGCGCACTGATCGTTGAAGTTGGGCGGTTTTGTTCCCGCCATGGCCAGATCGCCGATGGCCTCCATGGGGATGCCCATTGTTTCCTTCGCCGCTTCCTCGAGAAATGAGCCCGTTCCGGCGCTGCACGCGTCGTTCATGGCATAGTCCGAGGGGACGCCGTTTTTGATGTAGGTGTACTTTGCGTCCTGGCCGCCGATCTCGAAGATCGTGTCCACCTCGCGGTCATAGTAAAGGGCGCCGGCGGCATGGGCGATGATTTCGTTGATGATGCCTTCCGTCATGGCGTGAAGCCCGGCGATCTGCCTGCCCGAACCCGTGACGCCCAGACCGGTGATGGTTATTTTCTCCGCCAGGGGGCCTAACTGTTCGTAGAGACTCGCATAACATTCACGGGAGGCCTGGACGGGATTGCCGTTGGTGCGCAGATAGATAGACGCCAGGACCTTGTCGTCCTCAAGGCGCAGCAAAATCGCTTTTGTTGTTGTAGAGCCCACGTCAAGCCCCAGGATGCAGCGGTCGCCTTCCTGCGCCGTTCCCGTTTCGGCGCTGCGAAAATCAACATCTTGTTCATGATCTTGAAGGGATGTGAGATATGAGAACGAAGATGCCTGCTTGCCGAAGAGATTCTCCTTGCCCGGAAAGGGCAGGGTCTCGTTCTTTGCGGCCCAGAGGGCTGCGCCCAGGGCCTCGAAATAGGGGGCTTCTTCCGGCACGATGAGGTGGGCGATTTCCTTTTTGAGATAATCGATCATGACGGTATTTTGCGCCGCGCCGCCGATAATCATGACGCGGTTGCGGGGGATCTGCTTGATGATTTCCATGATCTTCGAAGCCATCATGTCGCACAATCCGGCGGCAATTCTGCCTTTCGGAACGCCCTTGTTGCTCGCGTGGGTGCAGTCGCTTTTGCAGAAGACGCTGCACCGGCCCGACACCCGGTAAGGTTCTTCTGCTACGGCGCATTGGAAGGCTTCTTCAAGGGAAAGCCCCAGGCGTCTGATTTGCTGCAAGAAAAATTCGCCCGTTCCGGAGGCGCATTTGTTTCCCGTCTGGACGGAACTGATTTTTCCATTTTTTCCCAGGACATAGACAAGGCATGTTTCGCCTCCGGCGCTGACGACGGCGTCAAACGGCTGTTCCTTGCCGTTTAATTGATGCAGTGCCTCCTCAACCGCTTCCGGTTCGGAGATGGATGTCAGTTGGATGGCGTGTCGGAATTTCCGGCCCGTGACGGCGATGCGGTCGAAATCCTGCAAGGGAAGGGCTTCCAGCGCATCGATTAAGCTTTTACGGGGATTTCCGTTGTGGGATGTCACGAAGACGCCGGTTTTCTCGATCTTGCCGTCACTCAATTTTGCAACCGTTACAGCCGAAAGATTTGTAGCCCCAACGCAAATGCCGAGTGTCTTCATCTCATCAAACTCTCCCAAGGTGTATTGATCGTCATTGGAGTTTTTAGAGCAACGTTACACGATGTTACGCACGATAGCTGCCTCTATATTCAGGCTATGAGTTAATGTTTCCTCTGTATCCGGGGATAGTGATAACCCCTTGTGCGATTTTTTGCAAGACATCTGAAAAAAGGTCATGCTCTTTTTTCAGGACGCGGGCGGCTAACGTATCCGGCGTATCGTCGGGAAGGACAGGCACACGGATCTGTGCGATGACCGGTCCGGCGTCGTATTCTTCGTTCACCAGATGAACGGACGGGCCCGATTCCTTTTCGCCCGCCGCAATAACCGCCTCATGAACATTCATCCCGTACATTCCTTTGCCGCCGAATCTGGGCAGAAGGGCGGGGTGGATGTTGAGGATCGCCCCGGAAAAATGCTGCAGGGTCCGGGGGCCGATCTTTTTCATGTATCCGGCAAGGATGACGATATCGACCTGATGGCGCGTCAGGGCGGACAGGATCGCCTGGTCGAGCGCTTCCTCGGAGGGGTGCGTTTTGGAGCTCAGATGATAATAAGGGATAGACTCGGCCTTCGCCCTGGCCAGGGCTCCCGAATCGGGATTGTTGCTGATGATGCAGGCAGGCGTTGCCTGAAGTCTGCCTGCTTTGCAGGCGTCGATGATGGCCTGCATGTTGCTGCCGTTATGGGATGCCAAAAAGCCGATATTCATTTTCGTATCTCTTATCTCGTGAAGCGTATCTCGTGTTTTGTGAAGCGTGAGTTGCATCTCGCGATGCGTTTCCTGTGATTCGTAAACCTGAAGCCTTATTCCCTGTTGTCTCAAGCCTTGAAATTTGCCATTTTTCCCCAATCGAGGGTGGCAAAGTAATCATCCGCCGTTTCGGCGCGCCGGATCTGCTCGACATCGCCGTTTTCCCTGAGGAGCAGCTCCGCCGAACGGAGCTTTCCGTTGTAGTTGAATCCCATGGCATGGCCGTGGGCGCCCGCGTCATGGATCACGACAATATCGCCCTCGGCAAGTTCGGGCAGCTTGCGGTCGATGGCGAATTTATCGTTGTTTTCGCACAGGGATCCCGTCACATCATAGAGTGTCGTGGCCGGGGCGTTTTCCTTGCCCATGACGGTGATGTGATGGTAGGCCCCATACAGGGCCGGGCGCATGAGGTTGGCCATGCAGGCGTCGAGCCCCGCAAAATGCTTGTAGGTATTTTTCAGATGCAGGACGCGGGATATGAGATAACCGTAAGGCCCTGTGATATATCGGCCGCACTCCATGAACAATTTCAACGGGCTCAAACCGTTTTTTTCAATGACGGCGTTATAACGTTCGCGGATGCCGTTGCTGATAATTTCTAAATCAAGGGGCTTCTGGCCCGGCCGGTAGGGGATGCCGAGACCGCCGCCGATATTGGCAAACTCGAACCGGATCCCCAATTCCCCAGACAATTCGGCAATGAGCGTAAAGAGGATCCCGGCGGTTTCAACAAAATAAAGCGGGTCCAGTTCATTGGAGGCAACCATCGTGTGGATGCCGAAGCGCCGGATTCCTTTGTCGCGCAGGATTTTGTATCCCTCGAAGAGCTGTTCCCGCGTAAAACCGTACTTGGCTTCCTCGGGATGGCCGATGATCAGGTTGCCCTTCTTCAGGGGGCCGGGATTATAGCGGCAGCAGATGATGTCCGGAAGCCCTGCGCAATGCTCCAGAAACGGGATATGGCTGATGTCGTCCAGATTGATGATGGCACCCAGCCTTTCGGCTTCGATGAATTCCTCCGCCGGCGTGTCGTTTGACGTGAACATAATGTCCTCGCCGGTGACGCCGCATTTTTCAGCAATGATTAATTCCGGCAGAGAGCTGCAATCGGCGCCGAATCCTTCGGCGGCCAATATCTTCATGAGGAAGGGATTGGGCGCCGCCTTGACGGCAAAATACTCCCGGAATCCCTCATTCCATGAAAAGGCGCGGATCAGAGCGCGGGCGTTTTCCCGCATTTTCTTCTCGTCATAAATATGAAAAGGCGTGGGGTAATCCTTAATGACGGCATTGAGTTTTTCCTGTGAAAAAGGAACGCTTTTTTTTGTCATGGGTCAATCCCTGTTAAATGATTTTAATCCCTGAACAGTGCAATCCGGCCGCCGTCGATGACGAGGTCGTGGCAGTTGATGAAACTGCCCTCGTCGCTGGCCAAAAACAGAGCGCCATAGGCGATGTCTTTTGCAAAACCCGACCGGGGGATGGGCGTGGCCTTGGCCAGGCTGATCTGCAATTTGGCCATCTTCCGTTCATTTTCTTCCTTCGACAGGGTATTGGCCCTCGCCGAGCCGCCCCAGAAAATGGGCGTGGCGATGGCGCCGGGGGAGATGGCGTTCACCCGGATGCCGAAGGGGCCGAACTGTTCACCGGCGACTTTCGTCAGGTGGGACATGCCGGCCTTAGCCGTGCTGTAGAGAAAACCGCCCTGATGGGTGCGGTGGCCCGCAATGCTCGCCGTGTTGATGATGCTTCCTGAACCCTGCTTTTTCATGACCGGTACGGCATGCTTGATGCCGAAGACGACGCTGCGCAAAAGCAGGTTCATGCTGTAGGCGAAGTCATCCGCCGTAACGGTTTCGAGGGTGCCGCGATCGGGTCCGCCGGCGTTGTTGAACATGATATCGAGGCGTCCGAAGCGGGTAACGGCCAGGTCGATGACGGCTTTGATGTCGTCTTCATTCATGACGTCGGCGTGCCGGTAGATGACGTTGTCCCCGAGACGGGCGGCAATATCGGCGCCTTTGTGTTCCGAACGGCCGCAGATGATGACTTTTGCCCCTTCAGCGGCGAACACCTCAGCCGTCGCTTCACCGATGCCGCTTGTGCCGCCCGTGATGACGGCGATCTTGTTTTCCAATCGTTTTCCCATATATTCAACTCCATAAATAAATTTCATATTTTGGTGATGCAAAAGAACGATTTTGACGGGTGAAAAATAGTATGATCGGCCTTCAAAGTCAAATCAATTATCTTTATCTGATAAGTGCGGAAATTGAGTGAATAATCCGGTCACAGGGGGACAGATTTGCACAGGACGAGGACAGATTTGAAATCCGTCCCCGCCTGTCCTGAACGGCAGGCTAACCGGTGAGATCGGCGATGGCATGAACGATTCTGTCGGGAATAATTGGTGAATTTTTCGGCAGTCCCTGCCGGGCGAAGTCGTTCCAGATGCCGTGAATGCCGAGTTTCTGAGGGCCTTCCACATCGCATTCCAGATTATCGCCTACGGCCCAGACGTCTTGCGGATGTAAGCCCAATTCCGCCAGAGCTCGGTGATAGACGGCGGCATCCGGTTTCCCGAAGCCCATTTCCCCCTCGATCAGGACGGCCCGGAAGTATTTTCCAAGATCGAACCGCTCGATCTTATGGCGCTGCTTGTGCGACTCGCCGTTGGTCATGAGCGCCAGCAAAACGCCGTGGCCGTGAAAATATTCAAGCGTTTCTCTTGCATTATCGAAAATGGTGACGGCTTTTTCTCTTTGTTCTGAGAAAGCATCGGCAATAGGATGGGCCAGAACACTGTCCAACTTAAGCTTTTGAAAAGCCAAAGAGACGATGAAGCGCCGGGCGTTATTCAGATCGTTGCGTCCTTTTCTGTGGCGGTCCTTATCCGACCAGAACCAGTCGCCGATTTCCTGTATTGCACGGAACAGGACATCAGCCTCCAGATGACATCGGGCAGCATAACAGCCGCAAACGCTTCGCCAGGTTTCATCCGCCACAGATGAATAAGAAAGGATCGTGTCGTCTAAATCAAAGAGAATGCCTTTCGGGTACATTTTTTTATTCCTGATATGAATTTCCCATTTCCATGAGTGTCATGTCAACCTTGCTATGTCATTTCGAAGGAGTCTTGACGACTGAGAAATCTTAGATTTCTCCCTGCGGTCGAAATGACACTTCTTGAGTGACACGACAATGAGGAGGATTGAGGGGGATTATTCAGTTATTCCCTTTGCTCTGGAGAGCACAGAGCAGCGGGTACTATTTTCGCACAATCATGGCATCCCGCGCCGGCCCCACGGAAACCCACCGTACGGGGACCTCAATCAGCGTTTCTATCCTTTTCATATAGTTCTTTGCTTGAGGCGGCAAATCCTCAAATCGCCTTATGTTTGATATATCACATTTCCAGCCGTCAAGTACTTCATAGATTGGTTTGGACTTTTCCAGATGCACTGATGCGGGAAAACCGGCCTGTCTTTGCCCGTTTATTTCGTAGGCTGTGCAGATGGGGATCCTGTCCAGACAGCCTAACACATCGAGCATGGACAAGGCAACGGCCGTGGCGCCCTGAAGGCGGCAGCCATAGCGGGTCGCCACCGCGTCGAACCAGCCGATGCGCCGGGGACGCCCCGTTGTCGCCCCATATTCGCCCGCATCTCCACCTTGGTCGCGGAGGGTTTGCGCCTCTTCCGTCTGAATTTCCGTTACAAATGGCCCGGCGCCTACGCATGTTGAATAAGCTTTCGTGACGGCGACAATATTTTGCATGGCCTGGGGCGGAATGCCCGCTCCCACACTGGCAAATCCCGCAAGGGTCGAAGAGGATGTCGTATAAGGATAGATGCCATGGTCCGGATCGCGCAGCGCCCCGAGCTGACCTTCCAATAAAATGCGTTTGTCTTCGCCCAGAGCCTGATGAAGCATCTGCGTCGTGTCGCAGACAAACGGCCGGATATTTTCCGCCATTTCAAGCAATTCATCAACGGCGTCATCCGTCGAAATCAATGGTTTTTGATAGACGTGCTTCAGCCAGACATTCTTGGCAAACAGGTTCTTTCCCATGCGCTTGCGAAGACGGCTTCCGTCATAAAGATCGGCCGCCTGTATGCCCAGTTTCATGTATTTGTCGCCATAAAACGGTGCGATCCCTTTTTGGGTCGATCCGAATTGATCGCCGCCGAGGCGTTCCTCTTCATATTTGTCAAACAGCACATGAACGGGAAGGACGATCTGGGCGCGCTCGGATATGTAGATTTTGGGCGCCGGGACATTTCTTTCTTTAAGAGATTTCATTTCCATCAGCAAGGCATTGATGTCGAGGGCCACGCCCGGTCCCAGAATATTGATAATATTCGGGTAAAAGACACCGGAGGGCAGGAGGTGCATAACGAATTTCCCATAGGGATTGATGATCGTGTGCCCGGCGTTCTGGCCGCCCTGAAAGCGGACGACAAAATCCGCCTGCCCCGCCAGATAATCAATAACCTTGCCTTTCCCTTCATCGCCCCAGTTGGCGCCGACGACGGCTGTTATGTTATTCATGATCGAGTTTCCTTTCCGGATAGAGATTCGATGTTTTTGTGCACAGGTTTTCGCTATCGCCGCATACCCTTCTCAGAACATGAAATGCTGTCTTCAATGTTTCGTAGACGGCAACATTACAAGGTAAGGACCGGTATTCGAAACCGTGCCGTTTGATTTCATATTCGCCGGCGATTCTATCGGCGGCAGTTATCTCTGTTTGAAAAGCATCGTCCATGGTTTTCACGATTTCATATATCTTCTCCGATGCAAAAGGGATCACGCGCCCGCTTTTATCCCGCATGCTGAAATGAACGTGCATGCCGGCGGTGAGTCTGCACGTTTCGTCGTTGAAAAACATTCCAAGATGATGGGAGCCTTTGTTATCGTAAATATTCTTTGTTGCATCTTCAGACGCGTCCGCCTCGTATTTATCGTAGAAATATTTTACCTTTTCCTTTGGAACAACCAGATAAGGCATGTCCGCAAGCTCCATGCCGAATTTGTCTGCACGGTGTTCCCAATACGATTTTGTCATATCCCAGGTCATTTTTACCGTATTCAAATGCATCCAGGGTTCGCTGCGCAGTTCAACAAGAAAGCCAAAGGCATCTGCCGGAAATTCATACTCCCTGGGTTCAACTATTTGGTCGTACAGGTTCGGCGAATCCCCTTTTCTTAAAAGAAAAAATTCTTTTTCTATCCCGATCTCCAAAAATATTTTTTCCATCTTTACTCTCCGTTCCTGTTTCCGGTCGTTCATTTTTTTTCTTGCGGCGACAGGATAAGTATGTTTTAAGTATAAATCAAATTGATAATATTTATGGTTTCAATAAGGATAACTTATGGTAACGAGCATGGAGCAACTCACGGCCTTTCGGGCGGTGGCAGAGACGGAAAGCTTTACCAGGGCGGCAGAAAGACTTTTTCGTACGCAACCGGCGATCAGCCAGGCCGTCCGGTCATTGGAGGAAGAACTTGGCGAACCTCTGCTCATGCGTGAGGGACGAAAAAGCCGTTTGACCCAGGCCGGTCGTATTTTCCTTATTCATGTGGAAGAAGCGTTTGAAGCACTGGAACAGGGGGGACACCGCGTTCATGCCCTGAAGGACTTAAAGACGGGGGAATTGACCGTCAGCGCCAGCGACACGACGGCCTTCTACATCCTGCCCGATGTCCTGAAGAAGTTCCGCGATCAATACCCCGGCGTGGAAGTGCGGATTTTCTGCAAGCCGTCGCCTGAAACGGCGGAACAGGTGGCGGCCCGCGAGGCGGATGTCGGCATTGTGACCCTGCCCATTGAAAACGCCAAACTGGCATCGGAGGATTTAATCATCAGGGAGGATGTGGCGGTATATTCGCCGACCCACGAATTGGCGAAACGAAAGAAAATCGCGTTTAAAGACCTTGCCGCCTATCCCATGCTTCTGCTCGATCATGGTTCAAACACCCGCTCATACATCGATCAGCGATTTAAGGAAGCGAATTTAAAACCCCATATTATTATGGAACTGGGGAGCATCGAGGTCATAAAAAAGCTGGTTCAGTTGAATTTCGGCATCTCCATTGTGCCCCTGATTTCCGTGCAGAGCGAAATCGGGCAGGGAACCCTGAAGGCCGGCTGCATCTTCAAAAAATCCGAGTGCCGCACCCTCGGCATCATTTATCCCGTCAAAGGGATTCAATCACTGGCCGCCCGCGTCTTTGTCGAGATGCTGCGGGAATACCTGTCCGATAAACCGGGGCTTTGAAAATTCCTGCGAAGCCGGCAGGATGAAAAGATCTGCTTTCTGCCTGACGCAGGAGTCGCCAATAAAAAAGCACCTCTTCGCATGACATCTGCTCGGAGGTGCTTTCCCATGAAAAAGACCTGATGAATTAAACTTGTTTCCGCGCGCCCTGACGATTTTTCTTTCAGCTGACCAGTGTTTTAACCGCGTCGATCACCGGCGCTGTGAACAGGGCAATCATGATCGTGTAGAGTGCGAAGGCGCCCACCACTTCGCCCATGTACATCTTATGAAATTTGTGCTTCAGGGAGATGATGATTAACCCGCCGATGATCAGGCAGCCCAGTTGGAAGTACGGGAAGCTGCTCGCTCCCGCTGCGGTATATTCTGCAAAGCTGAACGTAGCGGTCATCAATACAACAAACCCTGCCACGATGATGGTTGATAATGTTTTTTTCATGATCCCGTCCTCCTTTTGTTTTCGATTGCCTTTTTCAAGGCCTTTTACTTTTTATTATGAAAGGAACGTGCCAAAAGAACATGAATTTGTGCATATTTCGTAATATATTGAATATACGTGCTTAAATAGCAATGATCCGCATGGGAATGTTTTCTTGTGTGCGAAGGGATGAAAAGAATCTTTAAAAAAACGTTCAATGTCTTGAACGAAAAGTTGCAGGGGGAGCGGATTTCAAGTCTGTTTCTTCCCGGAACGTCAGGCGTCGGTCTTTACATATTCAACGATGTGCCGGATGTGTCCGGGGCAGGAAAAAGGCGCAGCCGACTGAAGCGAAGGCCACCAGGGCTGAAACCAAAAAACTGATCCGGTAAGAACCGCTGATGTCGAACAGATGGCCGGCAAGAATCGGGCCGACGGCATAGGAGACCATAAGCAGGGGCGACATGAATCCCTGGATCACGGCAAAAGCCGTCCGGCCGAAGTAATCGGCGCGAATGGCCGGGTCCAGAGGGATGACGCCGCCGTAACCGATGCCGAAAAGGGCAATGAAAAGATAGGTCATGGGCATGGTGCCGGCTCCCATGAGCACCAGGGTGCCTGCGCTGACCAGGGCATAGCAGACCATCAGAAGGGTTCGCTTATCCATCAGGTCTCCCAGATAACCAAAAAGGAGCCGTCCGATGATGCTGACCGCCAGAAGCAACCCGATGCTGAAAGCCGCAAAAGCGAGTGGCAGGCCCGCATCGGTCAGGGCCGGCACAGCGTGAACGATGACCACCGATTGGGCCAGACCCTGAAAAAAGAAACTCCCGACGAGAAGCCAGAAGGCGCGGGAGACCAGGGCCTGCCGCAGGGTAAAATCGACCGGCGCGTCTGTTCCCTCGCGGGAAATGTGCGATTCGTGAAGGTTCTGTTCGACCGGTCCCGGTTCGTCCCCGTCCGGCAGGAGGCCTTTTTCCTCCGGGGAATTCCGGATCACCAGGATCAGCGGAAGAACCACCGTCCAAATAACGACGCCGGTAATCACGAAGGCCAGCCGCCATCCGAACCGGTTGATGAGAACCGCCGAAGCGGGAGCGCAGATGAGGCCGCCCAGACCGGCCCCCACAGACATGAGCGATAAGGCCAGCGACAGGCGCCGTGTGAACCATTTGGTGATGATGGTGAAGGTGGACAGATACAGCATGGCCCCCATGCCGATGGACAGAATGATTCCGTTGATCAGGTAAAAGCTCCACAGGGAATCCACAAAATACATCAGCACGCAGCCCAGGCCGCTGACGATGGCGCCGCCGAAGATGACGACCCGGCCGCCGTACTTGTCGATGACCCAGCCAAGGATGGGAGCGGCGATGCCGCCCTGGATGCTGCGCAAGGAGTAAGCCCCGGCGGTCATGGCCCGCGTCCATCCGAACTCGGCCATCATGGGCTTGAAGAAAACCCCGAAGCTGTACATCCATGTTCCGTATCCCAGCCCGCAGATGACGCTCGATGCCAGGACGATCCACCAGCCGTAGAAGATATTTAGCTTATGTAAACGCATGATGTCACGCTACGTTCATCAGGAACGCACATGGGAAAAAGTTAAGGATTGCGGGTTTTTACGCGTGAGATGCCGCGTGAAAACATTGTCCCTGCAGGCATAACCATCGACTTTGCCCATGGTTATGCCTGCAGGGCAGGATTATTATTCAGGCGAAAATTCTTTGTGCCGCAACGGGTGTTCGGCGCCGCCTACCGGATGACTTTTTGCTCCTTCAGTTCGGCAATTTTCTTATCCGTAAACCGGAGATGTTTTTTCAAAACTTCTGCGGTATGCTGCCCCAGCGCCGGCGCTCCTGCTGTGGGTTTAATGGGTGTTTTGGTGAATTTAACGGGGTTGCCCATCATCTTGTAGGGGCCGGAAACGGGGTTATCCAGGGACCAGACCATGTCTTGAGCGAGGGCATGGGGGTCATGGAATAAGGTGACGCCATAGTTCATGGGACCGCACGGCACGCCTGCATCTTCGAGGATTCTCATCCATTCTTCCGTCGTTTTATTACCCAGAATCTTTTCAAATTTCTTCATGACCTTTTTTTGATAGAAATACGTTTCGTCGTTGCCGTTGCCCAAATCCAAATGGGCGTATTTATCTTCGACGCCCAATACCTTGGCGGTGTTGATCCGGTGCTTGGCGGCTAATGCGCCGATGCTGATGTATCCGTCCTTAGTCTGATAAATGCGGTAATAGGGGAATACCTGACGGTCCGAGGGCCGGTGATTGCAATCCACCAAATCGAGATCCCTTGTAGAGTCAGGTTGTTCGTTGCGCAACCGCATGATGTTGAATTGATCAATAATCTGGGTATGCTTCATCTTCTTATCATGGGCCGTTCTGAGCACTTCATGCATTTCTTCATGCATATCGTTGTCCAGTCTGTCGATCTGGATAAATCCGGTCGCCAGAAGGGCCATTCCTGTATTGAAGAGGGATGTCTCGATTTTCTGGCCGATGCCCGTCTGGGTCCGATAGTACAGGGCGGAAATGGCGCTCATGGCGTTTAACATGGCCGTGCCGATATCAACATAGGCTGTTCCGCCGGGGCCTCTCGGGTTGCCGTCTTCATCGGCATATCCGGCCATGATGCCGGATGCAGCATGGGCAATCAGGTCAAAACCTTTTCGGAACTCGTAGGGGCCGCTTTCGCCGAAGGCCGTGCTCGACACAAAAATGATTTTCTTGTTTATTGCAGACAGGGTTTCGTAATCAATGCCCAGTTTTTTAGCGATGCCGGGTCCATAATTTTGAATCACAATATCCGCTTTTTTGACCAGGTTATAGATAATTTTTTTGCCCTCTTCACTTTTTAAGTCGACGCACAGTCCTTTCTTGCCGCGATTCAAGGTCAGGGACATCCGGGTGTTTCCTCTATACCTTTTATGATTTCCCATATGTCTTTCTTCCGCACCTTCGGGGGGTTCGACCTTAATGACTTCCGCCCCCATATCCGCTAAAAACAGTCCGGCATAAGGGCCGGCGATCCAATGCGTGAAATCCAAAACCAGAATACCTTCCAACAATGCTGCCATTTAACCAATCTCCTTTTATATTGTGAATTTTGTAATATGCAGTTTCAAATGCTTTTCCCCTCTGATAGGGCATCAGAAAGGCGACATATGGCTCTGAAAAAAATGCCGTCCAAGATTTCCCGGTTTAAGGTGAAAAGATGGATTTATTTTACCGCCGGGTATTTCCATATCAAAATAATACGGCAACATGCAAGCAATAATAATGATCGGTTTTGCCGTCCGGACATTTATAAGATAGATCAATGTCGGCGGCCGCCGGCCCGGCCCGGCAGGATGATAGGGCTTTTAAAAACGGTAGCCCCGGTCGATGGCGTCAAGATCAGGGATGCGGCCATATTTTCGTCTTTATGCCGCCGTATCGATATTCTGCTGCAAGCAAATAAGGCCGTTTTTATCAAGTGGGGATCCTGGATTTCGCCGGGGCGGCATTTATCCATGATTGTTATTCCCAACGGATTTGAGGAGCAGCCTCAGGACATTACTTTGTTGACATGAAAGGTTTGATTCGCTATGAGGGAGGCGGAAGCGGCGCAGAAACTTAAATCTTTGAATCCTTGACCCCTGTTCGGTACCGACTGATGTCCAAAATATTGATCGTTTATCACTCACAGACCGGCAATACGGAAAAGATGGCCTTTGCCGTGGCGCAGGGGGCCGGTGCCATTGAAAACACGGAAGTTGTCCTGAAAAGGGCGGGGCAGGCGACCCTTGATGATTTGCTCAATGCAGACGGATTGGCCGTCGGCACGCCGGAAAATTTCGGGTATATGTCGGGCATGATGAAGGATTTCTTCGACCGGACTTATAATGACGCCCAGGATAAGGTTTTTCGCAAGCCCTATGTTGTATTTATCAGCGCGGGGAACGACGGAACGGGGGCCCTCGCGTCCGTTGAGCGGATCGCCCTGGGCTACAAGTTCAAGAAAGTCTATGAGCCCGTCATATCCAGGGGGAAACTGACGGAGGAAACGCTGGAAAAATGCCGTGAACTGGGTGGCATTCTCGCTGCCGGCTGCGATGCGGGGATTTATTGAACTGATATGTCGAAAAGACAACACGCCTCAAGCGGCGCAGCGCTCACGGCGAAGGGGCATTGACCGGCTGAGCCCGGTACACATCAAACAGACGTTGCCGCTTTGTGTCGTAATCGCAATAGCTTGTTTGTTTCCGGTCACGAAGCATTTCATTTTGTAATTTCTGTGTCATATCGACCGAAGGATGATGTCGATTCCCGCCTTAAGTCTGTTCGGATTTTTCACTTCGTTTGAAATGACCATACGGACCCGAATGATTGAAATGCTGTACGAAGCGGCCTGTACGGCGGGTAGCGCCGGGTGCCCGGCGCCCGGCAAAGGAATATTTAAAAAGATACGATGAGCTGATCATTTTCCTGGACGACGACTTCCTTGGTTGTGCCTCCGATTTCGATGCTGTGACTACCGATGATGAGTTTGATGGTGAGAGGCGTCTGACCGCTGTTTTTGCCGTCGATTTTTACCGTCGCACCGGGCAGGGAAGATACGATAGTAACGGTGCCGCCGCTGGGGATGACCTCGTTGACGGTCAGCGTTTCGCCTTTTTTAATCACAATGTTCTTTTCGGCGGATCGGTAAAATCCGGGTTGCTCTACAGCGAGCTTATGCCGGCCCGTGGGGATGTCCTTGAAGACGAAAGGCGCCGTGCCGATTTTCGTTCCGTCCAGATAAACATCGGCCGCTTCGCTGGTATAGATATCCAGCGTGCCTCCGCCTTTGAACAGTTGCAAGATCAAGAAGGCATAAATTGCTATAACAATCAAGGCCATGCCGGCGGTTAACATATATTGTTTTGTCCTGATTTTTTTCAAATCGCGGCGGCTGCCGTCCAGAATCTTCCGGGCATCAGGCAGATCGGGATTCTCCGTCAGGGCCATTTGAGAGAGCTTGATGGAATTGAGGAGACAGCGTTTTTTCCCTGTCGTGGATTGCTCCTTCGATCTTTCCCATTCCGCCTTGGCTTCCTGCAGATAGGCTGCATCTTTCCGGGGGTTCAGGAGCCTGTCGATGGCCTCTTTAAAAGCGAGGGCCGTCGGAAAGCGGTTTTTGGGGGACTTGGCCATGGCCTTCAGGATGATGCCGCTTAATTCCGATGAGATCAGGGGGTTGACCTGCTGAGGAGGCGGAGGAGCGTCATTCAGATGCATCACCGCTGTTTTCATGATATTTTCGCCGACGAAAGGGAGTTTGCCCGTTGCCAGGAGGTACAGGGTAACCCCTGCCGAGTATATGTCCGACCAGGGCCCCACGTCGTCTCCTGTTATCTGCTCCGGTGAAATATACGACGGCGTGCCCACCCAGCTTCCCTGCTGTGTTTGATGGGCCTGTTCCCCTCCGCCGACAATTCTTGCAATGCCGAAATCCGTTATTTTTACCCGGCCGTCGTCGGTCAGAAAAACATTTCCCGGCTTGATATCCCGATGGACAATGCCGTGGCCGTGCGCATAGTGCAACCCGTCCAGAATCCCCGAAATGATCCGCAATGATTCCTCGAGGGGCAATTTTTCTTTCTCAGAGATGATCTCATCAAGGGGCTTTCCTTCGATGAATTCCATAAACAATGTCAGGTGCTCATTGCTGAAATCAAACACCTGAACAATGTTGGCGTGGTTTAACTGACCGAGAAGTTTTGCTTCTTCCTCAAACCTCTTTTTAATATTTTCATCGCTGATAAACCGGGATTTCAGCATCTTGGCGGCGACCCGCCTGCCGACGGACGATTGGAACGCCTCATAGACGTCGGCCATTCCGCCTTTGTCCGAGATTAAGCGCACGATCTCAAAGCCGTGTATTTTTGCAACATTTTGGATCGTCTGAGATCCTACGATCTGGGTTTTGTCGTTGTCGGACATATCTCAATCCCGCAGAAAAAATAATACCGTTGAAAGTAAAAATGACAAGCAAATTAAACACAACCGACCGAATTATTCAATCTCATTTTTAATAAATTATTTTGCAAATCGCCGCACCTTGCTTTTTTGTCGCTAAAAATGTATCGTTCGACCTATGAAAATCAGAAGACATCTTCGAAAAATTACCTTCGTCTTTCATATCCTGTCTCATATCCTGGCGGCGGCTTTCAGCCTTTACTCGTGTGCGCCCGCCACTCTGCCGAAGGCGGATGCGCCTGACATCCGGGTAGCAGCGGAGCGGGGCGACGCCAAATATCAAGTGCTGACCGGGGACATGTATGAGTACGGCGCAGGGGTTCCTGCCGATATGACAGAAGCCGCCAAATGGTACCAGCAGGCGGCGTTTCAGGGCAATCCCGAGGCGCAGTACTATCTGGGCATTCTGTATGGATCAGGCGCGGGCGGTTTTCCGCAGAATACGGCAGGATCCCTCAGGTGGCTCTTTAAAGCCGCCGAGCAGGGCCGGGAAAAAGCCCGGATCATGCTGGCCTGCCTATATTTAAAAGATAAACAACATCAGCAGGAAATATTAAGGATCATTGACGGATACCGTCAGGAAGCGGAGAAAGGAAGCGCAGAGGCGCAATACACTCTCGGCTGGATATACCGGGAAGGCGTTGGTCTGCCGGGAAATCCGCAGGAGGCCTTGACGTGGTACCGGAAATCGGCCGGGCAGAATAATGCGAAGGCGCAGTTTGCCCTGGGGAATATGTATCTTGAGGGCATCGGGGTTCCGGCAAATCCTGCCGAAGCCCTGGTCTGGCATCAAAAAAGCGCGGAGACGGAAATCAAGGCGAGAGCTAAACTGCGGGAATTGTATGAAGGCGGCGCAGGCGTGCAAAAAAATGAGGAAGAAGTAAAGAAGTGGTCAAAGGTCCTTGCTGCAAGCGTCGATGACTCTGTTCGCCCTTACCTGAATATTCAACATAACATCCTGGACGCGGAGCAGGAGAAAAATCCGGCAAGGGCTCTACGGGCCTGTCATCGTATTATTGATGCCGATCCGGCCGACGGAAAGGTTTCCGACGTCTGCAAGGCTTTAAGCCGCCGGATCGGCGAAAAAATGGCCGCTGAGATTCAGGAAGCCGGACAGGCACTGGAGAAAAGGGATTTGGGCAGGTTCCGCGAGCTTCTTCCCCGGGTGCTGTTCCCTGATTTTAATGAATTGCAGCTGCGGACGCTGGTTGCCTCTGCCTGGCGGCTGATTGAAGATAAAAACCGCATCAGAGAAAAAAACGCAACCGATCTGCTGGAGACGATCGAATTTGCTGAACGGTCCGAAGCCTACCGCAGGCAAAATGAAAAGCAGTTGTTCGTGCTGATCGGCGTTTTTAAAACCATTGTAGATGACGGACTTGCGGATAATCCGGGAGACGAGGCCCTGCTGGCGCTTGCCCGGAGAGGCGAAAAAGCTATTGCCGGCTTCCATAAAAAGATTGCGGAAAGACCTCAGAAAAAGATCGGGGAAAAATCCCCGAAAAAGATGCCGGAAGAAAGCGGGGAAGAAATTACCGAGGAAAACCTGGAAGATAACGAACCGGGCCTGCAGGATTACAAGGAAGCTCTGGCGCTGTTTGACGGCGGACGTTTTGAAGACGCCTCCCGTCTTTTTGAAAAAGTGACAAAGATACGGGGCTTTAAACACATCGCAGCGGGTTATATTTACCTGGGCGTCACTTATCTGGCGCGGATCAATCCGGCCAATGTCCGCCAGGCCAGAACGTTCCGTTTGAAGGGCATCGCCTATTTCCAGAACGCCTTACGCTTCAACAAAAGCATTGCCTTGCCTGCCGGTTATCATAAATTTCAGGATGTATTCGAAGAGGCAAAAAAACGTCTGAAATAAGGGCGTCCCAAAAACTAATTTATATAATAATTATATAAAGATAGCGAGGAAATTCTGACAGATGAAGCAAAAGAGATATTAAATATGATTATATGATTAGGGCTGAGCGCCTATAACAAATCAGGATATAAATTTTACTGCTTGTTTATAAAGCGCTAATCGCTTTCCGAGCAGCACTTTATCAGCAGGTAAATCTAAGAACTCTGTAGACTCTCCGATGGTTGTGAAGTTTTGTCCCATACTTAAGTGAAAATCTATTAATCGCTCAACATATCTTTTGAGTTGATAAACTAAAGTTTCAGTATCGGGGCTTTCATTTCCAGTATGGACTGATTTATTTCGATTGTCTCTGAGATGATTAAGCACTTGAAAATGATAATCCCTTTCACTGCAAAGAAAGGCTGCCCTTCTGATTGTCTTGTCATAGCCATCTCGTAATGTATTTGTGAGCAGTTCCAGGACACCCCAAAGCTTTAAGAACGCAACGTTTAAATCCGAATAATCCAGTGCCCGCACATATCTGATAATGCTGTCAGCGACTACGCCATTGTATTGACATCTTTTCAGTTTACGCCGGACCTTTTTAACGAAATTATTCATTTCGTTATTTGTCTTAGCCCAATCGTAGGGAGTGAATAATTCGTCAAACTGGGGCTCATACCGAAATATATCTGTTTTTAACTTTCCCACCGGATCATGCAATGTATGCAGGGGGCCTAAAACAATTTTATTGACTGCCATTTTTTTCCCATAAGATATCCTTATGCCACCCTTGTTTAATCCCAAATTCCATATGCCGCGAAGCAAATCAAACTCATTTAAAGCTTCATTTACGGCATCGTGTGCGGTTCTGCTCTTTACGTGCACCCGAACAGTTAAGAAATTTGAGGGATTTGCTTTTATATATTGGTGAGTAGCGCCTGACTCAGCTTTTTCCCTGGCTTTGGTGAATCGGGGTGGTAGCTGCCGGCTAAAAGTGATTGTCGCTGGACCGATTTTAAAAGTGGGTACTTTGGCATTATTTAAAATGCTAACGGTAGTCGCAAGCACGAAGGGGGATTCTATCTTCTGAAGATAAGACCTCTCCAGCGCGGAGATCTCATTTAAAAGGCTCTTGCTGGTAATAATTCCTTTCTTGGCGGCCTTAAAAACGCCATTAGTAATTATGCCGTGTCGTTCTATCTCAGTAATATCTTCGGAGAGTTTAACCATGCTGCATAGCACAGAAAAATATTCTTGGGATTCAAAACCTCGCATGGAAACACGGCCAGTCGTTTTGTCATGCAGTTTTATCTTTTCAAAAGCAGAAGCAAGTAAATCATGACGGTATTCGTTGTTCCATGAAGCGCACATTACTGCCTCCCTTTCTTCAATATGAGAACAATTACGATGCGATATTAATTGGAAAAAGAAATATTGCAAGCAAAATCAAAAAGCTATCATTGATGCCCAATCAGCCAAATTCACCCGCCTTGTTGGTTCTTCCTACGTTGCTACGAAGGGGGGGGCCTTTACATCTTTATATTTAGACATTCTTCAAGCACCCATCCCTCATCTCGAATAAGCTTCTCACCCTTTTGGACGGCGATGCTGACCGTCGGCAAAGAAATCTTTAAACGTTTAGGAAGGAAAATAGGACGGTTCTTTTTTCAAGTTTCTGCAATCAGCTAAAAATGGAACCGTTCCCATTATTCCTGATTTTCCCCCGATCTGTAATTCCAGCTGGTGGATCAATCTGCCCAATTCGCACCATTGTTTCTTAAACAGGTATTTTTGGCCTCAAAAAGGGCCGTTTAAGCCGCAAAAACGGGGGTTCATTTAGAATTACCTCCATGATTACCGCTATTTATCTTGGTCCGACCCCAATACCCGATACCTTTCCCGGAGCGGCCGGACGCATGTTTCCCAGGAATAGGATTGAAGGGTTTCCACAGAAGGTTTTTCTATGGATAATCGGTAGGGCTCGTCCAGGAGCAATTGCCGGATCGGGGATAAAAAATCGGCGATGGTCTCCGCAACGACAAGGGACGGGAATCCTGCCTCCAGAAAGCCTCTTGCTCCTTCCCGTGTCGATACGCAAACTCTGCCGGAAACCACGGACTCAATTAATTTCAGACTCGAACCGCGCAGTTCCTGATGCAGGTTAATGGTAAGTGCGCATTCGTTCAGTAAGGACGACATATCCTCCACGTAATCCAAAACCCGAACCCCCGGTTGGTTAAAGCATGCGCGCGTCCGTGCATCATTGTCTTCCACAGTCTGTTTTGCGCCGTAGCCGCCGACAATGATCAATTGAACGTCCGGTATGGATTTTACTAATTCCGGATAAACCTCTTCAAGGAAGATGCAAATTCCGACCCAATTCGTTTCACAGCGAAAGGGGCCGGCAAAAAGAATAGCGTTCCGTTCCGTTGAACTCGCGTAGCCGTTTTCGCCCGGATTGGCGCCGTTTAAAATCACGATGGGACGGAAGCCTTTCAGCAGAGCCGCATCTTCCTTGCAGCAAACGACGACTTGATCAAATTGTTCAATCAGATTGATTTCAAATCGATCTTCCGCCTGCGAGCTTGTATCGTGGGGATTTAACAGTACATCGACGAGTATGAGAACCATGGGCGGTTTGTGCATGTTCAACGTTGCCAGCTTTCCTAATTCCATATATTCGACTTGCACCAGCGCCGGCTGATACCCGGAAATGCATCGCGCCGCTTCACTTTCTAAGATGCGATGGCTGTGATTGCGGATTCGCGAAATTCGATTTCTTGCCTCACTTTCGGATTCATGGCGGCCGCCGATCAAATGGGCCGAATGCAACCGCTTCATATAATCAAGCGACTTTTCATGGTCATAGAGCATTTCTTCGTCACTGATCAGGATGACGGAAAAATCTTTCGACAGCTCAAGGATAAGATTGTGGGTGCGAACCGCTCCGCCGTGGGCCGGCGGATAAACGACATAGGGCGTGATGACGATCATGCGAGGCCGATGGTCGATTTCCTTATAGGGTGTTGAATAATACTTCTTCGCCAGATATTTCCAGGGAATGTCCCGGAAAGGAGCGCCATAGGTCCATAGGGCCGCAGCGAGAATACTGATGCAATTTCTCAGATTGCCGATTTCGGATAAGGTTTCATGATCCAGATGGACGATCTGCCGGATCGCTTTTTTAAGGGATCTTGGCGCCAACGGATTATAGAACCCAAATTGCAGACGGTTGCGTTCAAAAACCCGATCCACCGTATCTTGATCATAAAAACGGGAAATGGTGGCGCGATGTTCATGAAAAACGACGGACTTGGGGCAAAATAAAACATCATAGCCGAGTCTCCAGGCGCGGATGCTCCAATCGACGTCCTCCCAGTAGAAGGGATGATAGGGATCCCGGCGGCGGATGATTTTTTTCAGAAGATGACGGTTGAAAAGGGAAGAGCCGGCCCCTGCATATAGAGTCCCGCGAACGGTTTCCCGGTCTTCCGGCGTCAGATGATAGGGCGTGGTGATTCCATCATCGATCCGGATCGTCGTCCATCCCGTCTCTTTCCGGGGCCGCTCGATGCCGGTGAAAAAAATCTGTGAAGCAACGGCAAACGTGTTCGGCGTTCTCCAGTCCAATACATATTTTAAGGACGCAGGCGTGAGGGTCATATCGTTATTGAGCAGATAAACCCAGTCATGGTGAGCGTTTTTCAGGCCGATGCCGATGGCTTCCGTGAAGCCGAGGGGTTTGGATACATGTATCCAGCAAACACCGGCAAACCGGTCCTTCAATTGCGTATAATCGAGAAGGGGGGAGCCGTTGACGACAACGATCACCTCAAAGGGCTCTTTGATTTCCTGCAACGAAACATACAACGCCGTCAGACAATTCTCGAGCATGGAAACACTGCCGCGTTCCGGAATGATAATGCTCAGGCCGGCGCTGTATTTTAAGGGGGCGGGGGCTTTCCATGACGGTTTTCCGGCAAATCCCCGGCGGCTTAAAAACTCGGCCGACACGACTGCGGCAATGATTGGAATATGGATGATCCGTATTTTTTTAACCCACCCCAGGAGGACTTTCACTTTAATAAGAGATGCTGCCGGTTTCAGGCCGGCGAATCGGAAAAAGCGCTTGCACCCGTTCATGGTTTTCATTACTTCTTCAGAACCTTGATTGACTCGCAAATATATTGAATTTGTTCCTTCTTCAAGTTGCTGCCCGACGGCAGGTAAAAGCCGTTTTTCGATAGATTTTCGGTCACCGGATAGGCGCTTGCGCCGTCGCAGCCGAAGTCGATCAAGGCCGGTTGCCGGTGCATGCCCGTAAAAAACAGCCGGGTGTCGATATTCTTTTCTCTCAATGCGTACACCAGTTCATCGCGGGTGCGGCCAAATATATCGGGATCAAGCAAGATGCCGTTCATCCAGCGGACGTTCAAAGCGCTGTCCTGGTCCTTTTGGAAGGAGATGCCGTCTATCTTGCCGAGGCGTTCCTGATACCTGTGAAAATTACGGATTCTCATTTCTCGATACTCGTCGGCTTTTTCAACCTGAGCCAGGCCGATGGCGGCACTGAGATTGGACATCCGGTAATTGAAGCCGATATTTTGGTGGATAAAATTCCGGGGAGCGTTTAGAGGGAAACAAAGATTTTTATAATAAAGACATTTTTGATACAGTTCTTCACTGTTAGTGACGATCATTCCGCCGTCTCCGGCGGTCAGGTTCTTATTGGCGTAGAAACTGAAAGCGCCCATATCGGAAATACTGCCGGCTTTTTTCCCTTTGTATAGAGCGCCGTGAGATTCCGCCGCATCTTCGATAATCCTTAAGTTGTATTTGTGGGCGATGGCTGCAATCTTATCCATGTCGCAAGGATTCCCGTAAATGTGCACGGGGATTATCGCTTTGGTTTTCGGAGTGATTTTTTCTTCAATCCGGGAGGCGTCGATATTCCAGGTATCCGGATCGGCGTCGATAAAAACAGGTTTGGCGCCGATATAGCATAGGCCCAACGCGGTGGCAATCATTGTAAAGTTCGGGATGATGACTTCATCGTCTTTTTGAATGCCGAGAGTGACAAGGGCAAGATGCACGGCGGCGGTTCCGTTGCAAACGGAAACGGCATATTGGGTTCCGCAATAGGCGGCAAATGTTTCTTCAAATTTTTTTACATATTTCCCGGAAGAGGATATCCATCCGGTTTGCACGGCGTCGGTGACATATTTCAGTTCATTCCCATTGAGAAAGGGTTCGCAGACAGGAATGAATTCTATGCTTTTCATGGAACAGGCATAGCACCAGGGCTATTCGTTGTCAATGAATTGCATTTCACTGCCGCCGGCAATGGCCTTCACCCGGATAACCTCAAGATAAATCAAATAGATATTGTCATTGCCGCCGCAATATTCTCCTTTTATCTCGCCCGGAGTTGTGGTAGAGATCAGGTCATTTCGGCAAATATGGGTTGGGTTAGTATCCGTAGAATGAACGTCGTTAAAAAGAAAATTGATCTTCGCGCCTGGGGCGGGGCAACAAAAAAAGAATGGGCCGATTGGAGATGGCAATATCAGAACCGCATCCGCACATTGCCGAAGCTGGCGGGCCTCGCCGGTCTGCCGCCGGATGCCGTTAAACGGTTGAACCCGGTCGTGGGGACGTATCATTTTGCCGTCACGCCCCACTATTTTTCTTTGATAAACTTGGCGGATAAGAACGATCCGATCAGCAGGCAGTGTTTTCCCGATTTCCGGGAAGTGGATGATGTCATCGACGGCGTCCCCGATCCTCTGCAGGAAAGCGAGCATATGCCTGTTCCCGGTCTGGTGCAGCGATACGCAGACCGCTGCCTCGCCCTGGCGACGAATCAATGTGCGACCTATTGCCGCCATTGCAACCGCAAAAGGCTGTGGGGCAAAAGTGCGCCGGCCCGGACAAAAGATGATTTGCGAGGGATGGTTGATTTTGTGGCCTCCTCTCCGGGGATTCGCGAGGTGATTGTTTCGGGCGGCGATCCGCTCACCCTGGATGAAGACCTGCTGGACTGGTTCTTAGGGGCCTTCCGGGCCATCCGCCATGTGGAGGTGCTCCGGATCGGGAGCCGTATTCCCGTTGTGATGCCCATGCGGATCACCAAAACGCTGTGCCGGATGCTGCGTAAACATCGTCCCCTGTGGTTCAATACGCAGTTCAACCATGTAAACGAGATTACGCCGGAGTCCGCCCGGGCCTGCGAAATGATTCTGGAGGCGGGCATTCCCGTTTCCAATCAGTCGGTGCTCCTTAAAGGGGTCAATGATTCCTATGAGGCCATGCGCGAGCTGGTTTGCGGACTTCAGTGCATTTCCGTCCGGCCCTATTATCTGTTTCAGTGCGATCCTGTCGCCGGGACGGATCATTTTCGCTGTGATCTCCTGAAAGGAATGGAGATTATTGAAAAGCTCTGGCGCAATGCATCGGGACTCTGCCTGCCCCGGTACGTCATTGATGCGCCGGGACGGGGCGGGAAGATTCCCCTGCAGCCGTTTTCACTTTCGGCAAACAGGGAATAATGCGTTTATATGAGAATGCAGAAGCCAGAAGACAGAATACAGAAAAAAACAATATCATGGTTAGTCCAGCGCCGGACTCCTGATTTCTGTATTCTCAGGCTTCGCTGTGTCCGCGACAGGCATGGGGGGCCGTGACCGTGCAATAAGGAAAGGGGGAAACGGTTCCCTTATTGAATATTTCGATTAAATAAAGGAGTGACATTTTATGTATACCGCCAGCGATCTCAGAAAAAATTTACGGATCAAGATCGACAACGAACCGTACATCGTGACGGAGTTCAACTTTGTAAAGCCCGGCAAAGGTCAGGCCCTGTATCGGTGCAAACTTAAAAACATGATAACGGGCAATCAGTTTGAACGGACATTCCGTTCCGTGGACACCTTTGAATCCGCCGATCTTGAACAGAAAAAAATGCAGTACCTCTATAAAGAGGAGGGCAAGTATTGTTTCATGGACAACGAAAGTTACGAACAGGTCTATCTGACGGAAGCGCAGATAGGCGATGCGAAGAATTTCCTCCTTGATAATATCGAAGTGGAAATTCTCATGTACGAAGGCAAGCCCCTCGACGTAACCCTGCCGAACTTTATCGACGTTGTCGTGACGAAGGCGGATCCCTGGGCCAGGGGCGATTCCGTATCGGGCAACACGAAGCCGGTTACCGTTCAGACGGGTTATCAGCTTCAGGTTCCCCCGTTCATCGAGGAGGGGGAGAAGATCAGGATCGATACCCGGAGCGGGGAATATCTGACGCGGGTGAAGTAAAATGGCATAAGGCTCCGGGGGCAGGGTTCGGCGGGCATGGCGGAAGAAGGCGGGAAATTGGCAAAAAAGCGGGAAGCCCTGTGGCTGCGCGCCCGGATGATCCAGGCCATGCGCGGGTTTTTCATTGATCGCGGTTACCTTGAGGTGGAAACGCCGGAGCGGATGCCGGCGCCGGCGCCGGAAGATCACATCGATGCCGTGCCCTCAGGCAACTGGTTTTTACAAACCTCTCCCGAACTGTGCATGAAAAGACTGCTGGCGGCGGGTTACGACAAGATATTTCAGATCTGCAAATGTTATCGGGAGGGCGAACGGGGGCTTCTGCATCTGCCGGAATATACAATGATCGAGTGGTATCGCCGGGATGCGAATTATTTTGATCTGATGACCGAATGCGAGGAGCTTTTATCCTGTGCGGCGGAAATGTGCGGCACAGGGAAGGAGGGTTTTCTTGATTATCAGGGAAGCCGTATCTTTCTGCAACGTCCCTGGGAGAAAATTTCCGTTGCGGAGGCCTTTCGGCGCTATGCCCCGTGGCCGATGGCGGATGCT
This sequence comes from Deltaproteobacteria bacterium, assembly GCA_016930075.1. Lineage (GTDB taxonomy): Bacteria > Desulfobacterota > Syntrophia > Syntrophales > JAFGHS01 > JAFGHS01. The sequence goes on from JAFGHS010000165.1 coordinate 53,273, forward strand.
TTAGCACGGGGATGCTTTGACGAGATGATTGCCTGCCGGATCGGCCCTCATCTCGGCACAAGATGCCCGACGTTTCTCTATGATTATCCCGTTTCTCTGGGCGCCCTTGCAAAGGCGAAGGCGTCGGAGCCGCATCTGGCGGAGCGCTTTGAGTTATATGTCGGGGGCATTGAACTGGCCAATGCGTTTTCCGAACTGACCGATCCGCATGAACAGCGAAAGCGTTTTGAAGAAAGCCTTGCCTTTCGCCGGTCGGCGGGCAAGACCGTTTATCCCATGCCGGAGCCTTTTTTACAGGACCTTGACGCCATGCCGGAGGCGGCGGGCATCGCTCTCGGCGTGGACCGGCTGGCCATGATCTTGACCGATTCGCCGTCCATCGATGAGGTGGTTGCCTTTGCGCCCGAAGACTTATGAAAAGATGTGGTCGGGCCGGAAGGCATCTGCGGTGCGTTTGCAACGCGGAACGGCATATTCCATGTTGACAAGACCCCGTTTTTTATTTACACGTAGGCACGTCATTTTTTGAATACCCGCAAACGCAAGGAGAATGAATATGGACATAGGGGGGCATTTTCAGGGAAGCGTTCTCGGCATGATTGTGAACGCCGGGATCGTCGTACAGATCGTACTCTTGCTGCTGTTGATTTTTTCCGTGGTGTCGTGGGCTATTATTTTTATGAAATACCGGGTCATGAAGAAGGTGCAGACGGAAAACGACCTGTTTCTGGATGCCTATATGAAAAGCAATAAACTGTCTGATGTCCTGCCGGTTGCAAAAAAATATAATGAATCGACGATTGCCGAAGTGTTCCGCACGGGATACGCGGAACTGGTAAAAATAACGAAAATGATCAAAGACTCTCCGTCGGGAAGAGGCGCCGACGATCAAACGTTGCAGTCCCTGGAATTGAAAGGCGTCGACAACGTGGAGCGGGCGCTGAACAGGGCATGCAGCGCCGAAGCGACGAAACTGGAAAGCGCCCTCGGTTTCCTGGCGACAACGGGCAGCGCATCGCCCTTTATCGGCCTGTTCGGAACCGTATGGGGCATTATGGAGACATTCAAGAGTATCGGCGCAAGGGGGTCGGCGACGCTGGCTGTTGTCGCGCCGGGAATTTCCGAGGCCCTGATTGCCACGGCGGCGGGTCTGGCGGCGGCCATTCCGGCGGTTATTTTTTATAACTATTATATGAACCGCATTAAGGTCATGAATCAGGAGATGGATAACTTTTCATCGGAGTTGCTCAATATTATTGAGCGATACTACGTACAGAGATAGGATGCCATGAGATACGCAAGAAGGCGTCAAAAAACCGACAACAGACTGATGGCCGAAATCAATGTGACCCCCCTGGTGGATGTCATGCTGGTGCTTTTGATCATTTTCATGGTGACGGCGCCTATGCTCCAGATGGGAATCGACGTCAACCTGCCGCGGGTGAAGTCAAAAAGCATCGATGTGGCGGAAGAGAAAATTGTTCTAACCATCAGCAGCAACCGGGAAATATTCATCAATAAATATAAAACCTCCATTGAAGAAACAAGTGCAAAGCTGCAAAGCATATTCTCCGGCAGAATAGACCGGGAAATATTTATGCGTGCCGACAAGAACGTTCCTTATGGATTTGTGGTTGAAGTGATGTCCGAGGTGAGAAAGGCTGGTGTTGACAGACTCGGCATGATTACCGAACCGCCAGAGGAATCCAGGTGATGCAGCAGGATATGTGGAAGCACGGCCACAGCGACGGAATCAATCTCAATACGATGATTTTTCTCTCCTGTGTATTTCATATCATTGTTCTGATGATTTTGGTTTTTGCCCCATCCATTCCCTCTCCCAAATGGACCTTCGGTCCCATATATTCAGTGCAGCTGGTGAGCCTGTCCGAAACCTTGATGGACAAGGGCGCGCAGTCGTCCCTTTCCCGGGAAATTTTTCAAGACGATAAAGGCAGGTCTTCCGTTGTCGTCGCTAAAAAAAGCGAGGCCGTTCAAACAGTTCCGATAAAACGCATCGATGTTCAGACGGACCGGGAAAGCATCGTAGCCAAAGCTTTGGAAAATCTGAAGAAAAACAGCACTCCCGCTCAGCGGCAGGAGGAGCAGCATGCATCCGGCGCCGGGACAAACGGGCAGACCGGGGACAGGCTTAAACCTGCCTCCGGCAAATCCGGCGCCGCCGATGGTATCTTCAATCGGTATTATGCGGAAATCTGGTCGAGGATCAGGGGCCAGTGGGCTTTTCCACCGGGCCTGTCGCAGAAAGAAAATTATCTCGCTATTATACATGTCACGATATTGAAGAACGGGACGGCAACGGAGCTGCAATTCGAGAAGCGTTCGGGCAATCGTTTTTTTGACGAGTCGGCGATGCGGGCCGTCAGAAAAGCAAGCCCGTTTCCTCCCTTGCCCGCGGAGATCGGCGAAAGCAGTGTGGATCTGGGCATACGCTTTCATTCACAGGAGCTCAATAAATAAATGCATCGTTTTAATCGCTTGATTTGGTTTATGGCGGCCATAGGGGTTTTTCTGCTGAGCAGCTTCAGCGCTTACGGCCGGGTGTATCTGGATATCGATTCGCCGGCCTTTCACAAGTATCCCATTGCCATAACGGATTTTAAGAAGATCAATGAAGGCCCGGACACGGAGAAGCTGGCCGCCTGGTTTTCCGATAGCCTCGGCAATCTGCTCAACATTGCGGGGTTTTTTAACATCATTGATAAAAAGGCCTTTCTCGAAAGCCCGACGCAGAGCGCACAATACCCGGAAGCGGTCAGCTTTCCCGATTGGTCGGCCATCGGCGCGGAGTATCTGATCAAGGGCGGATTCAGTTTAAATAAGAAAGACCTTGTGGCGGAGTTTCGTCTTTACGATGTCGTCAAGGGCGAGATTCTTGTCGGAAAAAGATATACGGCGGGATATGAAGACAGAGTAGCCGTTATCAAAAAATTTGCCGATGAGGTGCTTTACGCCCTGACGGGGGAAAAGGGAATTTTTGACTCCAGGATTGCCTTTGTTATGAAAAAGGGTGATAAATCGGATATATATACAATTGCTTTTGACGGATCATCTCTGACGCGGGTGACGAATCATAATGCCCTTATGATATCCCCCCGCTGGTCTCCCGACGGCCGGCATCTGTCATTCACCTCTTTCAAAGACGGGAATTCGGACCTTTATCTTATGGATTTGTCAAACAGCCGGATAAGCAAACTTGCCGGTTTTAGAGGATTGAATCTTTCCGGCTATTGGTCCCCGGACGGGGGGAAGCTCTTAATGACCTTAAGCAGGGATGGAAATGAGGAAATATACGCCATGGATATGGCATCACGCAGACTGCAAAGACTGACGCAGAATTATGCCATTGACGTGTCGCCGTCCTGGTCGCCTGACGGCAAAAAAATCGCCTTCGTTTCGAACCGCTCCGGTTCGCCGCAGATATATGTGATGGACGCCGATGGCGGCAATGTGAACAGAATCAGTTATGAGGGCAACTACAATACAGCCCCCGCCTGGTCGCCGAAAGGAGGCCGGATTGCCTATATCGGCAGAAGCGACGGCCGGTTCCAGATTTTTACGATGAAGGAAGACGGATCGGAGCCGGCGCCGCTCACCCGTGAAAACGGCGATTGCGAATCGCCTTCCTGGTCTCCCGACGGCAGATACGTGGCCTTTAGTCAGAAAGCGGGCAAAAGGCAGACGATCTGCGTCATCAATGCCAATGGAACGAACAAAAGAGTCCTTTTCGGAGGGAAAGAAGGTTATGTCAGCCCCTCCTGGTCTCCCCGCTGAAGCGACCAGATGATGGTTGAACGGTCGGCCAAACGATGCTCTCATCAATGTATTGACAATTTTTCGGGATGCGTATACTAAATCACGTCTTTGCGGACAATACCGTTTATTTTATCACTCATGACTGCCGGTGGGGCAATGTATGAACTTGCGCCGGGCCGTGCCGGCGATCGTATAAGGAGGTAGGTTTTCATGTTTAAAGGAGCTTTGGACGGGGTCAAGGTTGTCGAGTACGCCACAATGGTCTCCGGTCCCTATTGCGGAAAACTGTTTGCGGATTTCGGCGCCGATGTCATTAAGGTTGAGCCGCCGGAAGGTGATCCTTCCCGGCGCTGCGGACCCTTTCCCGGCGATGAGAAGAATCCGGAAAAAAGCGCGCTTTATCTCTACAATAACACGAGCAAGCGGGGCGTTACCCTTGATATCAAGAAAAGTGAGGGTCTGGAGGCATTCAAAAAGCTGCTCCAGTGGGCGGATGTCTTTATCGACAACAATCCCTGCGACTACTTTGAGAATCTCGGCCTGGGCTGGGACAGTCTCCAGAAATTAAACCCCGGACTTATTTATATCTCGATTACGCCTTACGGACGGACGGGCCCGCGCGCTCATGTCAAGGGCGATGAATTGACGCTGACTCACGCGGGCGGCGAAGGGAATCTGATGCCTGTCCGTTCGTATGATTTGTCGTTTCCCCCCGTGAAGTTCGGCGGGTATCAGGTGGGCTACCACGGCGGCGTGTCCGCCGCCCTCACGGCCATGGCCCTGGTGCTGGGGAAAAAGAAGACGGGCAGGGGGCATATGGTCGATATTGCTCTGCAGGAAGTCATGGTGAGCCTCCTGGCCCCTATTCTGCACGGTATGCGCTATAACGACAACACCTGGTGCCGCGTACCGGACCGTCCTCCCGCCATGGGCCGGATGGAGACGAGCGACGGGTATATCATTTTAGGCGCCGCCGACGATCATCACTTCCGGGCCCTCCGCGAGCTGATCGGCAAACCGGACTGGCTGGCAAGCGACATGTGGGATGATATGGTCTGGCGGGCCAATCACATGATGGACATTGCGCCCCAGATGGAAGGCTGGATGCGCCAACAGAAGAAACAGGACATCTATCACAAGATCGCCCAGGTGGCGATCCCCGTCGGGCCGCTCAACACGGCCGAAGAGGTCATGAACTATCAGCAGTATCAGGCGCGGGATTACTTCGTCGAGGTGGACCATCCCGTCGCGGGCAAATACCGATACGCCGGATGGCCCTATAAGATGTCGAAATCGAAACCCAAGGTCAGCCGGCCGGCCCCGCTTCTGGGCCAGCACAACGAAGAGGTATTCCGCGACGTCGTCGGTTCTTCCGTCAAAGAAGGAATGAAAGGCCGCAAAACCCCTCCGGCGACGAGCCGGAAACTTCCGCTTGAAGGAATACGGGTTCTCGAATTCTGCTGGGTATGGGCGGGTCCTTACGCCACCATGGTGCTTGCCAACCTTGGGGCTGAGGTCATCAAGGTCGAGGGGCACAGGCGGACCGATTTGATGCGCCGATCCGTCATCTGGCCCCGGTACGAACCGGCGCCGATCATGCTCCCACAGAATCAGGGCATTGCGTTCAATACCTTAAACCGTGACAAGAAGGGCGTCACCCTCGATTTGAGCAATCCCGAAGGCATCGCCCTGGCCAAGCGCCTGGCGGCTGCCAGCGACATCGTCATCGACAATATGCGGCCCGACGCCATGATCAAGATGGGTCTGGGCTATGAAGATTTACGCAAAATCAAGGAAGACATCATCGTCATTTCCTCATCCGGCAGGGGACATGAAGGGCCGGAGTCCAATTATCTCGGTTTTGCCACCATCCATCAGAGCATCGGCGGGTTGAGCTATATATCGGGGCATCCCGAAGATCATCCCACCCACGGCACGGGAGGGGATGCCGACATTTTAAACGCCATGACGACGGCGTTTGCGGCCCTGGCCGCCGTTCATCACCGTATAAACACGGGGGAAGGGCAGTTTATCGATTACGGCCAGTGCGAATGTTGCAGTTCCGTGATCGGCGAGCAGTTGCTGGGTTATTTGATGACGTCCAAAATACCGGAGCGCATGGGAAACCACCATCCCGAGTATGCGCCCCATAATCTGTATCCGTGCTGGGGCGTCGACCGGTGGCTGGCCATCGAGGTGCACACGGACGAGGAGTTCGATGCCCTGGCGAAGGTCATGGAAAAGCCTGAACTGGCCCAAGACCCCCGTTTTGTCGATATGCCGTCACGGAAGAAGAATGAAAAGGCGTTGGATGGGATCATCACGGCGTGGACCCGTGAGCGCGACCGGGACTGGATGTTTCATGAGCTGTGTGAGGCTGGGGTCGCCGCCGCGCCGTCGAGAGACGGCAAAGATATTTATGCGGACCGGCATTTGCAGGCGCGGAATTTCTTCGCAAAAATCGAGCATCCCGAACTGGGCGAGCTGCGTATGGTCAGGCCGCCCTGGCTGCTCAGCGACCTGGAACTGCCGTCGGGCCATGCGCCTCTGCTGGGAGAGCACAATAAATACGTCCTGCAGGGCATTCTCGGTTTGAGCGATGCGGAAATGGCCGACCTTCGCAAGAAGGACATCATCATGCAGGATACATAACATGCATGAAATGGCCATCGTTCAGAGCGTCATTGATATTGTGCTGCAGGAGATGGACAGGCACGGCGTCGAGAAACTCAAAGCCATCCACCTGGCCGTCGGCCGGATGTCCGCCATCGTTCCCGAACAGATGCGGATGTGCTTTGACATATTGACGGCGGATCACAAGCTGGCGGGCGCCGAATTGAATATCAGGATGGTCCCCGTGACGTATCGGTGCCGGAATTGTGATCAGGAGTTTACGTCCGAAGGGATCACGTTCAAATGCCCTTACTGCGAGGGTCCCGATCCGGACATCATCTTCGGCCGTGAATTAAAGATTGAATCCATTGAGGTGATGGATGAGTAGATAAGAAAAGGGATTGAGGATTCGAGGGGCCAAGGGTTCAAGGGGCGGGGAGGACATGTTTGGGCTGTCCCGCAGCCCGGGACGTGGCATGAAATAGGAGGAAATAGTGAAAATACCGGTTGTTCGGAATATATTGGAAGTCAACGACAGGATTGCGAAGCAGAATCGGGAGATATTCGATCGCAGCAACCTGTTTGTCATCAACCTCATGTCCTCTCCCGGGGCGGGGAAGACAAGCCTGTTGGAGCAAACGATCGAAAGGTTGAAAGATAAGCTCGATATCGGCGTCATCGAAGGCGATATCCAGTGCAGCTTCGACGCCGAGCGGATTGCCAAAAAAGGCGTGGCCGTGACCCAGATCAACACGGACGGCGCCTGCCATCTGGACGGCAACATGATCCGCGAAGCCATGAATCAGTTCGACCTGTCGGCCCTCGATTTGCTGATTGTGGAAAATGTCGGCAATCTGGTCTGCCCCGCCGAATTCAAGGTGGGGGAGAATATGAAGGCCATGATCCTGTCCGTCACCGAAGGGGACGACAAACCGCTCAAATATCCCCTCATGTTTCAGGAAAGCAGCGCCCTTGTCATCAACAAGATCGATCTCCTGCCCTATGTGGACTGCAAGGTGGAAAACATCCGCGAAGCCGTTTCCCAGCTCAACCGGGACATCGCCGTCTTCGAAGTGTCCTGCAAGACGGGGGAAGGCATCGATCAGTGGGTTGCCTGGCTGGAAAAGCAGGTTTGGGATGGAAAAATCAACGCAGGGCAATGAAGGATTCCGCTCAAGTCGTTGTCGTTTCATCTTCCGACAGATTATTACAATGCGCGGTTGTTTGTTACATCAGCCGTTATGAACACCTTCGTAAAAAGTCGAATTCTGTCATTTCGAGGAGTCCCGCTGAAGCGGGACGACGAGAAATCTTTAATGACTTCAGGATTTCTCCCCCGCAAAATGCGGGGTCGAAATGACATGAACGGTGCGTTGCGACTTTTTACGTTATCATCATTATTGATTAATGCCTGTGTAAGGATTCCGTTATCAAAGAGAGGTTAAATTATATCGGTTATGGCAGCACAAATTAAAGGGCCTAAAATATTTTTCGGCTGGTGGACCGTTCTGGCAAGCGGTCTTTTATCCCTCTGGGGTTTTGGGTATTATGCCTACGGCATCTCTGCTCTGTTTCTTCCCATCTCGACGGAGCTCGGCTTCAGCCGGGCTCTGACCTCCGTTGCCGCCAGCATCGGCCGGTTCGAAGGCGGGTTCGAGGCGCCCATCGCGGGCTGGGTAGCCGACAAGTTCGGTCCCCGGTGGATCGTTTTTATCGGCATATTTGTCGCCAGCATCAGTCTTTGTTTGATGTATTATATCCATTCCCTCTGGTCTTTTTACCTCGTTTGGGGCCTGTTGTTTGGAACAGGCCTTAACACGGCGCTGGCCGTACCATTGGATACGGCCATATCCAACTGGTTTGTGAAGAAGCGGGGCGTTGCCCTGAGCATCAAATGGGTTTTTTCCGGCCTTTCCGGCGTTCTGATCCTGCCCCTGGTGGCCTGGCTCATTACGGTGGTCGGCTGGCGCATGGCCTGCGTCATCGGCGGCGTCGTCCTGGGCGTTGTCGGGTTGCCCATGGTGTGGTTCTGGATCAAGTCGCACCGCCCGGAATATTACGGGATGCTTCCCGATGGGGCAAAAATGAAGGAGGAAGACGCCCATCATGAGCAGGATCAGGACAGTATGATCAACAAGGGCGTGGAATATGCCGCCGAGGTGCAGGAAGTTGAGTTTACCCTGCGGCAGGCCATGAAGGCGCCGGCTTACTGGTTGCTTATCCTCGTCATGGCGGTTTATGGTCTGGTCGCGCCGGCCATCAATATCCACTGCATTCCTTTCCTGATGGATCGAGGGATCAGCACCGTTATGGCCGCCACAATGATGGCCATCATGATCGGCGCCAGCATTCCGTCCCGGTATATCGGCGGGGTGATCGCCGATCGTCTGGATATAAAACAGTTGCGTTACGCCATGGCGGGTGCGTACTTCCTGCAAGCCGTCGGTTTGATCATTTTCCTGTTCCATCAAACCGTGGCCATGATTTATGTCTGGTTTATCCTCTACGGCATCGGCATGGGGGCCGGCATTACGCTGAATCCCTCCATCACGGCGCGCTATTTCGGCCGCAAGGCCTTCGGCCTCATCCGGGGCACCTCCATGTTTTTTCTGACGCCTGTCGGCGTGGCGGCGCCGATTTATGCGGGTTGGGTATACGACACGACGGGTCAATACATTTCCGCGTTCGTTCTGTTTGCCGTTTTGCTTGTCGTCTCTTCCGCGATCCTGCCTTTCGTCAAGCCGCCGAAGCAGCCGGAAGTGATTACGGATATCCGCAAAATTGCCTGAACATTTAACGTATTGATTGTGTGACGGATTGTATATTTTTCGGCATTTTTTTATTGACCTTTTTATGGATAGTGTGATTTAGTCAATTGCGTTTAATATAACTTACAGATCGTCTTAACCCCGTCATCCATTTAATTGGAAAGGAGAAGAACAATGAAAAAAAACGCAATAATGGTTTTAATGGTGGTTTTCGTTTTTTGCTTTTCGTGTCTTTTCGTATCAGGTTGTGCAAAAAAATCAACCATCAAGGATGCTGAAGCCATAGCGCCGGAGAAATCCGTATCGGCGGCTGAGACGACATCGGCGCAGCCCGACGCGCAAAGGGTTGCCAAACCTGCGGAGCAGGCCCCGGAAAGAGAAGTTGAGAAAAAAATTGCAGCGCCGGCAAGAGAAGTTATTGCCGCGGGGCCGTCATTTGAACTCATTCACTTTGATTATGACAAGTATGATTTGAAACCCGAAAGCCGTGTCATTCTCAACAAGATCTTTGATTTTCTGAAAAACAATCCCAAATATATACTTCGCGTTGAAGGGCACTGCGATGAGCGGGGAACGGCCGAGTACAACATGGCCTTAGGCCAGAGGCGCGCTGAGGAAGCCATGAAGTATCTTGTTAAACTCGGCATTGACGAGGCAAGATTGACAACCTTAAGTTACGGTAAAGAAATTCCCCTGGATCCGGAAAGCACGGAAGCGGCGTGGGCGAAAAACAGACGCGCCGAGTTTGTGCCCATCTTGACCAGATAGATTTTAAACTGTTCAGGAGGTTTTAAATCTTGAAAAGATTACTGATTTGGCCTCTTTTGGCGTCGCTCCTACTCATGGGATCTTTTTTGGGCTGCGCATCGACGGACGATTTGAATGTGCTCAATCGCAACCTTAGTCAAAAAATAGCGGGAACCGATGATAGAGTCGCTGCTTTGAACGAGAAGCTTGTGCAAGTTAAAGCCGCGCAGGAAAACGTTGCGGTGGAGGTCGTAAAAGACAGAAAAAGTAATGAGGCGGCCATTGCCGTTTTGAGGAGAAACCAGGCGGACAGCGGCGCGGATGTTACTGCTCTAAAGGAACAGATCCAGCATCTCAGCGGACAGATAGAAGATCTCCGCATGTCTCTGTCGCAGGCGACGGCCAAGGCAAATCAAAGAAACGAAGAAAACAAAGAAAAAATAGACAAGGTTTTATTCAAAGTCAATTTCATTGAGAATTTCCTCGATATCGGGGAGAAAAAAGATGCCGGCGATAAAACTGAAAGAAGCGGCGATCAAAACGGAGGGGCAAAGGGGAAGACGGATAAAAACTCTCTTTATGCCGATGCTTATGACGCCTTCAAAGAAGGTAAGTACGAAAAAGCAAGGACGGATTTTCAAGCTTTTTTGAAGCAATTTCCCAATACGGAACATTCAGATGATGCCCAATTTTGGACAGGCGAGAGTTTCTATTTTGAAAAAAATTATGAAAAGGCCATCCTCGAATATGAAAAGGTGATTAAAAGCTATCCTGAGGGCGACAAGGTTTCTTATGCCCTGATGAAGCAAGGGCTTTCGTTTTTAAAACTTGGTGATAAAGCCAGCGCAAAGCTGATTTTGCAACAAGTGATTAAGGATTTCCCCAATACGAATCAGGCAAGGATTGCGCGGGAAAATCTTCTCCAGATCAATTAGAGTGTCTAAAGAGGCTTTTTAAAACCCCCCGGAGCGACATTGTTCCGGGGGGTTTTTTTAATCCAGGTATGTAGGTCCGATGCCTGCGGGAATATCCAGGTCGAAGACGGCTTCATTCATTTCGACGGGATAGGCAATATCTTCATAACGAATGGTGATGTTCGCGTTATCCCTCTCCAGGACGATATGAATCTTCATGGGGATTCCCGGATTGACGGGGCTGAATTCCTGATAATAAAAGGAGTAAAGAGGATTTCCATAGTCGCTGTAGATCAGCGTCTTTACGATACGGTTATTTGCGGAATCGATAAAAAGGGTTTTCTTTTTGACGCCTTCTTCCACAATATCGATACGGGAAAAATCACCTTCCATCGGCCCCATGCGAAATTGTTGCCCCTTTGCCGCGGCGGGTGCGGCGCCCATTAAAAGGGCCGCGAGATCTTCGACGGGGAGCTTAAGCGGAAAGAACGCCTCAATATTTCTATCCGTCGGCTTCCCCATGTAGAACAGGTTGTTGTTCGGTAAAAAAGCCTTCATTTGCCGGTCATTGACCGTAAGGAAAAAATCGGGCGTTCCGAAAAAGGGGATGGATTCGGCTCTCAGGCTTTGCGGTTTTTTCAGCACCAGGGCAAGCCGCATGGGATAGCGTCTGCCCGAGACGCTGATGTCGAGATTTGCCATGGCCTGCATACTGTCCGGGTTGCGGCTGTCCATCCGGATCTTTTCCATCAGGGATTCCGCTTCCCTGTCCGCCGGTTCCGGCATGGGTCTTTGCCGGGCGGCGCAGGCCGACAGGAAACAGACGATAAAGCAGCATATCACAGGGGCAAGAATTTTTTGCATCGGGTTTTTTTGAGGGAAGACATTCATAGCAGGGGCAATTTCCTTTTGGGATGCTGCTTGTTATATCTTATGGAGATGTTTTACGGATTTCCTCGATCTTTCTGATAAGCGATTTATTTTCCGGATTTAGTTTCAGGGCGCGTTCATAATGCCGGATAGCCTCGGCCGTTTGTTCGGCCTGCCGATAGACATCGCCGAGATGTCCGGCAATGGCCGGATCATCCGGCATGCTTTCAGATGCTTCCTTCAGGTATTTGATGGCCTCGTCAAGTTTGTTCTTCCGGAAGTAAACCCACCCCAGGGAGTCGATGATATAGGCGTTGCCGGGCTTCAATTCCAGGGCTTTTTTAATCAGCCCTTCGGCTTCATCAAGCCGGATTCCCCGATCTGCATAAGTATAGCCGATAAAATTCAGGGCATCGGCATGGTCGGGGTTAATCTGCAGGACTTTCCGCATGGCTTCAATGCCGTCATCCGGTCGTCCTGTTTTTTCGTACAGGACGCCCAGGCTGTAATAAAGGTCCGTCTGCTGCGAGGGCGCCGCGCCGATGCCCTTTTTTAACACGGCCTCGGCGTCCGTGATGCGCTGGAGTTCTTCATAAAGAGAAGCAAGGAACATGTATAAGGGGGCGGCGTCATTTTTTTTCAGGAGGGCTTTTTCCGCCGTTTCTAAGGCAGAAGAGATATGGCCTTCTTTTTTCAGGATGATTCCCATGCGCAGAAGCCCTTCGGCATAAAAATCGGAATCCGGCGGAATAGCCCGGAAAATATCCAGGGCTTTTGCATGGGATTTGTTTTCTTCGTAGGATATGCCCAACAGGTATCTGATCCGCTGGTCCGCAGGAAATTCATGGAGCAAAGACGAGAAGGCCGTAATCGCCTGGTCTGTTTGCCCCCCGTCCAGGTACAAAAGCCCCAGCGAGACCCTCGCTTCCCGATTATCCTCATCAAAACGGAGGATATCCTGAAATTCCTTTTCCGCTTCCTCGAAACGCTGTTCTTTCACATAAAGCTGTCCCAGCCTCAGTTTCATGTGGAGACGGGAGGGGGCCTGCCGGATGTAGTTCCGATACAGTTCAATCGCTTTATCGGGTTGTTTCCGCCGTTCATAAAGGGCCGCCAAATCGGCCGTTGCCGCTTCATGGGTCGGTTGAATGGAAAGGATTATGTTGAGTTCCCGTTCCAACTCGTCAATCCGGTTCATATCGCTATAGAGCTTTGCCAGATAATAATGACCGGTCACATGACCGGGATTGATGCCGGTCATTTTTTGAAAGGCCGCCACGGCTTTTTCATAGGATTTCGTATCGGCATAGGTTGATCCCAGATACAAATAGACCGTGGCGTTGTCCGGCTCCATAAGGGCGGCCTGTTCGAACGATGTCAAGGCCCGTTCATATTCTTTTGCAGTCAGATATAAACTGCCCAAAAGGAGGTGCATATCCACATCACCTGATGCGCCGGCCAGGTATTTTTCGCAAAGGTCGACAGCTTTTTTAATCTCGCCCTGCCGTGCATACAGCGAGGCAAGTTCTTGGGTAAGGTAGGCGGAAGCGGGGTCGAATCCGAGGGCTTTTTCCAGTTCCAGCGTTGCCTCTTTCGTATATCCCCGGAGGTTTAACATGACCGACGTGGAGTAATGGTATGTGGAAGACAGGGAATGGGTTCCCCGATCGTCAAGATCACGTTTATTTTCATCCCTGGTGAAAATAGCGCACCCCCCGACCAAACAGGTCAGGAGAATCAATATGCCTATTTTATTAAAACAATGTCTCATAGCCGTTATATTTTTCCTGCTTCCCGCTATCTGCTTCCCGATCCCTGGCCTCCGCTACCGGCCTCCTGACCCCTGACCAATTTCGATATGGGCACCACATCAACGCCCCGGGCTTTCATGAGCGGGACGGCCTTTTTCAAGGCCTTGATCGTATCGGCGTAGGGATGACCGATGATTACGATATTTTCGCCGGTTCCCGTTTGTGCGGCCTCTGCGGCTTCAAAGATCCTTTCCAACGACGACGGATAGTTGTTGTCATTGTCGATGAAGCCGCTCCTCTGGGCGAAGGGGATGTCCATTTGTGCGGCCAGTTCCTCAGCCTTGTTTGACGGCGTTGTTTTGCTGTCTACGAAAAAAAGGCCGCTCTTTTTTAGCTGTTCAAAGACAACGGCCAGCTTGCTTTCGTTTTCCATAAACAGAGAGCCCATGTGGTTATTGACGCCGCATATATAGGGGACCGCCTCGATGTCGGCATCCACCTGCCTCCTGATTTCCTCACGGCTCATGCGGACAAAGAGGGCTCCCTCGCCGGGATTTGCCTGGGGATAATGATGAGGTTCCATGGGCAGGTGCAGCAGGACGTCTCTCCCGGCTTTGTGAATCAATATGGCCGCTTCTACGGAATGGGCTAAATGGGGAAGAACGGCAAATGAGATAGGGGCCGGGATCGCCAAGAGCTCCTCCAACGATTCGAGATCGCCGCCGATATCGTCGATGATGACGGCGATTCCCTGACTATCGTGCGACGGTTTTCCGATTTTATTCCTGCCGACGGCCTGTTTTTCTTTATAGGAGGCGTGCGGCCGGGCTGTTCTGCCTTTGGCCGTGTCCTCCTTTGTACGCGTCTTTTCCCCCTTCTCTTTCCCGGAGTCCGGATCAATGCCGGGTTCATAATTCCATATATAAAAAAAGGTTGCTATGGCGATAAGCGTTCCGGCGATCATGATGATCGTCAAAACGTTGTTTCTTCTTTTTTTCATGCTTGACGGCTATTTCACGGTGCTGTTTTTGCTCTGCATCTTGTTTCTGTTGGTTGAAGGTGTATCGACATCCGAGAAAGACACTTTTTTGAAAATCTCCCAGCTTTTCAGGATGTCTATGGCGCTTTTTAACTGATTATCCGACTGCAAATCATCAAGTTCCTTTTTCGGCTGATCTTCCCGTTCTTTGGTCTGTTCTTTTTTGATGTGTCCTTCCAGGTCTTTTTCCCTGATGACCTGCCCCGGCGTGTCCTTATCAATGGCGTTATTTGCCTGTTTAATAACAATATCGGGGACGATGCCCTCTGCCTGAATGGACCTTCCTCTGGGGGTGTAATATTTTGCCGTCGTCAACTTCAGAGCCGTGCCGTCTTCCAGGGGGATGACGGTTTGCACCGAGCCTTTGCCGAATGTTTTGGCGCCTAAAACGATGCCCCTGCGATTATCCTGGAGCGCGCCGGACACGATTTCCGATGCGCTGGCCGTGCCCTCGTTGACCAGGACGATGATCGGGCAGGCGGGCTCATATCCGTCATCCCTGGCAGAAAATTTCGTTTCCGAGCTCTTTTGCCGACCTTTGGTGGAGACGATCAAACCCGATGTCATAAAGGCGTCGGACACCTCGACGGCCTGGGTTAAAAGGCCGCCCGGGTTATTGCGCAGATCAAGGATAAGACCCTTCAGGGGCTTTGCTTTCGCATTCATGTCGATAACGGCATTTTTCAAATCGTCGCCCGTTCTTTCCTGGAAGGAGGACACCCTGATATATCCGATATGGTCGTCATAAACCTTGCTTCTGACGCTCCTGATGTTAATGATTGTGCGGGTGATGGTAAATTCCAGGGGCTTGGCGGCGTTTTCCCGCATGATGGTCAGGGTGACTTTCGTATCCTTTGGCCCCCGCAGCTTTTTAACCGCTTCGATGATATTGATGTCTTTTGTCGACTTGCCGTCGATCCGGATAATCTGATCTCCCGCTTTGATGCCCGCATGAAAGGCTGGTGTGTCTTCAATGGGCGCGACGACGGTGAGGACGTCTTTTAAGATCGTGATTTCCGTTCCGATGCCGCCGAAGCTGCCTTTTGTGTCCACTTCCAGCTCCTGATAGACATCTGCGGTCATAAAGGCGCTGTGGGGATCGAGGGATTTCATCATCCCGTCGATGGCTCCCTGGATCAGGGTTTGCGGATCGACCTTTTCGACATAATGTCTTTCCACGACATTAAGGACTTCATTGAATGTCTTGATCTCCTGATAGATGTTTTTTTCAACAGCGAAAACACGGCTTTCGCCGCCTATTCCAATGCACGTCCATGCCGTGAAGACGCACAGCATTGATAACATTTTATGACTGATGCCTTCTTTCATCCAATCCTCCATGCAAAGCTGCAAAACACTAAAAGCTGATGATTTAGTGTGGGAAAGATAACATTTTTTTGCGGGTAATTGTCAATTATTTTATTCCCCGCCGTGAAGGACTGTCTTGATATCGGCAAAAGGGATGATGCCTTCCCGGAGGAGTGTTGGCGGATGGACGGTCAAATCGAGGATCGTTGACCCTTTGCCGCCCGCTGCCGGTCCGGCGTCGATGACGGCATCCGGCCTGTCTCCCAGGCATCGAACAACGTCGTCAGCCGAAAGGCATTCCTTCCCGCCGCTTAAGTTGGCGCTGGTGGCTGTCACGGGGCCGGATAACCGGCCGGCGATGAGGGCGGCCAGGGGGTGGCTCGACATGCGGATGCCGATTTTCCCCGTATGGGCGGTCAGTCGGGGTGAAACGGCGGCTGCTGCATGAAAGACCAGGGTCAGAGGGCCGGGCCAGAACTTTTCGATCAGTCGGCAGCCCGGGGAGGTGATCTCCTGAACAAGGCTAAGGGCGCCGTCAACGGTTCCGACAATAACGGACAGGGGGGATGTAAACGACCGTCCCTTGATCCGATATATTTTTTCAACCGCTTCTTCGTTCCGGGCATCGCCGCCCAGGCCGTAGAAGGTTTCCGTGGGGTAGGCGATGACGCCGCCGGCCTTGAGGATGCGGATAGCCTCTTCAATGGCCGCGGCGTCCGGTTTTTCAGGATCAATTTTCAGGATGCAGGGCATTTTGTATCTTTTCTTGTTTTTTCAACACGTCCCCGGCCATGTTTTCGATATACGCCGCCAGTTCCTTGCCGAGCTTTATATCGTTTAAGGCCAGCATGCGGACAGCAAAGAGGGCCGCGTTTTTTGCCCCCGCCTTCCCGACGGCCATGGTTGCAACGGGAATGCCGCCCGGCATCTGGAGGGTGGACAGGAGGGCATCCAGACCGCCCAGCGTGGTGGCGTCAAGGGGAACGCCGATGACGGGGAGCGGCGTTTGCGAGGCAATGACGCCGGCCAGATGGGCCGCCGCTCCGGCCCCGACGATGATGATTTTGACGCCCCGCTTTTGGGCGGTTTTGGCAAATAATGCCGTCCTTTCGGGCGCCCGGTGGGCCGACGTCAGATAGACCTCATGGGGAATATGAAACATCTTCAAGATATTGACGGCTTCCATCATGACGGGGAGATCCGAGTCGCTGCCCATGACGACGCTGACGATGGGTTCTTTTTTCTTTGTCATATGTAAATTCCTTGGTGATAAAATGCCGGAGGCCGGTGAAGATCAATGCTGTCGCCGGCCGGGGTCGGTTATTTGATGTTATTCGCCTCTGATCGCCTTCATATGCATGATTCTTTTATGAAGCAGGGCTTCCGTGCCGATGTCGGGCCGGTGATCGACGGGGCCCTTGACGGCGGCTACAGCGTTCTGGGCGATTTTTTCGGCGTCGGGCAGATTCGCTGCGATGCCCACCATGGCGATGGCCCGCGACGTTGTCATATAAAGGCCGTCCGGCCGCTGATCGACGGAGGCGTAATAGAGTCGAGCCGTTCCAACGCCGCCTACGGAAATCTTTGCCGATGCCGACTTGGCGTCGGGATGATCGGCCGGCAGGCCGTATCCGGCGGGAACCAGGTATTTGCAGACGGTTGCTTTTTTCTCGAATTCGACTTTGAGCTGATCCAGCGTTCCATCGATGACGGCCTGGCAAACGGCGCAGAAATCCGTCTTTAAAAGGGGAAGAATGTTCATCGCCTCAGGATCGGCGAAACGGGCGTTGTATTCGATGAGTTTGACGCCCTTTTTTGTCGCCATAAACCCGCCGTACATAATGCCTTTGTAATATTCGCCCGTCTCCCGGTAAAGGGCCTCCGCCACTTTCTCCGTAATGGCGAGGGCGTCGGCAATATCCCGGCTTTTTAAAAACGGCAGCAGGTGGTCTTCGCAGGAATAGGAGCCCATGCCGCCCGTGTTGGGGCCCTTGTCGTCCACGAAGCGTCTTTTGTGGTCCTGAACGGCAGGCGTGGCGCAGACCGTTTTGCCGTCGCAGATGCATTGGAGGGAGAATTCTTCCCCTTCGAGTTTCTCTTCGATGGTGACGCTTGCATGTCCCGGTAAGGTATTACGGCAATAATTGAGGGCTTCCTGTTTGGTTTGAAAGTGATCACCCTGGACCATGACGCCTTTCCCGCCCGTCAGGCCGTCCGGCTTGATGACGATGCCGTCTAATTGATTGAGAAACGGTTCAACCCCTTCGAGAGAGGAAAAAGTCCGGAAGACAGGATTGCCGGGAATGCCGTATTTTTCGAGAAGCTCTCTGGTGAAAGATTTTGAGGTCTCCAGACGGGCCAGAGACTTTGTTGGACCAAAAGATGGGATGCGTGCCTCCCTGAGGGCATCGACGATGCCGTTTCCGAGCGGGTCTTCCGGCCCGATGACGGCAAAGGTGCAGTTGTGCGTCTCGGCAAACCGTATGACGGCTTCCATATCGTTGTAGCTTCCGATCTTCACCGCTTCCGACAGCAGGGCAATGCCCGGATTGTTCCCCTTCATGAATGAGAACAAACGGGCCTGTTTGGACCTCCTCACGGCCTCGGCGATGGCATGCTCTCTCGCCCCGTTTCCGAT
This sequence comes from Deltaproteobacteria bacterium, assembly GCA_016930075.1. Taxonomy (GTDB): domain Bacteria; phylum Desulfobacterota; class Syntrophia; order Syntrophales; family JAFGHS01; genus JAFGHS01. The sequence continues at coordinate 71,698 of JAFGHS010000165.1, forward strand.
CAAAAGGACATTTAACATCTCGAAAGACTCCTTTTTTGTGGTTTGTTATCAATAGCGGAAATAATGACGGGAGTCAAATAAATCTAATCTCCTTTACAGTCACTCCAGGTTATGTTATGAACGCAATCAAAATTCAATCAAAATTGCATTGAAATTCGGGTGGTTGGTATTATTGTCGGAAGAAAGCCATGAGCATTGATTTAAAACAAAAAATGTCAGGGTTTCTCAGGGGATGGGTGGGGACGATCCTGATTGCCCTTTTGATTGCAACGTCCATCAAATCGTCCCTTGCCGACTGGTATGTTGTGCCCACAGGATCGATGAAGCCCAATATTGTGGAAGGGGATCGCATCTTCACCAACAAGCTGGCCTACGACCTGAAGGTGCCCTATACGACGATTCATGTCGGGCGCTGGGCTGATCCCCAAAGAGGGCATATCGTGGTGTTTAAATCGTCCGTTGACGGCAAGAGTCTTGTAAAACGCGTCATCGGCCTTCCCGGAGACCGGATAGAGATGAAGGACAATGTGCTGATGATCAATGGGAAAGCCATTGAGTATGAGCCGCTTCTTCAGAAGAAGTATGAGAAAATATCAACGCTGCAGGGGAGCGACTATCAATATTTTATGGAGGATTTGGACGGGCGGAGGCATCCGATGATCATTACGCCTGATCAACAGTCCATCCGATCCTTCGATCCTGTAGATGTGCCGGAGGGAAAGTATTTCATGATGGGCGACAACCGGGACAACAGCCAGGATTCCCGGTATTTCGGATTTGTTGATCGCGAAAGGATACTGGGCCGGGCCATTGCCATTGTGATTTCCCTCGATTATGAACGGCATTACCGGCCCCGCACGGAGAGGTTTTTTACAAAGCTGCCATGATCCGTTTTATGGATATTTAACGACATTTACGGCCGTCTGCAAATGGCCAATGGTGTTTGAATTTTATCGTAGGCAAGGAGTGAAGGTCATGAAAAGAATGAAAGTCGGCGTTATCGGTGCAACAGGAATGGTCGGACAGAATTATCTCCGGTTGCTGAAAAATCATCCCTGGTTTGATGTGAAGTATGTGGCCGCCTCGCCGCGTTCGGCAGGCAAGAGATATGAAGAAGCCGTTGCCGGGCGCTGGCTGATGGCGGAACCGATTCCCGAGCAAATCCGCGGCCTCGTCGTCGAAGACGCCAATGCCGTCGGTTCGGCGAAGGGGAAGTGCGACCTTGTCTTTTCCGCTGTGGAACTCGAGAAGGATGCCATACGGAAGCTGGAAGAGGCCTATGCGGCGGCGGGCATCCCGGTCGTGTCGAACAACTCTGCCCACCGGAGCACGCCCGATGTCCCCATGATCATCCCGGAGGTGAATCCGGGCCATATTGAGCTGATCGATACTCAACGGGAGAAGCGGGGCTGGGGAAAAGGGCTGATTGCCGTTAAGCCCAATTGCAGCATCCAGAGTTATGTCACGCCGATGTTTGCCCTCATCGAGGCGGGTTATAAGATCGAGGCCGTTATCGTCTCGACCATGCAGGCCGTTTCCGGCGCCGGTTATCCAGGGCCGGCGTCCATGAAGATGATCGATAATGTCGTTCCCTACATTGGAGGCGAAGAAGAAAAATCGGAGCAGGAGCCCCTCCGGATTTTAGGCAAGCTCAAAAACGGCAGGATTATACTGGAAAAGACCATCAAAATCGCGGCCCATTGCAACCGCGTTGCCGTGATCGACGGTCACATGGCCTGTGTCAGTCTGAAATTCAAAGGGGCTAAGCCGTCCCTTGACGAGGTGAAGAAGCTCTGGATAAACTTTGCCGGGGAGCCCCAGAAGCTCAATCTCCCCACGGCGCCGAAAGAGGCCATTATTTACCGGGAAGAGCCGGACCGTCCCCAGCCGCGCATGGATCGCGACGCCTGGGGCGCCATGGCCGTTTCCGTCGGGCGTCTGCGGGAATGCCCCGTTTTTGACCTGCGCTTTGTGGGACTGTCGCACAACACCGTAAGGGGCGCCGCGGGAGGAGCGATTCTGAGCGCGGAACTGCTCAAAGCGAAGGGCTATTTATAACAGCGGCGAGGCCGGCGATTTTGCGAAAACAGACTCGTTACCGGCCTCGCTTCACTGTTTTTCTAAAGGTTTAATACCCCATTTTCTTCTTCAGTTCCTGGTCGATCCAGATACGGGCGATAATGGGACCCATGCGATGCGCCCCGACCCTCAGTTCACCGTAGTAGTTTTTTACCCAGGGCCACCGGGCGGAGTAGCCGTATCCGCCGGACAGCAAGATGCCCGGCGCCTGCTCCATAATATAGACGCCCAGCGCTTTCAGCTCCGCATCAACCTGTTTCTGCGTCAGTTTGGTATCCGTCGTGAGGCGTTTCCAGGTACTGTTCACACGCTCATCATCCATCATGGAGGCGTTCCAGGTCTGCCCCGTCATGAAGGCCCTGCGGATTATCGCCAGCGGCGTTGCGTGGTCCGTTGTATACATCATTGCTTCATCGTGGAGCTTCCTCGTCATCCTGCTCAACCCGGAGGAGTAGTCCATGACGTTGAGCTCCATGGTAACGCCGACCTTCGCCAGCATGGCGGCGATCATGGACAGATAATCGATGGCTTCCGAACCGGAGCCGCCGTATTGACACTTGAAGCTGAACCCGTTGGGATACCCGGCTTCGGCCAGCAGTTTCTTAGCCTTCTCCGGATCATAAACAAACAACTCCTTCGCCGCGGGAGGCAGTTGCTCTAAGGGTGTGTAAACGGATGTAGAGGTGTACGGAAAGGGAACGTTCACATACTGCACTTCACCGCCGGCGAATGTGGTGGCCAAGGCCTTTCTGTCTATGGCCATATTGAGGGCCCGCCTCACACGGACATGAGTGAACGGCTTCTTGTCCATCCTGAGGGCGATCATGCTGGCATTGATCGTCAGATTCTTTGTCCAGATGAGCTCCGGCGTCGTTTTCTTCATTTCCTGCATCTGGCGCCAGCCCATTTGCGTCATCATATCCAGCTTACCTGTCCGGAGGGCCGTCAGTATCGTTGATTCGTCCTTCATGAGCATTGAGACGACCCTGTCGACAAAGGGCAGTTGATATTTCTGTTTGTTGATGATGTCGGAATCCCAATAATTCGGATTTCTCTTATATGTCATCGAGTGGGCGGGTTTGTATTCTTCAATCATAAAAGGACCGGTGCCGGCAGCATTCTGCCATCTTCCGGGGCCGCCCTCCGCTTTTTCCTGCTCCGGCGCCTGAATTGCATCGTAGTATCCCCAGCCCAGGTAATATCCCCAGTCGGAGTTCCACTCTTTCAAGTGTGCGATAACGGTATGTTTGTCCTTTGCCTCCATCCGGTCGATAAAATCCAGAAAGGCAGGGATTGCTTTGCGGGATGTTTTTAAGCGGTTGATGGCGTAAACCACGTCGTCGGCAACGAACTCACGGGCTTTCATCACCCCCGGCTTATCCTGCCACATGACGCCTTTGCGGAGATAAAACACGATGCTCAGGGGGTTCTGCTTCACCTCCCACCGCTCCGCAAGTTCACCCCGCACAGCGCCAGGCGGGATATAGCACCCGCTGTTTTGAAACTTATATTGCTTGGTCCCTCTGGGTCCTTTCTGGAGATCGCCCATCAGGAGATGCTCAATGTAATAGCCCGTATCGTATCCGTGGCGCCAATTCCAGTCGACGGAGTCCCAGGACATGGGATTAATCTGGGGATACATATCCGTGAATGTGAAAGTTCCGCCATACTGTATTTTTTGCGCTTGCGCCGTATTCACGCCGGCACTGAGCAAACCAAATACAATGGCTCCTGCCGCCATCATGGTCCCAACAACGTGTTTCAATCTTTTTTTCATGTCTTACCCCCCTCTTCATTTATGTTCAGCAACCTTTTTTTAAATATCCGATATGACTTATGATATTTTGAATCATCATTGCTTTGTAAAAATGGCCGGGATATGGGGTTCATTTATGGCCTACGTATTTTTGTAAGGTTGAAATGTCAAAAGGTCTCGATACAACCGACGTTTGCTTAAATTGTCTTGGGTTTCTGAAATTAAGTTACAAGGTTGACTGGTTAACGAATTAACAAACCCGATACAAACTGCCCGATGTCGTCATGACGTGCCGTGTTGGAGATGCTTGTGATCGTTATCTTCTCATGAACAACGGGCCGGAGTTGTTAATCTTGTTTTTTACATGATAGTGACAGCATCCAACGCGCTTCGCACCATACATACCGAACAGGCCCTTTTGTGTCAAGCTGTTTTGAAAAATAATTCTTAATTCGGGGGACATAACACCTGTGCGGCCGGGCAAGGTCGTGTAATCAAATGGGTGGGAATCCCATTCCGGAAGGCAGGCCGTCCACCAGGTAGCGAGTCCTTGGAGGATTGATGGCAACACCAATTTTTAAGCGTAGGACAAGCAAGCAGACAGGCCGTAAGCCCTGCCGCTGGCCGGGTAAAAGAGGGATTGAGCCTCATAAAAGTCGCGTCGGACTGGGCAATCTAAAGCTGCAAATGTTCCTGGGCGGATCAGCGGAGGTGGGGCAGGCGTGGGACGGTCTATTTCTCCATCGGACAGAAGTTTTAAGGGCGCTGTCTTCCATGGTCTGTAGCCTGCTTATCTTTAATTTATGTTCACTCAACGCAAACAGGATACGGTCCCCTTAATTTTCCGTTTTTTCTTCACAGTTGACGTTTTCTTTTCGTTTCTATCCGCCTGTTGCCGGCTTTGCCCTCGAAATCACCTTGACATATCTTATTTTTCTCTTCATATACTCCACATCAATATCCATGCATCGGGGGCATTGGGGACGCCGTGTGTCCCCGGCAATGTGAGCCTTAGCCGGGGCATAAAGAGGAGTCCTGAAAATATGCGTTTAAATTACACTTTTCCGAACATTCCTCATCTGAAAGATTTTTCTTTTGAGGTTGAAAATATCAACGACAAACTCAGGACAACCGTCCGGGGAGGATGGGGCTTTAAGGCCTTGCTGTCCGGCCCGTTTCTCAAACTGTATTTTGCGTATTTTAACAGGAATGACGTCAAACCCGTCATGCTAAGACAGGACGGCAATATCTATTCCCTCTATGTCCCCCCTATCCCAAGTCAGGCCCATGTGCATCATATGGAAACCGTTCTTAGAAACTGGCTTTTCAAAGAAACCCGTCCCCTCGCCGTCACGCTTGCCGTTACCAGCCGGTGTCAGTTGAATTGCGTTCACTGCAGCGCCGCCTCGGCCGGCCCTGTCGGATCCGATCTTTCGCGCGAGGAGATCGGCAGAATCATCCGGGAAAGCGTTGACTTGGGCGTGACAAACATTACATTTACCGGAGGAGAGCCCCTTCTGCGGAAAGACCTTGAAGAAATGGTTTCCGACGTTTCCGAAGAGGAAGCCGTTGCCCTTGTATTCACCAATGCCCTGGCTTTGGATGAACGGAGAGCGGCCTCGTTGAAAGAGGCCGGCCTTACGGCTGTTTTCATCAGTCTTGATTCACCCGATCCTGAAGAGCATGATCGACTCCGCGGCAGGTCCGGATTGTTCCAGACCGTCAGAGAGGGCGTTCGAAACGCCATTCGGGCGGGGCTTGCCGTCTGTCTTTCCACTTACGCGACCAATGAATCGGTGCGCGACAAAAAACTGAGCAAGCTTACAGCCCTGGCAGCCGAGTGGGGGGTCCATGAAATCAGCGTCTTTGATGTCATTCCTACAGGGCAGCTGATTCAAAATGAAGAATTTCTTTTAACTGCAGAAAGTCACCGGGCCATTTGCAAAGAAGCGAAAGAACTTAACCGCCGTTACGCCGGCCGCCTCCGGATTGTTACCCAATCGTGGACCAACACCCGAAACGGCATGGCCATCCTCATCGGCTGCCTTGCCGGCCACCTTCAGTTCCACATCACGCCTGACGGCGAGTTCACCCCCTGTGATTTTACCCCCCTGTCTTTTGGAAACGTCCGGTCGGAGTCCATAGAAAATCTCTGGCGGAAGGTGATTGAACATTCAGCCTATAAACGGCATTGCACGAAATGCCGTATGCAAACGGCGTCCTTCCGGGAAAAATACATCCGGCCCATCCCTGTGAATGCAAATCTTCCCTATTCCATAGCAACCATCGATGGATTGTTCGATTGCAGGAACCAGACAATGAAAAACACAGGAAATCAGACCTCTTGATTTCCATTAGACCTGGAATAAGAAAATCCCGCAATCCATGCCGGTTCCCGTTAAACATATGATTGATTTGATCTTATTCATCCGCTTATTCACCAGCGGACGGAGATAAACAATGGGCTGTTCTTCCATATCTGTGTCGGATGAAAAAAAGACAGGGAGCCCCCGGTTTTTGAATATGCTGAGGCGCGGGCTTACGCACCCGCGGCTGGCCCTTCACCTTTCGCTTGTCGCCGTGATTTTTACCCTGCCTGCTTTATGGATCGGCTTTCAGGTCGATGACTATGGCCATCGCATGATCATGCTCGGCCTCGGCAAACTTCATCCGGGCCCTTTCGGTTTTTTGGATGTCTATTCTGTCCTGCAGGGCGACCAGCAACTCAATGATCTTGCCAGAGACATGGGGATTCTTCCCTGGTGGGCGCCTTCGGATATTCGTATTTCTTTTCTCCGGCCTTTGAGCGCCCTGTTGATGTGGATGGATTATAAACTGTGGCCTGACTGGCCTTCTCTGATGCATCTTCACAGCCTGATCTGGTATGGCGCCTTGGCGGCCGTCGCCACGGCCCTGTATCGGCGTTATATGGGCGTTACCGTCGCCGCGGGGTTGGCGGCCCTCTTCTATGCCGTCGATCATTCCCACGCTCTTCCGGCGGCATGGCTGGCAAATCGGTATGCCTTGCTGTCGACGTTTTTCGGCATTCTCTGCCTTCTGTCCTATGACAAATGGCGCCGGGATGGCCAAAAACGACACGGCATCCTGTGCCCTGCATATCTGGCCCTGGCCCTGCTTGCCGGGGAGATGGCCGCTGCCGTCGGCGCTTATCTTTTTGCCTATGCCCTTTTTCTTGATCGTCAACCGACGGCCGGCACGACGAACCCGTTGCCCCTGTCGCAGCGACTGTGGGCGTTGTGGCCCTGTGCCGTCGTGTTTCTTTCCTGGGGCCTTGCCTACCGATACCTCGGCTACGGCACCCACGGATCCGGATTCTATATTGATCCCCTGAGCGCCCCGGCGGCATTCGCCCATGCCTTGATGGCGCGGGCTCCTATGCTGCTTCTGGAGCTGTGGTCACACATCCCGTTGGATGTTTTAGGGGTCTTGATCACTGAACGGGAAGCTTTTTTCAGGGCCGTGATCCATATCCTTCTGGCGGCCTTTATCTTGATCCCTTTGATCCGAAAAGACCGGGTCGCCCGTTTTTGGCTGACAGGTATGGTCCTGTCCATTCTGCCGGTGGCGGCTACCTATCCCATGAGCCGGTTGCTTCTCTTTATCGGGATTGGGGCGATGGGCCTCATGGCTCAGTGCGTGACGCATCTTGTGCGAAACGACGGCGTTTTGCCTGCTTCGCGTCTTTGGCGCATTCCCGCCTTCATCATAATTATTTTCCTGGTTGTGGTCCGCCTTGGTCTTTCCCCGCCGGTGATGTTGTACAGCACATATTCCATGAAACCCTTCGGCAGCCCCTATGCGGCTGCCGCCGGACATATCCTTGACCAACCGGAAATAGCGAAACAGGAACTCATCATAATCAATTCGCCCTTCGAGATTTCCCCTCTGCTTGTCTGGGCCATCGGGACCATCGAAGGGAAGGCATTGCCGGCGGCGATGCGGGTTCTTTCCAGTGCTCATACGTCTGTTGAGATTTACCGGATCGATGAAAACACCATTCGGGTGAGAATTCCGGGAGGACTCTTTCATGGATTTTGCGGCCGTCTTTTCCGATCCCTTGACGAGGATCCGATGGACGTTCAGCAGGAATTCCATGTGACCGGCATGACGGCCCGTATTACAGCGATGGATAAAGACAACGGGCCGGAAGAGATTATCTATCGGTTTTCCGTGCCTCTTGAAGACAAGTCGCTCAAGTGGCTTCAATGGAAAGATTGCAGTTATCAGGCTTTTCTCCCGCCGCCTGCGGGAAAGTCCGTCTTTCTTCCGGCATTCAATCCCAAGGACGTTTTTCGCAATAACTGTCCGGATAAAAGCCTTGTTGAAGACTTCATCGGGAAAGTGTTGATAGAGAGAGTCCTGATCATGCTATAGGGCGGCTGCATTTCAAAACCCTTTTCCTCGCGCCGGTTTGCATTTCCATCTCCAGTGCAGTATATGACTCGGTAAAGTGTGCGGTTTCCCCGAAAGCCTGACAGCCTTTTGCCGCTTATGTTGCGGAACAGATCCACGATGACAGGATCACACCGGCTTGATGGGATGACGGGCAGCGTCCTGTGTCCGGAACTACTTGCAGGAGTAAGTCCATGGCTTTGATTGAAATGAGAAATATCACCAAAGATTATCATTTGGGTGAAACCATTGTTCAGGCTCTGCGGGGAATCGATCTGGAGATCGAGCAGCACGAGTTTGTGGCGATATGGGGGCCGTCCGGTTCCGGCAAAACCACCCTGCTCAATCTGATCGGCGCTGTTGATGAACCGACGTCAGGCGAACTCATCATTGCCGGCAGGAATGTCCGCTCCCTGACGGACAATCAGCGCAGTGATCTTCGCAATGAAACCATCGGATATATTTTTCAGGGCTTCAATCTCGTTCCTGTTCTATCCGCTTTGGAGAATGTCATGCTGCCCTTGCAGATTAAAGGCGCATCGGCCAGGGAGGCGAAAATTCAAGCTCTCGACTGCCTCGCGGAAGTGGGCCTGAGCGACCTGATCCACCATCGTCCGGCAAAAATGTCCGGCGGGGAGCAGCAAAGGGTGTCCATCGCCCGGTCGCTGGTAAACAACCCCTCGCTGGTGATTGCCGACGAGCCGACGGCTAATCTGGATTCAGCTACCGCCCGCATGATCATTGATCTAATGCGTGAACTCAATGAAAAGGACGGAATCACCTTCATTTTTTCCACTCACGATCAAAGACTGCTGGATCGCGTCAAACGTCACGTACGGCTGGAAGACGGCGCCATCGTCGATGGAGGCGCAAAGCCATGATCAAATGGATCAAACTCGCCATCAGAAATATCATCAGGAATAAGCGCCGGTCCTTCGTTACCATGGTGGCCATCGGCGTGGGTTTTGCGGCCATTAATCTGTTTTACGGTTATATCCACAACATCTATGAAGGTTTCAGGATAATGGCTGTACAGGTTGAAGGTTTGGGACATTTACGAATCAACAAAGCCGGATGGAATGAAAAAGGCAAGCTGGAACCCGAGAAATATATGTTCTCCAAAGAGGATACAGAGAAAATCATCAAACTGGTAAGAGAAGAAAAAAACGTCATTTTGACCACACCGCAAATCCAGGTGACAGGGATGGTGACCAACGGAACCGTCTCAACCGTCTTTATCGCCCAGGGTGTTGTCCCAAAAGATGAAAAAATAATTAAAGGGGATTGGAGCGACGTCAAACCGGTTCATGGAAAAGAATTGGACAACCAAAAGGAATATGGCGTGGTCGTGGCAAAGGACCTGTCACGATATCTAAACCTCCCGCCCGGTCAAGACGGCGTGGTCATGGCCACGACGCTGACCGGACAAATGAACGCATTGGACATGCAGGTCATGGGTGTCTATGATACGGGGTCCGATTTTTCCAACGACAAATTTATGCGTTTCACCTATGCTTTTGCCCAGTCTCTCCTTGATACACAGTCAACGGAACGTATTGTGGTGTTGCTTAAAGACTGGCGAATGACGGAACAGATGAGGACCCATCTTTCAAAAAAATTGGTCGCCGCGGGCATCGATTGTGAGATAAAAACATGGCAAGAATTATCCGTCATGTATTTCAAGAGCAAAATCATGCTCGACACGATATTCTTTTTCCTTTTCTCCATCGTTCTGGTGATTGTCATCATGACCACGGTTAACACGATGAGCATGTCCATCATGGAGCGGACGAGGGAAATCGGCACTCTCAGGGCATTAGGCTTAAAGCGCAGGGGAGTGTCGCTGCTTTTTTCCATCGAGGGAGCACTGCTGGGCGTCCTGGGCAGCATCATGGGATTCATATTATTTGTATGCGTTTGGGCGTTCATTCGGCAGTTTCCCCCTCAATATACGCCTCCGGGCATTTCCATTTCCATACCGTTGACCGTGGACTTCGTTCCCCAGGCACTGTTGATGATGATGTTAAGTTTGGTGGTGTTATCGCTGTTTTCCGCGATCATTCCGGCAAGACGGGCGGCTAAAAAAAATATTGTGGATGCCCTGGGACATGTATAGCCCATAAGGAGAAAACAGATGAAACATCAATTTTTAAAAAACTATTTGATATTGTCGGGGTGGTTATTTTTATTTAGCCTGGGCTTTTTTGTCTCTGTGGGCCAGACGCAGATGAGTCCCAAAGAAGTCCTGCAAAAAGCCGATGAAGCCCGCGGCAATGCTCAGGGGATTCAGTGGGACATCAAAATAGAGTCTATGGAGGCCGGACGTGAACAGGTCAGGACCATTCGGGTGACGGCGCGCGGTTATCATTCACTGGCCGAGACTCTGTATCCCGCCAACGTCAAAGGTCAACGATTGTTGATGATCGACCGCAACATGTGGTTTGCCAAACCGGGACTTTCAAAGCCGGTGCCTATTTCTCCCAGGCAAAAACTTATGGGCATGGTCTCCAACGGCGATGTCGCATCGACCAATTATTCCGGGGATTACAACATCACACAGACGGCCGACGTTCAATTCAACGGAGAGACTTGTTATCTGTTTGATTTAAAAGCGTTGGACAGCAGGGCCACCTATGACCGGATTAAATACTGGATATCCAAAAAGCGTCTTGTCGGACTGCAGGCCGAATTCTATACCGTATCCGGAAAGATGTTTAAGACAGCGACCTTTGAATATCAAAACAGCATTGCCCTGGAAGGGAGGGAGCGGGAATTTATTTCCCGGATGACCGTAAACAGCGCCATTGTCAAAGAAGATGTGACCACAATGTCTTACCAAAAACCCATACTCAAAAAAGTTCCCGACGCTTTTTTTAATCTGAATCTGCTTATGAAATAGGATTTGTCAATGAACGATGATTTCTCAAGACGCATGATTTCAGCCGTTGTCTTTTCATTGATGGTCTTTTCTTCAGGGGGGTGGCCGCCGTCAGCACAGGCCGCTGATGAAAAAGACGCGAAGCCTTCAATCATCCGGATGATAAAGGAGCGCGCATCCGCAGATATACGTCTCCTGACTTACGGCGTAATCCAGGAGCCGGCCAGGTCCAGCCAAAATCCGGATAATAACTTTTTACAGCTTCCCCATTATACCGCTGATCTGGAATTAAGGCCCGACGTCAGGCTGGATGGGAATATTTTGGAGCTTTCCGCCAAACCGAGAGCAAAACTCGCGTTGAGAATATGGGAGGAAGGGTCGCTAAGCGGCCGGACCTGCTGGAAAGATGAATGGTATGTCAATGAGTGGATGATGCGCCTGAAGGTGCGGGAAAATCTTTTGATTTCTTACGGCAGGGAAAATCTCCAATGGGGTCCTTCTTTTCTTTTTTCCCCTTCCAATCCATTCTTCAGGGATAATGGCCGCAGCAATCCGTATATGGAAGTCGCGGGAATGGATTTTAGCCGTCTTGTCTGGATTCCCCGCAATTCCTGGGCCATGTCCCTCATTGTCAATACGGATGAAGGCCGCAACAAGCTCATCGGTCCGGAAACTTTTGAAAATACATACGCCCTGAAAGTGGATTACATGGAACGTGAGTATTATGCATCCGTCGTTTTTTCCCGGAAAGCTCACAAACACACATTGGGATTATTCGGCGGATGGACCGTCTCCGATGCGATTCTTCTTTACGGGGAGGGAAGCTTTATGCAAGGCAGTAATGCATTGTATCCCCGGAATGATGGTTCTTATTTAGGGGCCTCGATGCAGAAAGTCCATCGAGAAGATTCCGGGATGAAGCCGATTATTTTAATCGGCACGTCCTACACCCTGGAATCAAGCGGCACTTTTTCACTGGAATATGTCTACAATGCGGAGGGCTACAGCAGAGAAGAAGCCGACATTTACTACGAATTAAGACGCAAAGGCGCCATGGCCTTCAATATGCAGGAAATGGCGGGGGTATTAGGAAAGATGACGCTTTGGCAGACGATAGATCCGGGGCTCCGGTTGTTGCGAAAAAATTTTGCCATGCTGCAATATACTCAGAGCAACATCGTAAACAAAATCGACCTGACTGTACGCTGGACGCAAAATTTTGATGACGGCTCCGGTCAATTTCTCTCGCTTCTGTCATGCTCACTGGGGGATCATCTGGAGTTATTTTCTTCCGGAATGGTTCATGCGGGAGGACAGAACACGGAATTCGGCAGCATCATGAATTATCAATTCATGTTCGGGATAAAGTATACATTTTAAGAATTCATGGCGTGATGCGGTTTGTTTTCCGCAGGATGCCGCTTGTGCGTCATAAGATCATGTGAGATAATCAACGTGCCGGTGATAAAGAGGGGCGTCCCCCGTCATAAAAGGAGTTGTCATGGCCTTAACGGTTAAATGGAATGGTTGAAATGCAGCAAGCAGCAGATGCCTCTGCGAACCGGGAAGCGGATTTGAAGGGCAAAAAAGTGGCGGATCGAACGACAGTATTGTTCCACCAAACGGCGATGATCCTTATCGGGGCATTCATTTTTTTCGTCCCCATACCCCATACAACGGCAATCAAGGAATTCTGCTTTTACGCGGCCCTGGCCATAACGCTCTTCCTTGTTATTTCCAAAAGGGTCACATGGTCTTTTCGATCGCCCCTGGCGTTGCCTTTTTTACTATTTGCGCTTTGGGCTTTCATCGGATTATTCTTTGCCGTGGACAAGCCGAACAGCGTTCATGATTATTTGGCCCACCTGATCCGGTATATTGCTCTTTACTATCTTCTGGTCCACTACTACGATTCCCTGGACGGACTTGAGTTGTTGTCCTGGATCATCGTGGCATCCCTGACCCTGTTTTCTGTGGGAGGCATGATATGTTTTTATGGAATTCAGGGCTTCAATTTGATGTCGGATCAGATGCTTTTCAAGGAAATGGAAGTCAACAATATCGGTTTTTCCACGGCAGTGGCTATCATTATCGGGCTGACGCTTTATGAAAAGCAAACACAGCGGGAGCGCAAGCTGCTGCTGCTCGTATCGCTGACGTCTGCAACCATGGCGACATTTCTGACGCATTCCCGTGCGGCGGTTGCGGGTCTTACGCTGGCTTTATGCATTTTGTTTCCCATCAGAAAGAAGGCCGTCGCTATTTTCATCTGTGTCATTGCCGCAGTGGTTGTTTTGTCTCCGGTGAGATCCTTTTTAAAAACCGATGTCGTCCAAAACAGCATTCTTCAGAATGAAAGGTTCAATATCTGGCGGACGTATTTTGAGATGGCCAAGGACTACCCTCTGACAGGCATCGGCTACGGCATGGAGCTATGGAAAAACCGGGAACTCTGGAGTCACTATGTCAACCGGTTTCCGCCGGAGCGGAAATCCGTTACGATCGACCCCCACCCGCACAATATATTGATGAGCGTCCTCGTCCGGACGGGATTTGTCGGTCTGGGCCTCTTTGTGTTTCTCCTGATTCAATTTGCCAGGATGTGCGCATTGTCAATTAAAAGCCGCGATCCGGTTGTCCGGGAGTGGGGCGTCTGTTTGCTTGCGGCTTTTATGGCCTACTTTGTAAAGGCCCAGTTTGAAACGGGTCTGGATCAAGTGCCCGTCATTTTCATGTTTACCCTTTTTGCGATGGTCACGATCCTGCACCGTCTTTCATCAAATACAACCGACAAGGATGTCGCGCCAACCGTATGATAATAACGGCAAAGGGTAAGATCCCGTATCTACCGGGTGCTTACCCTTTGAGACCTTTGAAAAACGCCTGCTTTGTCATTGCGAGCGAAGCGAAGCAATCTCATAAGCATTCGAAATACAAGAGATTGCCACGGCACTCCGCGCCTCGCAATGACAAAAAATACAGAAATTCAAAGTTCTCCCATTGTCGTCAGCAGCGGAGCCTGTCTTTATATTTTAGTTTCGGTGATCAAAAACGCGCTTCGACTTCCGCTCCGTTCGGGGGAGTTCCTGATAGGCGACAATCTCTACCTTCCCGCTTACGAGGGCCTCTTTGCGCACGGTTCGTTCGATTGTCGCGGCCAGGGCGTGATCATTGCCCGCATCGCCGCCTTCTTCCCGCTCTATCTTGATGGTCATATAATCCTTGCCGTCTTCCAGGCGGTCAAGATGGATCTGGAATTCACTGCCGATGCCTTTCTGCCGGGAGAGAATCTCATCGATGTGGCTGGGATAGATGTTGACGCCCCGGACGATGAACATGTCGTCGGAGCGGCCCATGATCTTGTCGTGCCGTGGAAAAGGGGAACCGCAGGGGCAGTCGCCGGGGATGAGGCGGGTCAGGTCGCGGGAACGGTAGCGGATCATGGGCGTTCCCTCCTTCTTCAACGTCGTGTAAACCATCTCGCCCACTTCGCCATCCTTGACCGGCTCCAGTGTGTCGGGATCGAGGATCTCGAGGATGTAATAATCGGGCCAGTAGTGAATTCCCTCGTGATGAATGCAATCAAGGCCCGTCCCGGGCCCGTAGATTTCCGTGAGGCCGGGGATGTCGAAAATATGCTCGGCCCCCAGGAGGGACTTGACCTTTTTCATCAGGGCGTCGCTTGAGCGTTCAGCGCCGAAGATGACCTTTTTAACGTTGATCTGATCGACGAGGCCCCGGCTCTGCACTTCCTCTGCCAGAAGCAGGGCCATAGAGGCGGTGCTGCAAATAACGGTGGTCTGAAAATCGACGAGAAACTGCAACTGCATGTCGATGTTGCCGGGCCCGGCGGGGATGGCGAAGGCGCCGAACCGCTCGCAGCCGAGTTGGAATCCCACGCCTGCCGTCCATACGCCGTATCCCACGCAGATCTGGACGCGGTCGGTTTTCGTCAACGCTGCCGTTTCGTAGCAGCGGGCAAACATATTGGCCCAGTCGTCGATGTCTTTGGCTGTGTAGACCAGAACTTTTCTTTTTCCCGTCGTACCGGAGGAGGCGTGCATCCGCACCACGTCTTCAAAGGGGACGGAGATGAGGGGGTAGGGGTAGTTCTCCTGAAGATCCTGGGAGGTCGTGAAGGGCAGCCTCTTCAGGTCGTCAAGCGTTTTGATGTCATCCGGCCTGATGCCCGCTTCGGCCAATTTATTTCGATAGAACTCCGATCCCGCATAGGCGTGGTTGACGGTCCATTTCAGGCCCGCAAGCTGAAGAGCCGCAAGGTCGTCTTTCGTCATGGAGGCCGGTGTAAAGATTTTTTCCATCATGCGATACCTCTCGTTATTTCTTATCAAGCGCCCAGAAATATAGGGGAAGGCCTTCTTTAATGTCAAGAAATTTGATCGCCGTCCTGCAATCCGTCATCTCATCAGGCATGATTGCTCCTCCAGGCTCAAAGAGGGTTTTTTTATTTTTTTTAAGGTCAATGAAGGATGTCTGTAAATTCAATAATTGATGACCCCGTAAGAAGTCAATAATTCACCGGCCATGTCATACCGGCGAAAGCCGATGTCAAGAAATATCAATTGTTTACAAAAGCACCAGACCCCGGCTTTCGCCGGGGTGACGACTTTTTACGATCTTGCCTCATTTGACAAAAGAGAAAAACAAGGATAGACACTCAAAAGCAAAAGTCAAAAGCTGATGGACGCACCCATCGTTTGGTTCATGCCGTTTAAAAATAATTGCAAGGAGGACCAAGTGAAAACCGTATTGGAACCGCAAAAGGATATTCCCGTTTTTATTGAAGCGGATGTTATTATTGTCGGCGGCGGGCCTGCCGGGATTGCCGCGTCCCTGTCCGCGGCGCGCAACGGCGCGCAGACCGTCGTCGTCGAAAAGTTCGGCGCCTTGGGAGGGATGCAGACCCACAGCATGAGCAGCACTTTTTCGCTCCTCGATCCGGCCATTCAGGGCGGCATTATCACAGACATCATCGCCCGGCTACGGGCCGACGGGGGCATTCAGAGGGACGCTGCGGCAAAGACGCGGCATGCCGCCTTTACGTCCACCAATTTCGACTGCGAGGTCTACAAAGCCATGCTCGACGACATGATGGCCGAGGCGGGCGTGAAGCTCCTGTATCATACGACGGGTGTCGGGGCGATTAAGGAAGGAAACACCCTCAAAGGCATCTTTATCGAGTGCATCGAGGGGCGATATGCGATTTTAGGCAAGGTCATTGTGGATTCCACGGGAAATGCCGACATTGCCTGGAAATCCGGCGCGGCCTGCCTGGATGACGGCCACAGCCGCGGGCCGAAGAAAGGGCGTCACATGGGGTTCGGCTGCCGCTTTTATATCAGTGGCGTCGATGAGGAGCGATTCGATAAATTCAAGAAAGACCATCCCGAAGAATGGACGGGCCTTTACGGCGGAAGAAGCCTGGTGACGCAGGCCAAAGCCGAGGGTCGTTACCACGGCTACCGCGAAAGTCTGATCATCCATACGGGAAGAAAGCCCGGCATTGCCATGATCGAAGGCTTCAACTATCCTCTCGCCGATGGGCACCACGGCTGGAAGATTGAAGACGTGACGGAAGGAGAAATCGATTTGCGAAAACAGGTCTGGTCCGCCTTCAAACTGATCAAGGGCAATATTCCGGGATTTGAGAATTCATCGGTGGAAAAGACGTGGACCATTCCCATCTTCCGGGATACCCACCGGATTCTGGGGGAATATGTCCTGGCGGAAGACGATATTTACGCGGGCAGGGCGTTCGACGATTCCATCGCCGTCAGCAATATGGGTCCCGACATCTACGGCCCCGACGGCGAACATGTCTATGAGGTCGTGCGGCCCCACGATATTCCCTACCGATGCCTCGTGTCCAAAGAGACGGACAACCTGCTGGCTGCCGGGGCCACCATTTCAGCGGATTTCTACGCCTTCGCCGCCGACCGGTATTGCGCCCCAAGCATGTGTACGGGCCAGGCGGCCGGAACGGCGGCGGCCCTCGCCGCACGTCTGAATGTGACGCCGCGGAAACTGGATGTGAATCTGCTCCAGGACACCCTGCGCAGCCAGGGCGCCCGCGTCACCTTGAAAGATGTGCCCGAAAGTGTGCTCGGCGAATACGAAGCCCGGTTTGAGAAAAACCGAAACATCAAAGACGTGTAGCCGTCCGATGCATGTCTTGAGACCTTTGCACAACTATGTAAAACCAGCCATTTTGTCATTCCGTGCAAGCAAAGCACGACACGTAATCCAGTAATGAGACCTTTGAATTTGTCATTTCGAGGAGTGGTAGCGACGAGAAATCTCAACGAATTCAGACCAATAAGATTTCTCCCTATGGTCGAAATGACAGGAAATGAGCATTATTCAAAGGTCTCGTAATTTCAATAGCTTCTGGATACCGGCTTCCGCCGGTATGACGAAAAGAGGAGTTGTGCAAAGGTCTCGTCTTATGTACGCCGCCATGCGATAAAGAGGGGCATAACGCCTGTGATTTGAGTGATCGTATGTTATGCCCTTCCTTCGTGGTCCGATAAAAATCTTTGCGGGAACCGGCTTCTGAAAAAGAGGTCAGCCCATCTCCTGCCGGATCAATTTTGCAACTTCTCCGTCATCGGGGAATCGAGGATTCGCCATGTTTTGTTTGGAATAGATCAGCCTGTTGTTTAACTTGACGTCGAAGATTCCGCCGCCGCCCTGGATCAATAGGATTTTGACGTCGGGATAATTTGCCTTCAATTCCGCTTCCACCCGTGAAGCGTGAGGAAGATAGTTTCAGGCAACACAATACTCAATGGAAATGTTCATAACGCCTCCTTCTTTTTTTCCTGCTAATTTACAAATTGCCGGTGGTTCGACTTAAACGGTTGCGATAACTGCTGAATGTCCTCGGCGCATCTCCGGAGGAAGGAGAGATCTTTGTAAGCAGTGGTTTTCCAATTTCCGCCCTCCAGTTTGGATAATGATAACAACTGACCTCTATTGTACGTTCTTTTTTCAATCGGATTGCCGGAGTTGCCAAATATAATCCATTCCCCGGTGCGATAGCCGTTTTCGTAGTAGAACGTGTCTGCTGACAGCAGCCCATTCATCCCGAAGACTTTTCCTTTGCCGTGATAGTAAAGGTCATCATTTATGGGGCATTCGTTGTTCTTTTTCCCAAAAGTGTGGCGCTCCACAATAACAATCTGTTTGCCGTCGATTCTTTCTACCCGCGGCACTTCTCTATAATTGATTGCGATTAAAGAGAAAGCCGCTATGACAGATACGGAGACCATAACCAGATACATCGCCAACAGAACAATCTTCGACAATACTTTTGCCGGTACGAACTTGATGGTGTCTACGATGGCCGTCAATTGATTGTAAATTCCCTGGTAAATCAGTTTTGGCGTAAAGAGCCTGGGGTAACGATCCTTAAGCTTGTCAACGACAACCTGCATGGCGCTTTCATTTTCCATTAATTCATCAACGGACGCCGCCGTGATGCCTTCGGATTTCAAGTCATTCGATATGCCGTGAAGTTTGAAATTTGCAAAGGCGATATAGAGCGTGACAACGCCCAAAAGGCCGATGATGATGTCTTTCGCAAGGGCTGCAAGAAGAAAAAATATAGCGGCGCCCATCAATGCGAAGAAAAATCGAAAGTATTTCCGATTGATGAAAAGGACATCGATATATCTGCCGCCGTCGAGAGGCATGATGGGCAGAAAATTCAAGGCGTTTAACAACAGCATCATTTGCGCGGCCTTAAAGACGTAATAATTTTTTGTCAGCGTAAAAAGGATATACAAAGCGATGCCGGCGATGATGCCGGGGAAAGGCCCCATCAATGAAACGATGCAGCTTTTTGCGGCCGTTTCATTCCGGTTTTTGCCGGACACGGCGGCGCCGACGAAAGGGATGAAAAACATTTTTACGTCGTTGTACTTAAGCAATTTCATGGCGGCCAGGTGTCCCAGTTCATGAAAGAAAAGAACGCCGATCAGGATGAGGATGTCCTGCCATTTAATGGAGATGATGCCTGCGCTGAAAAAAAGGATCACCGTAACGATGAGCAGCCCCAAAGAGCCGAATTTACTTTGATTGGAGCCGATGGATTTTAATTGAGGAATCAAGTCATTTTTCAGATCTACCGCAACGTTCGGACTGCTGTCCATATTCTGATCCACTGCCATATTGTGTTTCACCTCCACACGGTTTATGAATTTTAGAATCCGGCGTCGCCTTTGTCATAGCATAAGGATTGCCGATGGTGTTAGCGAGACCTTTACACAACCCCTCTATTCGTCATACCGGCGGAAGCCGGTATCCGGAAGCTATTGAAATTACTGGATTCCGTGTCGCGTTTTGCTCGCACGGAATGACAGAATTGTTGGTTTTACATAGTGGTGCAAAGGCCTCTTAGCGTTCTCACGGAATCATTGCGTACATCCGGCAAAAACCTGCCTCCCGAATTTATGTGGGCCGCCCGAAAGGAAATCCCCGGCTCCGTGACGATGTTTATGATCTGCTCTTCAAATACGGCTCAATGGCCTGTTTGTGCCTGGCCACATAATTGCAGCTCGGTTCGCTGCCGCACTTCCTGCACTTTGCATCGTAGGCGGAGTTGACGGTTCGACATTGAGGGCAGGTGTAGTCTTCCCGAATGTCCGTAAGCCAGCGTTCATAACTGACCGCCCTGATTTGCTCCAGACTATCCCAAAGGTCGATCCGATGAGGCCGTTCGGATTGAAACTGCTTCAGATCATCGCAGGGATACTCCGCGCATTCAACGCAAAAATCGATGCCTCGTCCGGCGGCGCAGGAGAACATTTTGCATGTCTGGCAATAAGGCCCCCTCTTGGACGACCGGCATCCGTAACACTTGACGGCTTCCTCTGATACCTCAAATCGCCTCGCCATGGCGGCAAGCCTTGCCGGATCTTCCGTGGTGGCGATGAATAAAGAGCATGCCTCACAATAAAGGCCGCATACGGCGGCGAATGTTTTGTCCGATCCTCCCGGTGCATTGTCTTCTTTTTGCATGATGACTTTCTTCCTTTCCTGCCTGACGGAAAAACATTATTTGATTCATCGCCCTTTCGAGAAGGCGGCGCGATATACATCGTCGGTCGGCCGACCCCGGATTATACCTTCCCGATATTCTCAATAACGGTGTCCGGCTTCCTGAAGATACCCCTCTGTGCCAATATAAGTGAGACACTTTCCCCCCAATAGTTTAGTGTAGGGCGGGAAGGAGAAAAATAAATGGGAAAGAAAGAA